>NZ_DASRSY010000373.1:0-4088 GCF_035656215.1 Paraburkholderia sp.
GAAGACCCTGTGAACAAGACGAAGTCCGTGATCTTTACGGAAGAAGGACTGCGCGAGTCCGAGCGACTTTTTTATCAGCACTTTGTCATTCCGGAAAGAACCGGGAAGTGATTCAACGAACTTCTAACTCACGACACTAGCATGCCGAACGATCCCGCTTCCCAGCCAGCCGAAGACCCGCAACACAGCGCCCTGAAACAGGGGGTATTTCTGCACACGGGGTGGCGCAGCGCCGGAACATGGATCTGGTCGCGTCTGCGCGCACTCGATTCCGTGACCGGATTCTATGAACCGTTCAGCAACGTGCTCGCTGACCTGAGCCTCGCCGACGTTTCCGCGTCCCGTCCTACACTGACCTCTGGACATCCGCCGCTCGCCGCGCCGTATTTCGAAGAATACCGGCCGTTTCTGCAAGCGGGTGCGCGCGGTGTAGACGGATACAGGAAACGCTTCGATACCGATCGATTTTCGACTGTGCCGGATATGGAATTTCCCGCGCTGCAGGCTTATTTGACCCATCTGTGCGAGCGGACCGCCGCGCAAGGCAGCGTACCCGTCTTCAAATTTTGCCGTTCGTCTGGACGCTTGCCGTGGCTCAAGCGCGCCTTCCCGCACGCCATGCATGCGGCTGTGTTGCGAAATCCCGCCTCGCAGTTTGCCTCGGGGTGGCTGCTTAATCAGCAATGGGGCAATCCGTTCTTCGTGGCCGCACCGTTTCGCGTGCTGGGCCTGAATCAGTCGGATCCCCTGGTCCGGCAGGCCATCGAAATCTGCGGCGTGAGCTTGCCGCCCGCCGTGCCGACTTCGGATGACGCCTACGCCATAGCCTGCGAGCAATATGCACGCACGGCGGAAGGCAACAATGCGTATCGGGCGTTCGTCGCGTTGTGGATTCTCTGTGTGTTGCGGATGGCGGACGGCGTCGACCTGATGATCGACGTCGACCGGTTGGGACAGTCGCGCGACTATGCGGCCGGATTGCGTGCCGCGTTTCAGGCGCAGAGTGGCTTGTCACCCGACTTCAGCAGCGCGCGCGATCTGGTCGAGGAAACGCGCCGCAGCGCGGCGCGCATGGCTGGGATCGATGGCCGCTCGATGCGAGCGGTTCATTCCGCAGCGTTGAAATTCCTTAAGACGCAGAGCGGAGCGGACGCCGGTTTGACCGAACTCGTCCGCGAGAAGATGGTGCTGGCGAACGAATTGACTGAGCAATGGCGCTGACGCCTGAGCGGATCATCGACCGTGGACACAATCGGCTTTTCGAGTAACGCCGGTACACCGGCCAGTACAGTTGCCGCGCAAAAAACAATACAGTGAGGCGCGGTTTTATTGTGCTGTATCGGGAATATGACCGGCACCGTCGATACAGTTGGCAGGTCAACCCTTGCGGCCTATCCCGAACACGAGGTAACGAAATGAATGCAGTGAACGAACAAGCGAAGCTGTCGGTGCAGCAGTTAGGCCATTACATCAGTGGCGCGCCGGCTGCGTCGACTAGCGGCCGCGTCAAGGACGTGTTCAATCCCGCTACCGGTCAGGTGACCGGCTCGGTCGCTTTGGCATCGGTCGAGGAAGTGGATGCGGCGGTCAAGGCTGCCAAGGCCGCTTTTCCCGCCTGGAGCGAAACCGCGCCGATCAAGCGGGCACGCATTCTGTTCAAATTCAAGGAACTGCTGAACAGGCACCACGACGAACTCGCCATGCTGATCACACGCGAACACGGCAAGGTGTTCACGGACGCGCAAGGCGAAGTGGTGCGCGGTATTGAAGTCGTCGAGTTCGCTTGCGGCATTCCGAATCTGCTGAAGACCGATTTCACCGACCAGATCGGCGGTGGCATCGACAACTGGAATCTGCGTCAGGCGCTGGGCGTGGTGGCGGGCATCACGCCGTTCAATTTCCCGGTGATGGTGCCGATGTGGATGTTCCCGGTGGCGCTTGCCTGCGGCAATACGTTCGTGCTGAAGCCGTCGGAGCGTGACCCGTCCGCGTCGTTGCGCATTGCTGAACTGCTGAAGGAAGCCGGTTTGCCCGATGGCGTGTTCAACGTCGTGAACGGCGACAAGGTGGCCGTGGATGCGCTGATCGAACACCCGGACGTCGCGGCGCTGTCGTTTGTCGGATCCACGCCGATCGCCGAATACATCTACACGGAAGCATCGAAGCGCGGTAAACGCGTGCAGGCGCTTGGCGGCGCGAAGAATCATCTGGTGGTGATGCCGGATGCCGATCTGGACCAGGCGGTCGATGCATTGATCGGCGCCGCCTACGGTTCGGCAGGCGAGCGCTGCATGGCGATCTCGGTCGCGGTGGCGGTTGGCAATGTCGCTGATGAACTGATCGAGCGTCTGGTGCCGCGCGTGAAGTCGCTGGTGATCAAGAACGGCGAGAACCTCGACGCTGAAATGGGTCCGTTGGTTACCGCGGAACATAAGGCCAAGGTGGCCGGCTATATCGACTCGGGCGTGGCGGAAGGCGCGAAACTGATCGTCGATGGTCGTACGCATCCGGTCGTGAACGAAGACGGTTTCTTCATCGGCGGTACGCTGTTCGACCAGGTCGGCACGGAGATGAAGATCTACAAGGAAGAAATCTTCGGCCCGGTGCTGGCGGTGGTCCGTGTGCCCGATTTCGCGAGCGCAGTCGAGTTGATCAACGCGCACGAGTTCGGCAACGGCGTATCGCTCTTTACGTCGGATGGCGGCGTGGCGCGCGCGTTCGGCCGGCAGATTCAGGTGGGCATGGTCGGCATCAATGTGCCGATTCCGGTGCCGATGGCATGGCATTCGTTTGGCGGCTGGAAGCGTTCGCTATTCGGCGATCACCATGCATATGGCGAAGAGGGTGTGCGGTTCTATACGCGCTACAAGAGCATCATGCAGCGCTGGCCGGACAGCATCGCGAAGGGCGCTGAATTCACGATGCCGGTTGCGAAGTAACCGATAGAGCACTATTGCCGTAATGAAAAAAACCGCGCCTGATTTCAGGCGCGGTTTTTTAATGTGCCGTCGAATTCGCAACGCGGGCCGAAACGATCCGTGACCGAACCCACTATCACACCAGGTGGTGGCGCGGTTGCGATCACGCATTCATTCCGAAGCACCGGCTACTGCTTATCGTGCCGCAGCCCTTAAACACCAGCCGACGAATCCTCTTCCGCTTCACTCAACACGGCATTCTGCACCGCAGTAGCCGGGCTGACATAAAGCGGCGCCTGACGCGGGCTGTCGACGCTGTAGCGCAACCAGCCCGCTTCGACATAGACGCGCAACTGACGATACTTCACCAGATAGATCAAACCGACTATCGCTGCCGCGAAGCCCGATGCAGCGCCGACGCCGAGCGCCCAACGCGGCCCGAAGCGATCCGCGACCCAGCCGACAACCGGCGCGCCGAGCGGTGTGCCACCTAGCGCGATGGCCAGCAGGATCGCGATCACCCGGCCACGCATGGCCGGCTCGGTGGAAAGTTGCACGAGGCTGTTCGTCGAGGTGGTGAACGTCTGCGTCGACATGCCGATGACGACGAGTGCGAGCCCGAACAGCACATAGTTCGGCATCACCGCGGCGACCGTGCAGCCCACGCCGAAAATCGTCGCTGCGCCGAGCAACAGGGCCATACGAGGTTTCGCTCTGCGCGCGGCGAGCAGCGCACCAGTAACCGAGCCGATTGCCATGGTCGAGCTCAACACACCGTATTGGCTCGCGCCCGCATGAAACGCGGTGACCGACATGGTCGAGATGAAGATCGGGAAGTTCAGCCCGAAGGTGCCGATCAGAAACAGCATCAACAGCGCAGCTTTCAGATCGGGGCGCGTCCACACATACTTGAAGCCTTCCACAAAGCTGCCGCGTGTACGTGTCGCGCGGGGCTTCAGATTCAGCTCGCTGAGGCGTAGCGTGCGCAGCGAAAAGAGCACGGCGACGAAAGAGAGCGCGTTGATCAGAAACACCCAGCCGGTACCCACCGAGGCGATCAGGAGCCCCGCGACGGCGGGTCCGATCATGCGCGCCGCGTTGAACGAGGTAGAGTTCAGCGCGACCGCATTCGACAGATCGGCTTCTCCGACCAGATCGGAGACGAAGGTC
>NZ_DASRSY010000374.1:0-4363 GCF_035656215.1 Paraburkholderia sp.
ACACTTATCGGCTGTTAATTTTTAAAGATCGAGTCCGCATCCACCACCAAAACCGCACCGCTGTCGCCAACCTCACAACCACCCGGCACCGCTTCGTTCTGCGTCGCTGCATCTGCAGCAGAGAAACGAGATTATGGAGAATCTTTTTCGTTTCGTCAACAACATTTTTCCGCTTTCGCTTAAAACCTTGTTGACGCTACGACCGCCTGTTTCTACAGCGGCCCTCGTTCGCAAACGAGGAGGCGAATCATAGGTGAACATCGGCCATATGACAAGGGTTTGACGAAAATCTTTTTTTGGCCACTCACTTCCGGGTTGAATTCACTAAAGCAGCCACCGGAACCGCTTCGGCCATTGCGCCATATCCGGCGTCGCTGGGATGGATATGGTCGCCACTGTCAAAGGCGCGCTGCAGGCGATTCGGTTGCGCCGGGTCGCGTAGTGCGGCGTCAAAATCTACAACGCCGTCGAAAGCGTGGCTGGTCCGAATCCACTGGTTGACCGCAAGCCGGATAGCCTCCCGCGGCGCCGGCAGCGATGCCGGCGTCAACGTCGCGCCGAACGCCTTCACACCCCGGTGTCGCGCATCCGCAATCACCCGCTGGTAGCCGGCAATCAGGTCGGTGGCTGTCACCGAAGTATGCGGGGAGTCGCAGTCAAGGCCGCCCCGCGCCGGCATCGCCGCAAAGTTGATGTCGTTGATTCCGATCAGCAGAATGGCCGTCTTGACCCCGGGGCGTTCCAGCACGTCCCGGTCGAAACGACGGACGAGCGCGTCGCCGTAGCAGAGTGAGTCACTCAGTAAGCGATTGCCACTGATGCCAAGATTAACGATCGCCGTTGAACGGTCGCCGGTGCCGGCGAGCCGACGAGCCAGCGCATCCGGCCAGCGCCGATTCTGATTCAGGCTGGAGCGCATGCCGTCGGTAATCGAGTCGCCGATCGCGGCGATGGCGGCCGATGACGGCGCATCCACCGACAAACCCGTCACCCACACATATTGCGTGAACCGGCCACGAAACGAATCAGCGGAGGTATCGGCAGTGTGATTCCCCGGTGCGGAAACATAATTCAACTGATTCGAGACCCGGTGCCACGCCACGATGCGTTGTTCCGGCCCCGTAAATGCACTGATCGCATAAGGTGAACCTTCCGCGATGTCGATAGCAACCGGGTCGCTGTCCAACTCTCCGCCTGCCGGTATGCTCACGGAGCGCTTACCGCCAAACGTCACGCGCGTCTCGCCATTGCCCAACGCTGCCGCGCCGCCGACCGAGCGCGCGATGCGCAGTTCGTCGATGACGAGCGCAGTCTTGCCGTACTCGTTGCTGAGATGAATTCGTGCGGATTTACCGGACAGTGTCGGATAAACGATCTGGCGAACCGTGCGGCCTGCTACTTCAGGGGCGCGGTATAACGGCGGTAAATCCGACCGTTGCGGGATAGGTTGCAACGCCGTTGCCCATGCGGTGACCCAGTGCGTCGGGGCGTCGGCGGCAAACACACTCGATGAAACGGCAAATTGGCAAAGCAGCGCCGCGCCACATGCGGCAGCCAGGGTGCGAATGGTCATTCGGGTGGTCAGTTCGAGGCGAAACGTGCATTGTGCCCGATCGCCATGGCCATCGCGGCTGACCGTGCGAACGGTATTGTGCAATCGCCCACGCCTGGTATTAGGGCTGCGGCGGCGAACGGGCCTCGAGACGGTATGCGCATTCGCGCGGACCTGGCGGAACCGGACTCATTCGGCTCGTCCGGCACTAGCAGCTCACCCGGAACCTCAGGGGACCTCAGGCGCAACCTCTGCGAAGCAGCCAATCGGCTGAGGCCGCACAACGCATAAAGGCCCCACTCAGATCAGGCAGCCTGCGCCGCAACCATTCGATGCGAGCGCAGACGCATTACAAATCAGGCCGACGCTCCAGTCATCTTCAACGCAAGCGCTTCGGCCACTTCGATCCCGTCGATGGCTGCCGAGTAGATCCCACCGGCATACCCCGCGCCCTCGCCGGCCGGATACAAGCCCTCGACATTCATGCTCTGATAATCATCCCGGCGCCGCACGCGAATCGGCGACGACGTTCTCGTCTCGACGCCGGTCAGCACGGCGTCATGCATGGCAAATCCGGCGATCTTCTTGTCCATCTGCGGCAACGCTTCGCGAATCGCTTCGATCACGTAGTCGGGCAGCGCGGTGCTGAGATCGGTCGGATGCACGCCCGGCTTATATGACGGCACCACGGAACCCAGTGATGTAGACGGCCGCCCGGCGATAAAGTCGCCAACCAGCTGCCCCGGGGCCATATAGTTGCCGCCGCCCAGTTCGAACGCCCGCTCTTCCCATTTGCGCTGGAAGGCGATGCCGGCGAGCGGACCGCCCGGATAATCGTCCGGCGTGATGCCGACAACAATCCCAGCGTTGGCATTGCGCTCTGCCCGTGAGTACTGGCTCATGCCGTTGGTCACCACGCGGCCCGGCTCGGAAGTCGCCGCGACCACCGTGCCGCCCGGACACATACAGAAGCTATAAACCGCGCGCCCATTGCTGCAGTGATGCACCACCTTATAGTCGGCGGCGCCCAGTTGCTTGTGGCCCGCGAACTTGCCGAAACGGCTGCGATCGATCAACCCTTGTGGATGCTCGATTCGAAACCCGAGCGAAAACGGCTTCGCTTCGAGATAGACGCCACGGTCACTCAGCATCTGGAATGTATCGCGCGCGCTATGACCGACCGCCAGCACCACATGGTCGCAGCGCAAATGCTCGCCCGTCGACAGCTTGAGCCCGCGCACCTTGCCCTGCTCGATCTCGATATCGTCGACCCGCGTCTCGAAACGCACCTCGCCGCCCAATTCGTGAATAGTCGCGCGCATCTTTTCGACCATGCTGACGAGGCGGAACGTGCCGATATGGGGCCGGCTCAGATAAAGAATGTCCTCGGGCGCACCCGCGCGGACGAATTCATCGAGCACCTTGCGGCCGTAATGCTTCGGGTCCTTGATCTGACTGTAAAGCTTGCCGTCCGAGAAAGTACCCGCGCCGCCTTCGCCGAACTGCACGTTCGATTCAGGATTGAGCACCGACTTGCGCCACAGGCCGAAAGTATCCTTGGTGCGCTCGCGCACGGCCTTGCCGCGTTCGAGAATGATCGGGCGGAAGCCCATCTGCGCGAGGATCAGCCCCGCAAACAGCCCGCAAGGCCCCATGCCGATCACGACCGGGCGCGGAGAAGTCAGCTGCGCCGGTGCTTTAGCGACAAAACGGTACGCCATGTCCGGCGTCACACTGCAGTGCGGCACGTCGGCGAGCCGCTTGAGCGCGGCCGCTTCATCCGTCACCTCGACATCGACGATGTAAGTGAGCTTGATGTCGGCGCGCTTGCGCGCGTCGTGCGCGCGGCGAAACACGGTGTATCGGATAAGCCCGCTCTCGTCCACGCCGAGTTCAGCGAGACGCGCACGGACGGCGGTTTCGAGAACGCTTTCGGGATGATCGAGCGGGAGTTTGATTTCGCTTAGACGTAACATGAGTACCGGGGGATGCAGGAAGGCCGCAAATCGCGGCCAATTCGCAATTTTATAGGTTAAGTGTCGGCGCGGGGCGGCGGCGCTAGCGAAACGCCCCGCCGACGAACCCACCGTCTCCCTATCGGTAAGAACCGATCGTCTCAAAAAATTTATTAACCGACCGGTCGGTTGGTTTATACTGCGCAGACACAGACAACTTCCGCTGAGAGTGTCCCCATGTACACGCAATCCCTGGATATCCCCGGCAACGTCGCGCCGCTCGATGCGGCAGCGAGTTCGCCCGAACAGGCGCAATTCGACGCGGTCATGACCGCCGACGGCAAGATCGAGGCGCAGGACTGGATGCCTGATGCCTACCGCAAGACGCTGGTGCGGCAGATTTCACAGCACGCGCATTCCGAAATCGTCGGCATGCTGCCGGAAGGCAACTGGATCTCTCGTGCGCCCAGTCTGAAACGCAAGGCGATCCTGCTGGCCAAAGTGCAGGACGAAGCCGGCCACGGCCTCTATCTATACAGCTCGGCGGAAACGCTCGGCGTGTCGCGCGATCAGTTGATCGCCGCGTTGCACTCGGGCAAAGCCAAATATTCGAGCATCTTCAATTACCCCACGCCCACGTGGGCAGACGTCGGCGTCATCGGCTGGCTGGTGGACGGCGCGGCGATCATGAACCAGATTCCGCTGTGCCGCTGCACTTACGGCCCGTACGCACGCGCCATGATCCGCATCTGCAAGGAAGAGTCGTTCCATCAGCGTCAAGGCTTCGACGCGCTGATATCGATGATGAGCGGCACCGAAACGCAACGCGAGTTGGTCCAGCAGGCCGTGAACCGTT
>NZ_DASRSY010000375.1:0-15892 GCF_035656215.1 Paraburkholderia sp.
AACGCATCGGCCGGCGGCATCAATTCCGCAAATGGACGATGCCGCATGCTGCCCGCGGCCACGGAGATCTCGTCGATCTTTTTGCGCAGGCGCTCATAGACACCGTAGACGCCGCGCGGATTAGTCGGCTCGATCACCAGCAAATCGAGCAAAGCCGGCACTTCGAAACGACCCGGATACAGCGAGCGATACGTCAGCGTGCTGTCGAACAATTGCAGCAGCAGATCGAACCCGGCCGGCGTCGCGAGCTGGCCTTTATCGGCGACCACGCGCAAGAGCGACGTCATCGCCGAGACCCGTTCGATATGCCGTCCTACGAATAGCAGACGCCACGCTTCGTCGCGTGTCATACGGTCGCCCTGTGCGCCGCTAATCGCCGACAACTGCACCGACAGGCGTTCGAGCGCGGTCATCAGCGTCACACGGTCATAACGGTCGTAGCGTTCACTACGCTCGGCGCGGCCGTTACCATTTGTGTTGCCCTGTGATGAACCACTACCGCCACTACCATTACCATTGCCGTTAGAACCCGCAGCCGGCATCAACGTCTGCAACGCATCGCGAAAGTCGTTGCGCGCCGCGAGAATCGTGCGCCAGTGATCGTTCGACAGACGCCCACGCACTTCGCCGTTCGCACGCGCCTGATAGTTGAGATTCTGGCCGATGCTCGCAGCGCCGGTGCTCTCGCTCAGGTTCGCGACCAGCGCGCGCTCGAATGCTTGCGGCGAATGCGGCGAGAACATATCGCCGGATTGCACGAGACCACAATGTGTGGCGAGTTCGACCAGCGTAGGGAACATCGCGTCGGCGTCGTTGCCTTCCAGTGAGCCGAGAATCAGGCGCAACAGACGCACATTGTTTTCGGCACGTTCGCCATAACGTCCGGCCCAGAACAGGTTTTCCGCCGCCCGGCTCGAGACGGTGCGATGCTTACGCGCGAGGTCGGCGGGTTGCATCGGCGAGGGCAGCAACGTGAAGGTCGACGTCGGCTGACTCGACAGCACCCACGTATCGACGCTACTGCCGCCGTATTGCATCGACACCGTCGCCTGACGCTCGGCGGCCATCCGCGTGAAGCCGCCTGGCATCACATGCCAGCCACCGTTGAAGTCGGCAATCGCAAAGACCCGCAGCACCGACGGACGGCGGCCAATGGTGCCGTCCTCGTAACGCGGCGTGCAGGAAAAGCGCTGCGGCTGCTGGATCGTATAGGCGTCGGGCATCGCTTCGATTCGTTCGCGCCATGTCGACAACCGCTGTCTGCCCTGTTCGATGCCGGGCGGCGCATCGCGTGGCGCGACCGGCCAGGTCGGCACAATGAACGCTTCGTCCAGACGCCCGAACGCGTGGACGCGCGCCGCCTTTTCGCCGCACCACCAGGTCGCCACGCTCGGCAGCACGAGGTCTTCGTCGAGTAAAACTTCGGCGATGCCCGGCAGAAAGCCATGCAAGGCCGGCGATTCGACAAAGCCCGAACCCGGCACGTTCGATACGATCACATTGCCCGCGCGCATCACCTGCAACAGGCCCGGCACGCCGATGCTGGAGTCGGCGCGCAGTTCGACCGGATCGCAGAACGCATCGTCCAGACGGCGCAGCACGACGTGTACACGTTCGAGACCGGCGAGCGTCTTCAGATAGAGCATGTCGTCACGCACGGTCAGGTCCTTGCCTTCGACCAGCGTGACGCCGAGATACCGCGCGAGAAACACGTGCTCGAAGTAAGTCTCGCTAAATGGCCCGGGCGTAAGCAACGCGATATGCGGCGAACCGTCGGCCCCCGAACTGTCGTGCTGCATCGTGGCCTGCGCGCCCTGCACGAGCGTCGCGATCAGTTGCGAATAAGTCGGCGCGAGGCGGCTCACGCGCATCGTGCGAAACGGATCGGCGAACAGCGTCGACACGATCAGCCGGTTTTCCAGCGCATAACCCAGGCCGGATGGCGCCTCGGTGCGATGCGCCATGACGGTCCAGTTGCCACTGGGCGTACGCGCCAGATCGACGGCAACCACCTGCAGATATTGACCGCCAGGCGGCGTGAAGCCCTTCACGGACCGCAGATAACCCGGATGCCCGAACACCAGCGCGGGCGGCAACTGCCCACGCTCGAGCAAGGTTTGCGGCCCATAAATATCGGCAACGATTGCATTGAGTAGATGCGCGCGCTGCATCACGCCACGCTCGATATGCGCCCACTCGGCCTCGCTGATCAGGAACGGCAGGAGGTCGAGCGCCCACGGCCGCGGCTCGCCGTTATCCGCGTAGACGTTGTAGCTGATGTCGTTGTCGCGGATCTGCTGCGCGATCGACGCGTAGTGATCCTCCAATCGCGCGATGCCGTCTTCGCCAAGCCGCTCGAAGAATTGCCGCCACGGTTCGCGCAATGCGCCTGAGGCGTCGCGCAACTCGTCCCAATGTCCTTCGTAGGCCGGCAACAGCCGCAATAAGGACGAAGCGTCCGCACGGGCGGCGGACGTTTCAAAGGGAAAAGTCGATTGAAAGGCCAAGGTCGTGTCGTTTTTAAAAGTGTGCTGCCGCTTTCCAGTCTACCAGGTTACCAGTACCGCAGGTCCAGCGTGAACGGAAACTCGAGGCTGCGCTGCGGCATGTCGACCGTGAGCGGCCCCGGCGTATGACCCGATGCGAAGAAACGCGAGCGCCGCCGGCTTTCCGCCTCGTAGGCATTGACCGGGAAGGTCTGATAGTTGCGCCCGCCCGGATGAGCGACATGATACTGGCATCCGCCGACCGAGCGGCCAGTCCATGTATCGACCAGGTCGAAAGTGAGCGGCGCATCCACGCCGATGGTCGGGTGCAGCGCCGACGGTTGCGACCAGGCGCGAAAGCGCACGCCCGCTACATATTCGCTGACGCGGCCCGTTGGCTGAAGCGGCACCGGCACACCATTGACGGTCAGCACATGACGGTTGTCGTTCAAACCAAGCGCACGCACTTCAAGCCTTTCCACCGACGAATCCACATACCGCACCGTGCCGCCCGGCGAGCCCTCCTCGCCCATCACATGCCAGGGTTCGAGCGCGTTGCGGAGGGTCAGCGAGACGCCGTTCACCGTGGTCTCGCCAACCAGCGGGAAGCGGAATTCGAAGTGCGGCGCGAACCAGTTGCTCTCGAAGGCGAAGCCCGCCTGGTTGAGTTCGCCGAGCACATCGTCGAAATCCATCTTCGCGAAGGTGCCGAGCAGGAAGCGATCATGCAGTTCCGTGCCCCAGCGCGTGAGCCGTTGCGTGTACGGCGTGTGCCAGAAGCGCGCCACCAGCGCGCGTAGCAACAACTGCTGCACGAGACTCATGCGCGCGTGCGGCGGCATTTCGAAGCCGCGCAATTCGAGCAGGCCGAGGCGGCCGGTCGGACCATCGGGCGAATAGAGTTTGTCGATGCAAAACTCGGCACGGTGCGTGTTGCCCGTCACGTCGATCAGGATATTGCGCAACGAGCGGTCGATCATCCACGCCGGCAGATTCGCGCTTTCGCGACCGCCGAGCAGGTCGATCTGCCGTTGCAACTCGCGGAACGCCACCTCCAACTCATACACCTGGTCGTTGCGTGCTTCATCGACACGTGGCGCCTGGCTCGTCGGCCCGATGAACAGCCCGGAAAACAGATACGACAGCGACGGATGGTTATGCCAATACGCGATCAGACTCGCTAGCAGATCGGGGCGGCGAAGGAACGGACTATCAGCAGGCGTCGCGCCGCCGAGCACGAAGTGATTGCCGCCGCCGGTCCCCGTATGCCGGCCGTCTGTCATGAACTTCTCACTGCTCAGATAGCTCTCGGCCGCGGACTGATACAGATACTCCGTGTTGTCGACCAGTTGCTCCCAGCTCGAAGCCGGATGAATGTTCACCTCGATCACACCCGGGTCCGGCGTCACCTGCAGGATTTTCAGGCGGGCATCGCGTGGCGGCGGATAGCCTTCGAGCACCACCTTCATCTGTAACTCGGCCGCCGTCGCTTCGATCGCCGCGAGTAGATCGAGGTAGTCGTCGAGTTCGGTGAGTGGCGGCATGAACACATGCAGCAGCGAGCGGCCGCTGCCGAATGCGTCGGTTTCCGCCTTTGGACCCGCGGCACGTTTCGGATCGCGCGCTTCGACGCAGATCGCCGTACGCAGCGTTTCCTTCGACGACTCCCCGCGCTCCGGTACCTTCTGATCGTCCGACTGAGGCGCAAAGGCCAGCACACCGCTGCCGGGCATGCCGCTCAACAAATCCGCCGCTGACGACGACAACGCCGCCGCGCGACGCGCATCGGCGGAACTCATGGTGCGGCGGGACTCACCGTCGCCTTCGTATTGCATGCGCAATTGCGCGGCCGGGCGCAACGCCACCGGCGGCGCAAACGGATCGTGCGCGTGCTGATACGGATAGTCGGTCTTCGACACCCACGGCAGCGCATCGAGCGGCAAGCGATAGCCCATCGGCGAGTCGCCGGGAATCAGGAACATGCGTTCGTCGCGGAAGAACCAGCGGCCGCTGACCCACTTCGGCGCCTCGTTCGGCATATCGCGTTCACGCGCGAGCGGCAGGACAAAACCGGTCGCGCCGCCCAGGCCCGCATCGAATACGCGCCGCAGACGCACGCGCTCCAGCTCGTCGTCCAGACGCGCATCGAGCGGATCGACGTTGACCGGCAGGCGGCGCTCGCGCCACAGGTAGTACCAGACGTCTTCGAAACCGGGCTGGATGCAGTCCGTGTCGAGCGCCAGCTTGGTCGCCAGATGCGAGAGGAAACGTTGGGCGTCGTCGGCCGTGTAGGTGCCCGGCTCGCGTTCATCGGCGAAGAGCGTGGGGTCTTGCCAGCACGGCTCGCCATCGGCACGCCAGTAGAGCGACATGGCCCAGCGCGGCAACTGTTCGCCCGGGTACCACTTGCCCTGACCGATGTGCAGAAAGCCGTTTGCGCCGTAGCGCGAGCGCAGTTTGTCCATCAGCGCGACCGCGTAGCCGCGTTTGGTGGGGCCGAGCGCGTCGGTGTTCCATTCGGCGGCGTCGCGATCGCGCACCGACACGAAGGTCGGCTCGCCGCCCATCGTCAGGCGCACGTCCATCTCGGTCAGGCGCTGGTCGACCTGCTCGCCCATTTTCAGCACGTCATCCCACACTGCTTCGCTGAACGGCCTGGTGACGCGCGGCGTCTCCAGTACCCGTTCAATCGACATGGTGTGCTCGAACTCGACTTCGGATTCGTCGACCGCGCCGGAGATCGGCGCCGCACTGCCGGGTTCCGGCGTGCAGGCAACCGGAATATGGCCTTCCCCGGCGAGCAAGCCGGAGGTCGGATCGAACCCGATCCAGCCCGCGCCCGGCAGGTACACCTCGCACCATGCATGCAGGTCGGTGAAGTCGACTTCAGTGCCGCTCGGGCCGTCGATGGATTTGACGTCGGGCGCGAGTTGCAGCAGGTAGCCGGACACAAAGCGCGCCGCCAGCCCCAGTTGCCGGAGCGTCTCGACCAGCAGCCAGCCCGAATCGCGGCACGAACCCGCGGCGCTCACCAGCGTTTCCTCGGGCGTCTGCACGCCGGGCTCCATGCGGATCAGGTAGCGGATCTCGCGTTGCAGCCGCTGATTCAGGGCGACGAGGAAGTCGGCGGTGACCATCGGCGTGCGGTCGATACTCGCGACGAACTCGGCGAAGCGCGGCGTCATCGCCCGCTTGACGAGGTACGGCGCGAGTTCGAGCGCGAGGCCCGGCGCATAGTCGAACGGAAACTTTTCCGCCGACGGTTCGAGAAAGAAGTCGAACGGGTTATAGACGGCCATTTCGGCGACCAGATCCACGGTCACCTTGAATTCGCGCGTCTTCTCGGGGAAGACGAGGCGCGCCTGATAGTTGGCAAACGCGTCCTGCTGCCAGTTGATGAAGTGCTCGAACGGTTCGACCCGCATCGAATAAGACAGAATGGGGGTCCGGCAATGCGGCGCAGGCCTGAGACGCACGACCTGGGGCGACAGCGCAACCAGCCTGTCGTAACGGTAATGTGTGACATGATTCAACGCGACGCGTATGGACACACCGGACTCCTGGACAAAGGATGGCAGCCCGCCAAAAAGCAAGCTTCATGCCGTTGATCGAAAATTCGCGCGAACTCCCTGTACTGCCCGGATTACCGCCTGCTGCGAAGTTTGCCGCGTCTTCCGACCGTCCGGTCGATCGATCCGCACGCCGTTCCACCGCCTTTTCGGATGCCGCGCACCAAAGCGGCGCAGCGCCGATGCACGATCATGCACGTAATGTGCGTTAAACCAGTGACGTCTGGCAAATGCGGCATGAAGATTGCGGGGTGTCTTCTTCTTTCTTGCAGGCGCTTGAGGATGTCCAGAATGCCCGGCGGCCGGCATACGGCCTGCCGGCAAAGCGCCCCGACTGTTGCTTCATGACTGCCACTCACCATCCGGTCCCGATCGATGAAAACCTTCCACTGCAATCGCTGTTCGCACCTTGTGTTCTATGAAAACGTTCGTTGCGAACGGTGCGAGGCATTGCTCGGATATGTGCCTGAACTGGCCGAAATCAGCGCCTTCGAAGAAGCCGAAGAAGGACGCTGGCGCAGTCTGCATCCGCGTGCCGAGGGCGCGCTGTTCCGGCAATGCCACAACTACGTGGTCGAAAATGTCTGCAACTGGATGATCCCCGCCGACTCGCCCGATACGTTGTGCCGCGCCTGCCAGCTCACGCTCACGATTCCGAATCTGAGCGCACCGGACAACCGGCTTTACTGGTACCGGCTGGAGATGGCCAAGCGGCGCCTGCTTTACACACTGGCCGCGCTCGGCATCGAGGTGCCGTCGCGCCAGGCCGATCCCGAACAAGGCCTGGCATTCGAATTCCTCGAGAACGGCGGCGATGGGAAACCGGTCATGACCGGCCACGACAACGGTCTCATCACGCTGAACATCGCCGAAGCCGACGACGCCTACCGCGAAAAGGTGCGCAGCGCGATGGGCGAGCCTTACCGCACGCTGCTCGGCCACTTCCGCCATGAGACGGGCCACTATTACTTCAACCAGCTGGTCGCGAACGATCCGCGCTGGCTCGAGCCCTACCGCAAGGTGTTCGGCGACGAGCGAGCCGACTACGGGGAGGCGCTGACCGCGTACTACCGCGACGGCGCGCCGGCGGACTGGCAGGCCTCGTACATCAGCGCTTACGCGACGATGCATCCCTGGGAAGATTGGGCCGAGACGTGGGCGCACTACATGCTGATCGTCGACGTGCTGGATACCTCGACCTCGTACGGTCTCGCCTTGTTGCCCGACGACCCGAGCGAGCCGACGCTGACCGACCGCACGCCCGTGGAAGACGCGAGTTTCGAAAATCTGATGAAGCGCTGGTTTCCGCTCACGTACGCGTTGAACAGCCTGAACCGCAGTCTCGGCATGCCCGACGGTTATCCGTTCACGCTGGCCTCGCCGGTGGTGGATAAGTTGCGGTTCGTGCATCGGGTGATTGCGGCAGCCGGTGACAGAACGACACCACGCGAAGCAGCGAAGCCGGCGAGCGAAGCCGGGGCGGTGCAAGCGCCCTTGCATACGGCGCAGGCTGACGCGTTGCAAGCGGTGGCGGCACAACGGGGCGCGCAACCGGCGCCGCTGTCTGCGCCACAAGCGGGCGCGCAACCTGTCATGCCGCAAGAACCCGCACAGGCGCCTGTCATGGAGACAGCCGCGCCGTCAGCGCCGCCGTTGCAATCCGGGCCCACCGCCAACAAAGCAGCACCTGCAAAGCGGGCCACACGCCGACGTTAGTCCAGTTGCCATACCCGTAGATAGCACGCTTCAGGCAACTACAAAACACCCGCTGCCGGATGAACCGGCAGCGGGTGTTGTCCCATCAGAATCAAATCTGGCTATCGGTCAATACGCGACATAAGGCCCCGTACCACCAGGCGTCGCTTGCTGCTCGACAGCGGCATACACGTTACGACCGTAGAAGAACGGCAGGCCCCAGTCGAAAATCGACGACGTCACAAAGGCCGGTCCCGCTAGCAACGGCAACACCGAATCGCCATTGTAGGTCTGCGAAATCGTATTGGCATTGCCGACGCTGAAGTTCACCGTGCTCGTCGTGCCGTTCGCCCCCTGGATCATTGCACTCAACGACTGGGTCGACACCGGGCAATAGTACGCGCTATTGGGGCTCGCGCATGCAGGCATTGCACTGGTCTGGAAGAACAGGCCCGTCGAGCCGCTGTCCAGAATACTGCTCGAATACGTCGAGCCGTTCTGCACCGTCGTAAACGTGCCGTTCGATGGACTCACACCGATCACCTGCGCGCTGCCCAGCGCATTGTTGCTCTGCGTGCCGATGCCGAACACCAGTTGCCCGGTGACAGACTGCGCACCGCCCGACACCATCGGCAGGCTCAGCATGGAACCGTTGTTGTCCGTGGTGAAGTACGGAACCGGATTGGCGACCTGCAGCGCTTCAGCAAGCGGAATCGACTTGCATGCCGTGCCGTTGCAACCGTAATACGTACCGGTCACGGCCTGCTGCACACAGTTCGCGCCGCAATCGTGCTTGAACACGCCGATGCCCAGAATGCCATTGGCCTGCAACGTACCCGGCGTGTTGCGCGACGCGCCGAAGCTCGCACAATCGGACGGCAGCGAAGCGTAGTTCGGGTCGATCACCTGAATCGGCAGCGAGGCCGCTTTTTCACCAGCGATCTGCAGGTCGGCAAGCTTCACAGAACCCCACGTGTAGCCGTCAAAGAACTGCATGCATTCGGCGATCAGATTGCCCGAACCGTCTTTCTCTTGCGGCAGCGTCATCGAAGCGGGCAATTGCGAGGCGAACACACGCACGCCCCAAGAACCGGTATCCACCAGGATGTGATCGATGGTTTGGCACTGGCTGGTCCCTGGCGCGCAAATCGTGATGCTGACGAACGGCATGTTCGGCACGTTGCTCACGCCGGAATCGACCGTCACGCGCACTGCGTTGGCGGCCACCACTTGCGGCGAAGGCGAGGTATTGGTGACGGTGGGACCGGCCGCGCTCGTCGTGCTGCTGGAATTCGCCGCGGAGCCGGAACCGCTGGAGCCGCCGCCCCCACCGCCGCAAGCACTGACGAGCAAGGCGAGCAGCGCCGCGCAAAACAGGGTAACCAGCGAAGACTTATGACGCATGACTCGCTCCGTTATTGAATGATGCCGACATCGACGCCCGCGGGCACCGCTTGCGGCAGATAGGCATAACCGGCAAACGCGCGCAGATGGCCGCCGGAATAGACGACCAGATCGCTGCTGGACACCGCCAGCGGCGTGCCACGGCGCGTCGCGGTAGCGGCGACGTATTGGTCGAACGAAGTGCCCAGCATGGATCTCAGATCCGGCAGCGTCGGACCTTGCCACGCGACACCGAACACGATGCCGTTAGGCGCCACGTACTCGCGCACCAGCGTGCCGGACGGCATCGTAATCAGGTGTACGGAATACGCGCTTTGCGTAGTGGCCGTATGAGCCACTGCGTGCAGGCGTGTCTGATCGCTGTCGACAGTGCTGACGTTCTGGCCGAGCGTGGCGTGTGCGGCAAACGACAGCGCGCAGCTTGCCCCGAGCATTGCGCGAGCAATGCTTGTAGAAAGCATCGGTTTCAAGAAGATTTCCTTCGAGGTGAAGCGTTCGTGGCCGACAAGTGAGCCGCTCACGAACGGGAATTCAGGGGCGCACTCCTGACCGGCGGTGCCGGTATTGCATTCAGACCGGTTGGGTTGCGTGAATGCGTCTACGGAGTGGCGGCGCGAAACTTTAGGCATCGCGAGGTGGCGAGCAATCGTTTGCGAGACGATTTACACCTTCTGCAAGCGCTGCGCCGTTCGATATCGTTTGATGTTTGCGGATCGGATCACCGAGGGACGGTGCTTAAGCGCACATTTTTCCGATTCGCTCTGTTTAAAGCGAACACACACATCCAGTCGCTGGGCCGGAGCAGAAAAATATCGATGCGTGCAGCATGCGTCGAGTGATGTAAGCGAACGCTGAATAATCTGAGCCAATTAGCTCATTCATCTGACAATTGCAGCGCGTCCAGACTGCTTCCGCGTGAAGAGAAAATCGCGGGACAAGCGCGATTCGAGGTGAAAAAAAATGCCGCGGATAACTTGATCGTTATCCGCGGCACCGGGTACTTCTTTACGACTTTCCTGCTAATTCATTAGCGACTTCCGCGAGCCGCGCCGGATCCGGATCGCGCGATTCGAGGCGGCCGCGTCCATCACTTTTTCTGTTGCTGCAGGAGCGACTTGAGCTCCTGCACATTTTCTTCGACGCGTTTTGCGATCACCGCATACGACTCAGCCTGCGTCTGATATGCGGCTTGCGCCAACTGCTGCATATCGGCGAGCGACTTATGCAGGCTTTGCTGGATCAGCTCGGCGGCTTTCGCCGGAGGCGCAGCGCCGCCGGCCGTCAACTGCCCTGTGAGCGACTGCAATTCGCCCAGCGTGGTACGCAGCATCTCGGTCTGTTTCTGCGCGAGCGACTGCATGCCCTGGAATGCTGTCTGATTCGCCTGAACCAGCGCTTCCATGTCCTTGCGTCGCGCTTCCATGATGGCGGGTACGTCGAAGCCGGGAAGCTTGAACTGCTCCAGCATTTTGGTGAAATCGCCAAACGGATTGGCGGCGTCAGGTTGGCTCATGCGAATTCCTCCTTAACGGTTGAATACTCGCCCGCGGTGCATCGCCGCGATGCTTCTCCGGCATATGCGCCCGTGGCGTCGCGTGCGCCGCGCCTCCCGCAGACGTCTGCTGCTTCTGGGGTCGGACGGCACATTGATTCAATCATGCGCCATCCGGCCACATTGCGCCAGCGGGCACACCCTGGCGTCGACCGTCTCCCTGCCGGACTGTTTTACCGGTTCGGCCACGAAGAATGCAAGGCTTGGTAAGGTACAAAGCGCCGGCCAATACTGACCAGGCCATTGCTACCCTGCGCCCCAGTCTGTCGGAAGACCTCGGCGCGGCGAACAGGTTGCCGCATGGCATGCCGGCGGCGATGCAGCCGCCTGTGCCGCAATAACGCGCGGCAGACTGCGCCACCGGATCACTCCGCGCTCGAACGACGCACGGGAACGCGTACATGCCGCGCGACCCGTGCAATTCATTCCGACGCAAGATCAATTGGAAGCGCTCCCGCTAAAAAGCAGCGCAGCCGTTCAGCGCGCTACGTTAGCTTTCGCACATAGCCGCCTCTCTGCCTACTTTTCATCTTCCCTCAGGTGATTAGGATAAGAGCACCGCAACGCTAGTGCCTGGTGAATAATGCGCTATCCGCTGAATATGGCTGTCGCCGCCGCCCTTCTCGTCTTCGTTCTGTGCTGCATCGTCAAGCTCGCCTTGAATTGATGCCCTGTCGCCGTGCTTTCACCCTATGCCAAACCCGCCCCGCTACTGCATGTTTCGCCGTGACATAGCGCGAAATAATTGCTGAATGGAGTTTGGGAAGTGACTCACCCATACTTCGTTTCGCTGCCGGTGCGTACGAAAAAAGACGCATGAGATCAAGGGTGCTTTTTGTGCAAATGCGCGTGCGAATGCGAATGCGATCCCGATGATTAACGATCCACGGTTGCCCAATCATCGGAAGATGCGTTCGAACATAACGGCACTGCGTGCCGACGACAGGATGAACATGTTCACTTCAGTGAGTTTCCTCAAAAAGAATGCCGCCCGTTTTGCATGCGTCGCAATGATCTGCGGCAGCGCGCTCCTGACCGGCTGCGCCGGCGGCAGCATCAACAACGCAACCCAGACCAGCGCACAGCCGCAAGTGCGCCCGGACAATATTTATGTCTACACCTTCGACAGTAATCCGGACCAGGTGAAACTGGACAATGGCGGCATGCTGCAGAAATTGAAATCGCAGCTCGACGGTTCATCCGCCGCGGAAAAACAATCCGCCGATGCGATCGCCGTGCGTGAGCAGGTCGCCAATGAAATCGTGCATCAATTGCAATCGATGGGGCTGCGTGCGAGTCGCTCGGACATCCCCGCCCCCGCCGACCAGAACGTCCTGCTCGTGCAAGGCAGCTTCGACACGATCGACTCGGGTAATCGCCGCCGCCGCGTGCTGATCGGTCTGGGCGCAGGCAAGAGCGAAGTGAGCAGTTCCGTGCAGATTCTGTACAAACCGGCGGGCGGCACAGCTCGGGTGGTGCAAAGTTTCAATGCCACCGGCGACAGCGGCAAAGCACCCGGCATGGTAGAAACTGCCGGCGTGGGCGCCGCAGCCGGGAGCATCGCGACCTCGGCGGCCGTGGGCGGCGGCTTGCACGGCGTATCCGAAACGAAGAAGGCCGGCGTTTCAGCGGACGCAAAACGTCTGGCCGACGCGGTGGCAAAACAGGTGGCGCAAATCGGCGTAAGCGGGGGCTGGCTCTCGACGGAGCACGTCAAAGGATAAGCAACCCGCGGCAAGTTCAACCTGTTCTAAATGGCGCATGGCAGAGAGTGAATGGAATTCACACCCTGCCACGCGCATTTTTTACGCCTTCACAGCCTTCATGCAGCGTAGCGCCGCACTCAAGCAACGGCGTAACGTTCGAGCCAATGCGCGTACGGTGCCGGCAGCGTCCACGACGGACGTTCGATACCCAGCTTGCGTGCCGCGTGGTACGGCCAGTGCGGATCAGCCAGATGCGCACGGCCGACCATCACCAGGTCCAGTTGCTCGTTCTTGACGGAGCGGTCGGCCAGTTCCGGCGTGTCGATGCCCCATGCCGACGAAACGGCGATACCTGCCTCACGACGCACCCGCTCAGCGATCGGCGCGAGAAACGCCGGCGCCCATGGAATACGTGCCGCAGGCGTTGAGAATCCCACGCTCACGCTCAGCATATCGAGTCCTTCGCGCTTGAAATTCTTCGCCAGTTCGATCGATTCGGCGAGCGTTTCCTCGTCGCGTCCGTCGTATTCGATCACACCGAAACGCGCCGTCAACGGCAGATGCTCAGGCCACACCTTACGCACCGCGGCCAAAGTTTCCAGCAGGAAGCGGCTGCGGTTTTCGAGGCTGCCGCCGTACGCGTCGTCACGTTGATTGGAGTGCGTCGAGAAAAAGCTTTGGCCGAGATAGCCGTGTGCGAAGTGCAATTCGAGCCATTCGAAGCCGGCGTCGAGCGCACGCCTGGCCGCCGAAACGAAATCCTCGCGCACGCGTGCGATGTCGTCGAGCGTCATTGCTTTCGGCACTTTGGGCAGGCCGCCACCGAAGGCGACCGCCGACGGCGCGATGGTCTGCCAGCCACGGGGATCGGTGTCAGCGATGTGGTCGTCACCTTCCCACGGCCGGTTGGCGCTCGCTTTGCGGCCCGCGTGACCGATCTGGATGCCCGGCACGGCGCCCGCTGCCTTGATCGACGCCACCACCGGCGCGAAAGCCTGCGCCTGCTCGTCGGTCCAGATGCCCGTGCAGCCCGGCGTGATGCGTCCCTCGGGCGACACCGCCGTGGCCTCGACGATCACCAGCCCCGCGCCGCCACGCGCCAGACCGGCGAGGTGCACGCGATGCCAGTCGTTGATCAGACCATCTTCAGCGGTGTACTGGCACATCGGCGGAATGGCGATACGGTTGCGCAAGGAAACGCCCTTGAGCGTGTAAGGCTGAAATAATGCGGACATCAGGCTAAACTCCTGTGAATAGGCTTGTACGGTAGTTCGATAAACATCGAACTACGGAGTATGGCAGAAACCTTTATCATCCGCAGAATGCGCACATATACCCATCCTGCCGCTGAGGACTTCACGCTCGGGCGGCTCTTCCATGCTCTTAGCGACCCGGTGCGCCTCGAGATCGTCCGCCGGCTTTCAACAGTCGACGAGGCCACCTGCGGCGACCTCGACGGTGGCCGTCCCAAGTCGAGCGTCTCCCATCATTTTCGGATCCTGCGTGAGGCGGGGCTGGTGCGTACGCGCGTTGCCGGCACCGTGCATCAGAATTCGCTGCGGCGCGCCGAACTGGACGCCCGGTTTCCGGGCTTGATGGCGGCGATCGTCGAACAGATCGTCAATGAACCGGCGTTGAGCGAACCGGCCTGATGCCTGATCGTCGATTGAAAATCGACTGAGGATCGACGGCGCGGCGCTATGAAAACCACACTGCGAAGCGCGTGCCCGAGACCAGACTGCTCACGGTCAAACGCCATTCGTGAGCGGTGGCGATCTCCTTGCAGATCGCAAGGCCGAGCCCGGCGCCATCATGCTGAGCATCCGGCGCGCGCCAGAACCGTTTGAAGAGAAATGGCAGGTACTCCTGCCTGATGCCCTGCCCTTCGTCCTGAACCTGCACCGACACGGCATCGACGATCAGCACGACCGCGCTATGCGCCGGCGACGCATTGATCGCGTTCTCGACGATGTTCTTCAGCAGAATGAACAACGCGCTGCGGTCGGCCCAGATCGACGGCGGCGCAACGGTGGTTTCGAGCCGAAGCTTCACCTCCTTGCGGTCGGCCTTGCGTGCGAGATAAACCATCACGTCCTGCACCACGTCGACGATATTCACCTCGCCGAAACTGAAGTTCTGCGACTCGCTGACTTCGGCGAGATGCAACAGTTGCCGAACCTGACGTGCCATCAGATCGATTTCACGAAACAACAGGTCCTTGTCGTCGATCCCGGGTTGCAGTTCGATCTGCCCGCGGATCAAGGTGAGCGGCGTCTGCAACTTCAGTGCTGTTAGGCCTGTTCGACGACAACGCGCCATTGCCGTCCTATCAAGGGGCCACGATCGGACTCGCACTGCTCGTCATGCTCTCATTGAGATGGACAGCACGCCACGCGTTCAACGCGGCTTTAGAAGCACACCAGGTCAGATTGATCGAGAAGCCGGGCGACCAGGCATCGATCGACGCTTATTGCACGCGTCCTTGCAGTTCCAGTTGCACCTGGAACTGCAAGGACGTCACTGCATCGATTGATTGATCTGGAATTGCGCCGGGAAAGCAACGGAGCAGCACCAGACAGTGCCTCACCGCGTGCCAACGTGCCCATGCCATGCAGCAGCGTTCAACGGCTTACGCGCCGCCTTTTTCCATCGCGCGTTGATACGCTGGACGCGCCTCGATACGATCGACAAACGCAGTGATATTCGGGAACGCGTCGCGTCCGCAAAACTTCAGGCACGTCTGGGCAACGAACGAGAGCTGGATATCGACGCCCGTCAGTTCATCGCCAATGAAGTATTCACGGCCTGTCAATTCCTGATTCAGAAAACCGAGGTGATTCCGCAACTCACTTTCGATTCTCGGTTGCAATGGGGCGGCACCGTCGCCAAGACGTGCGGTGTACACCTTCAACATGAGTGGCAGCATGGCGGAGCCTTCGGCATAGTGCAGAAACTGCGCGTAACGGTCGTACTCGTCGGTTCCGTATGCCGGCGCGAGGCGCCCATTGCCGTGGTGGCGGAGCAGATAATCTACGATCGCGCCCGATTCGAAAACCACCTTCTCGCCGTCGCGAATCACGGGGGCCTTGCCCAGCGGATGGATCGCCATCAGTTCCGGTGGAGCGAGACGGGTCTCCGGATTCCGCTGGTATTGAACGAGCTTGTATTCGAGGCCGAGTTCTTCCAGCAACCAGGTAATACGGCGCGAACGGGATTCGTTGAGATGATGGACTTCGATCATGGATTGGGCTTTTTGAGTGGGTGAGAGAAAGTGCAGCCAACGTCTCTGCTCCGTTAGAACCGCAGCAGTACCTTGCCCTTGCGTGCGCTCTTTTCGCTCGCCGCTGCCGCTTGCGCCACATTCCCGATATCGAAGACGGCTTCGACCGGCAGTTTCAGTTCGCCCGATGCAGCGAGCTTCAGCAGTTCGCCGATCATGCGCGCTCTATCCGCGCCCGACGTGACCTCGAAAATCTTGCT
>NZ_DASRSY010000376.1:0-13749 GCF_035656215.1 Paraburkholderia sp.
TTCAGGCAACCAGCACCGACATCACCAGCGCCAGCCCGACGATGGCGGGTGTGTCGTTCAAGAACGCGGTGCCCGCAAGCGGCCAGGATTCGATCTATGTATCCGGCGGCCAATATGTGCTGATCGCGACGGTGGCGGGCAGCAAGACACCGATCTTCCAGTCGCAGTCTTTCTCGCTGTCGAACAACGCTGACTGGCTGGTGACGTCGGTGCCGATCGCGGGGGCGCTGAGCCAGCTCGTGCCGGGTCAGATCCATCTGCTGGTCGCGCAGAACGGCAATACCAGCACGCCGAGCGTCGAGTTGACGAACACGCTAACGGGCCAATAAGCTCGCGAACCAGCATGCGTGCATAGCATGCGGCACATACGATAAGCGACAGTCCTTGGGAGGACGGAGCGGCGATCCACGCGAGTGGATCGCCGTTTTGTTTATGGGTCTTTGTGGGTCTATGTCTGTGGCTATAAAAAAAGCCCATCGCGGTTTCCCGCGACGGGCTGTGGAGATCCTGCTTGGTAAGGCGCCGCAAGGCGCCAGACAGTCGCCTGGATCTCGCTAGCTTACTTGGCCTGGTCGGCCGAATTCGTGATGGCGTTGCCACCCTTCGAAATATCCTGCCCTGCTCCCGCCATCGTGTTGCAACCCGCGAGTGCCGCCGTCCCTGCAATGAGAAGCAAAGCGATCAGTCGATTCATGAAAGTTCTCCTTGTCGAGAATGCATCGGTTGACGTGCCCATGTCTTACGGCACGCGCTAGCCGGGCTAGCTGTCGTCCGACCGGGGCTTACACCAGTCGATCCGGTCTGATTGCATGTTAAAAAAAGGGCGGAGGCAGCGCTGTCAGTTACGTTGCGATTTTGTTGTAGGCGTGCTCCGGTGTTGGCGTCGGCGCTCTCCTACACGGGCTTTTGCAATAGGTCGAAAGGCCTTGCTAGACGGACGTTCGCGACGGCGTCGACGGGGGTAGATCGACTGACGGCGTTGCCGTGCTGACACTCGGCATCACCACCTGGATGTCGGTGCCGTTCGGCACGCCGCGCCGGATATCGAAGCGGCCGCCGTGCGCGGCGACCCGCTGGCGCATGCCGAGCAGCCCGTGGGTGTGCGTGCGATTCAGATCGGCGGGCATGATGCCGACGCCGTTGTCCGCGATATGCAGCGCCACCTGGCCGTCGCCGATCTGCAGGGCGATCGATACCTTTGAGGCCCGTGCGTACTTGGCCGCGTTCGTCAGCGACTCCTGCGCGACACGAAAGAGCGCGATCTCGGTTTGTTCGTCGAGCTGGATATCGTCGGCGGGCAGGTGCGATTCGAGCGTCCAGTTGTTGCGCTGCGCGGCTTCGTCGGCGAGCGTGCGCAGCGCAGTGACGAGCCCGAAATTCGTCAGCACGGTAGGTCGCATGTCTTCGATGATGCGGCGCTTCAGCGCGATGCCCTGGTCGAGATTGGCGAGCGCGCGCCTGAGTTTTTCGGAGATGTCCGGGGCGCTGTCCTTCAGTTTGCGGTTGGCCCAGGCCACATCCATTTTGCTCGCGGTCAGAATTGCGCCGAGTTCGTCGTGCAGTTCGCGCGCGAGCTGCGTCTTTTCGTTTTCGCTGACGGCCTGCAAGTGCCAGCCCAGCGCTTCGAGCTGGCGCGTGCGTTCGTTGACGAGCTGGTCGAGCTCTTCCTGTTGCGTAATCAGTTGACGCTGCACGCGCGCCTGCCGATCCATCTGGATGCCGATATTGCGAAACAGGAGGATGAACAACACGATGTTCAGCGCGGACAGCCCGGCCGCGCACAGCGTGGAGATGCGCTGGTCGGCGCGGCTTGCATCGAGTGCGTGCTGCGCCCGTCGCTCTTCGTTGTCGCGCAGCAGCGTGAGTGTGCTGTCGACCAATGCGGCATCGGCGGGACTGGCCTCGCTCGCACTGCCGCAGGTGGAGAGATCGAGCGGATGCGCTGCCGCGCGTTGCAATGCAGCAGCGCCCGCGCCGACGCGCGCTTCGATCAGCGCGACGATCTGCGTGAAACTGGCGACCTCGGCGCTGTCCGGTTTGCCGCTACGGTAGAACCTGCTCAGTTGCTGTTCGTTCTGCCGTATCTGTCCGGCGGCTGCGCAAAAAGCTTGGGCGGACGCATCCTGCTTCGTCAGAAGAAAATCGCTTTGGTGCGCGCTCAGGCGGGATAGCTGGCTTGCGAGCGTGCTCAGTTGCACGGTGACGTCGCGCGCTTCGAGCGCCGTTTCGTATTCCGCGGCAATGCGCTCGCGCGCGGTTTCGAGAATCACGAGCCCGCCCACGGTGATGACAATCGCCACCGTCATTGCGATCGCCCAACTGCGATTGCGCATCCAGCCGCTCAGTCGAGCTGCCGCCCCTGGATTCTGCGTGTTCGACACGTTCGGCACATTCGGCTCCTGAGGTGGACCATCAGTGTAACTTCCGCCGGGCTCGGGGATGGAGTGAGTGCATTGCCCTTCGGATGACAACCTCCGGCCGCCTGAGTAGCCGACGCAAGCGGCGTAACGTTGCCGTAATCCAATGTAAGCGGATTCTCACACGAAAAACGGAGCGCGTCGGAATGCGCCCACCTTCACCGGTCGATAGGATGAACCTGTTCGTTCATTGATTGATCTGGAGGAAGCCATCATGCTGAAATGGGCGCTATTTTTCGCCGTCATCGCGGTGATCGCCGGCCTTCTCGGCTTTACCGGTGTCGCTGCGGGCGCGGCGGCAATTGCGAAGTTCCTGTTTATCGTGTTCGTGATTCTGTGCGTGGTGTTCCTCGTACTCGGCTTTGTGGTGACGAAGAAAATCGTCGACTAGCGCCGCTTGATGAGGCGGTTGCATGCTATTCCCGTCGATTGTGAAGGAGGGGTTCGCCTCAGGTTTACTTCAGGTTCGCCGCCGGTCCGTTTCACGCAGAGACCAACAACAAGGAGAGTCGCCATGCTTCACTATGCCATCGTCTTTTTTGTCATTGCGATCATTGCCGCCGTGTTTGGTTTTACCGGTATCGCAGCGGGTGCGGCGGAAATCGCGAAGATCCTGTTCTATATCTTCCTCGTCGTATTTGTCGTCACATTGCTGCTCGGCGTATTCCGAACGTAGACGAATACCCCGTCCTTAAACCGGCGTATCAGGCGCGATTCGTGCGGGATACGCAATTCCCCCAATACCGGATAAAGGAGAAATTCAATGGCGAAGTCTTCTGGCGCTCACAGCGCAGCATCTCAATCCAGCGATCCATTCGTGATGGACGTCAAAAAGATCCGCGACGATGCGCGTAAGCACATGTCGGATGGTGCAGTGACGCAAACTTACGGCGCGGATCGCGAGACGGTTCTTAAGTTGCTCAACGACTCGCTGGCCACTGAAATCGTCTGTGTGCTGCGCTATAAACGACATCATTTCATGGCCAAGGGCATTAACTCGGAGGCCGTAGCGGCGGAATTCGCGGAGCATGCGACGGAAGAGCAGGAGCACGCCGACCGCATCGCCGAGCGCATCGTACAGCTTGGCGGCGAGCCGGATTTCGCACCGGACGGTCTGAAGATGCGTTCGCATTCGGAATACAAGGAAGGCAACAATCTGACGGACATGATCCGCGAAAATCTGATCGCAGAGCGTATTGCGATCGATACGTATCGCGAAATCGTGCGCTATCTCGGCGAGAAGGACGTGACGACACGCCGTATGTTCGAGGAAATTCTCGCTGTCGAAGAAGAGCATGCTGATGATATGGCAGACCTGCTCGAAGGCCGGGAGTAACAAGGTCGAACCGCGGGACGTCGATAGGCGGATGTCGATAAGCGCGGGGTGGCCTGAACGTGAATTGTCGCTTCCGCTGCAGCATTGGTTCGGGCGGAGCGGCCGGCGCGGGAGGGGCTGGATGGTCTCCCGCAACGGCAATGCCCGCTGCTTCTGCCGCTGTGACTCTCCATCTTCGGCCGAAGCCGGGCCGGAGATCATTACAATGCCTGCTTTGGAGCAATCCTGTAGCACGGACACCAGACCGATGATTCGAGTGTTGATAGCTGACGACCATGCGATCGTCCGAGGTGGCTTCAGGCAGTTCGTCGCTGACGAGCCGGATATGTGCGTCGCGGCCGAAGCCGCAACCGGCGACGAAACCATAAGCCTCGTGCGGGAGCAGGCATTCGATGTGGTGTTGCTCGACATCGCGATGCCGGACAAGAACGGCATCGACACGTTGCGTGTGATCAAGCAGATTCGGCCGGAGCAGGGTGTGCTGATTCTGTCGGGCTATCCGGAGAGCCAATACGCGATCAATCTGCTGCGCGCGGGGGCCAACGGTTACCTCAACAAAGACTGTGAACCCGAGGAAATCGTGAGGGCGATCCGCTCGGTGGCGCGCGGGCATCGTTACCTGTCGGAGGCGGTGGCCGATACGCTGGCCGACAATCTTGACAAGCCGGCTGCGGGGCGGCCGCACGAAGCGCTATCCGAGCGCGAGTTCCAGGTATTCTGCAAGCTCGCGGCGGGACAGATTCCGACTGACATTGCAGAGGAATTGCATTTGTCCGTGAAGACCGTGAGTACTTACCGGGCTCGCGTGTTGGAGAAAATGCGGTTGGCGAACAATGCCGATCTGACTTATTACGCGATCAAGAACGGCTTGATCGAATAATGGACGATCGAGATACACCGATGAACAGCGAATCGAACACTGTCGAGCCAGCCAGTCGCGCGCCATTGCGTGTGCTGCTGATCGAGGATTCGCCGCTGATCCGCAGGAGCCTGGTCGAAGCGATCGATGCGTCCGGTTTGCTGCAGGTGGCCGCGTATGCGGATTCCTCCGATCAGGCGATTGCTTTGTTGAGCGACGAGGCTTTTGATGCGGTGATTGTGGACTTGCAGCTAAAGCAGGGGTCTGGGGTGCCTGTACTTGCTTACTTGCAGCGCGAGGGGATGATTGATTCGATTTTTGCTGCAGTGCTGACGAATCATGCCTTGCCGGCTTATCGGGAACGCTGTCAGCAGTATGGCGTACGGCACTTTTACGACAAGTCGTTTGAGTTTGATCGGGTTATTGATGCGTTGCATGAGTATGCGTTTGCGCGGGGCGCTGGGGAGTAGGGGTTTGTGTTTGTTCGTCTGTTCTTTAACCCCGGCTTGGAAGCCTCAAATGATTCCACGCCGCCAGCCCGGCAAAAACAACCCCGGCCACGCTAACCCCCACCCACCCAAAGGTCGGCCAAACCACCGCGCCGACCCCCGACCCGACAGCTCCGCCAATGAAATACGCCACCATATAGACCGTATTCACGCGGCTTCGCGCTTCGGGCTTGAGCGCGTAAATCCGTGATTGATTGGAAATCTGCGCCGCCTGCACGCCGATATCGAGGATGATCACGCCGATCACCAATCCGGTAATGCTCCTGGCCGACAAGGCAAAAACAACAAACGAAATCGCCACCAGCACAATCGACACCGTGATAATCGCCCGTGGCCCGCGTCGATCGGAAAACTTGCCGGCGAGCGGCGCGGCCATCGCCCCCGCCGCACCGACGATCCCGAATAAGCCAGCCGCCTGCGGCCCAAGATGAAACGGTGCGCCTGCCAGCAATAACGCCAGCACCGACCAGAAGATGCTGAACGCCGCGAACATTGCCGCGCCAGTCAACGACGCTTCACGTAGCGCGTGATGCTCGACTACCAGGTGCCACATCGAGACCAGCAGCTTGCCGTACGGCAATGTCGACGTCGGTTTGCTCTTCGGCAGACGCATGATGATCACCACCGCCAGCACCAGCAGCGCAACGACCGAAGCGCCGAACACCGCACGCCAGCCGAAATACTCCGCGACAATGCCCGCCGCGGTCCGCGCCAGCAAAATTCCGAGTAACAGTCCGCTCATCACCGTGCCAACGGCATGGCCACGCTCCGTCGGCGGCGCGAGTTCGGCCGCGAACGGCACCGCCTGCTGCGCGATGGTGGCGAGTACGCCAATCGCCAGGCTCGCGATAATCAGTACCGACAGCGTCGGCGCGGCGGACGCGACCACCAGCGCGATGCACATGCCTACGATCTGCAACAGGATCAGGCGGCGTCGATCGAAGCGGTCGCCAAGCGGCGCCAACAACAGCATCCCGGCTGCGTAGCCGAACTGTGTCACGGCCGGCACCGCGCCGACCCACGACGCGCTGTTCGGAAACGACTGCCGGAAATCGTCGAGCAGTGGCTGGTTGTAGTAGATGTTGGCGACTGCCACGCCGGCAATCGTCGCGAGCAGGAACAGCAAGCCGCGCAACGACCGGTCGGCGGAAGCAGGAGTGGAAGCGTCGGAAGTGGACATGAGAGGGGGCTATCGATGGACCGGCCCATGCGCGGTCCTCAAGCGTGCCGATCATACCGGAGCAGGAAGGATCGTGCTGACGGTCGCTGAGGCGCCTGGAGGACGTCGAGGCGAAGCGACCCCGAACATGCGTGACCGGTGCGGTGCAAGCCTGACGCTGATCCGGGACAAGCGCGAACGAGCGTGGCTTAGCGGCTCCTCCGCAGGCCTCGGAGACAAAATGAGATGGTCGTTCGAATTTCGTTCGTAGAATCCGAACGCGCAATAAGATCCCCCACGTGACCGATTTCATGAACACAACCTCGAAACTCAAGCCCCGACGAATCAGCGGCTGGCTGCTCATCGCCCTGATCTGCCTCGCCGCATGGGCGCTTTCAACCGCGATCACGCTGCGCGATCCGCTGAAACTCATGCTTGAATGGGAACTCCTGGCAGTATTCGTGCGCCCCGAAACACACGGCTGGTATCGCACCGTGATCACCATGGTCGGCTGCGACGTGATCATCGGGGCGTTCATCGTTGCCGGCGCAGGCTGGCTGGCGCTACTCGTGCGGCGCAAATCGGCACGCTTTCCGGTGCAGGTGCAGGCGTGGCTGCTGGCTATCGTTGTGATGCGCACAGGCGCCTACCTGCTCGGCGACCAGATGACCCACGCCATTGGCATCGACATCGCCATTCCATTCGATGGCTTCGTTCAGGCCGTTGTTGCCGCCGTGATCGGAATACCGTATTTCAGGCTGTCCCGGCGCGTACAGCAAACTTTCGTCACCGCTTGAACCGCCGATACCCTCAATCGATCAGATCACCCTCGGGCTCGTAAAACGGATAGGGCCCATCGGCTTTATCAACATACGCATGATGCGTGACGATGCCCGTCGCCGGATCGTAGCGATGCAGCGCATACGCGGGCGGCTCCATCACGAACGCGGACGGCGCATCTTCGCGTAAGTCGAGCCCGACCTGATGCGCGGGTGCCGGCACTGCAGATGCAATCGTGCCGCCAAAACGCACGAACATCGGCCGATGCACGTGACCGCAGATCACCCGTTCGACGTTCGGATAACGCGCGATCAACGTGGCGAGCTTCGTTGCGGCAACGGGATCGAGCCGCAATTCATCCATATGTCCGATGCCACACACGAACGGCGGATGATGCAACGCGACCACCATCGGCTTGCCTTGCGCTGCATCGAGTTGCGCCGCGAGCCACGCTAAACGCACATCGCACAGATTACCGGCGCTTTGCCCCGGCACCATTGAGTCGAGTGCGATTACGCGCAGCGGTCCGACATCGACTGCGTATTGCACGAACTCGCCACCAGTGTGTAATTCGGTGCGATCGGGAAACGCGGCGCGCAACGCAACTCGTTCGTCGTGATTGCCCACCAGCAGGAAGTAGGGGATCTCGAGCGGCGCGAGCAGCGTCTTGAGGTGCTCGTACTGTTCCGGATCGCCTTGATCGACGAGGTCGCCGGTCATGATCACAGCATCGGGACGCGGCTCCAGCGCGTTGAGCGCGGCGATAGTGCGCACGAGATAGGCACCGGTGTCGACGCGGCGGTAAGCCAGTGCGCCGGGCCGTTTGATATGCAGGTCGCTAATTTGAGCCAGCAGCATGGGGATATCCTTTTCTATGGCGCGCTAAAAACACCGCGCTGCCTCATTACGATAGCGCAATCAGCGCGTCCTGCGCGATTGAAATCCCGACCGGTGTGCCGCGCGCGAGTTCTACCCGGCCTGCGACATCGATCAGCAAAGCGTCCGGCGCGGCGCCCCCGATCGTCAACCGGGTGCGCTCGCCGAGAAACGCGGTGCTTTCGATATTGCCACGCAATTGGGCGCTGCCCGGATCGGCAAGATACGCGTCTTCAGGGCGGAAGAAAATTTCGTGTGCCGCGCTTGCGTGCGCGGGACCTGGGGGCAGGGGTACCGCGCCGCCGGTCGTCGTCAGCAGACCGTCGCGCCGCTCGCCGGCCAGCCGGTTGATCGTGCCGACGAATTGCGCGACCGTGCGATTCGCCGGCCGGTAGTAAATGTCGCGCGGCGAGCCGATCTGTTCGATGCGCCCCGCGCTCATCACGACGATGCGGTCGCCCAGTTCCATCGCCTCGGCCTGATCGTGCGTCACGTAGACGGTCGTGATGCCCAGTTCGCGCAGCAGCGTATTCATCTCGCTGCGCAAGGTGTCGCGCAAACGCGCATCGAGCGCGGTTAGCGGTTCGTCGAGCAGCAGCACGCGAGGTTGTACGGCAAGTGCGCGCGCCAATGCAACGCGCTGACGCTGGCCCCCCGAAAGCTGATCGATGGACTTGTCCGCGTGCGCGGTGAGACGCATCATCGCGAGCAGTTCATCGACACGTTGCCGTACAGCGTCCGCCCGTACGCGTTTGATCTTCAGTCCGTAGCCAATGTTGCCGCGCACGGTCAGGTTCGGAAACAGCGCGTAGCTCTGGAACACCATGCCGACCTGGCGTTTTTCGATCGGCAGCGTGGTGACGTCTTCGTCGCCGAACGCGATGCAGCCGCCGGCGTCGGGTGTCTCGAGGCCCGCGATCATGCGCAGCGTAGTGGTCTTGCCGCAACCGGACGGGCCGAGCAGCACCAGTGTCTCACCGGCGCCGATGTGCAGATCGAGCGGCTCGAGCACACGCGTGCCGCGAAACGTTTTCGCGCATTGCGTGAGCGTGATGGGAACGGAGTCGAGTTTCATGGCGTGGACGTCGGTATAGGCTTTGAACGGGCGGCAGCGATACGTTTTTTCCCGGCGCTGCGCTGACCGGTCGCATCGACGCCGAGCCATTGCATCGCGACGAGTAGCGGCATCGTCATGATGAAAAACAGAATCGTGTAGGCGCTGCCGATCTCGATGCGTAGCGATGCATAAGTGTCGGCGAGACCGACCGGCAGCGTTTTGGTGTCGGGCGTGTGCAGCATCCAGGTCAGGTTGAATTCGCCGATCGAGAGCGTCAGCACCGCCAGCGCGCCGGCGACGATGCCCGGGCGCGCATTCGGCAGCACGATCGTGACGAAGCGTTGAAAGAAGCTCGCGCCGAGGCTCGCCGCGCCTTCTTCGAGCGTGCGCAGATCGCTGCTCGCGCACACCGCAGCGACCGCACGCACCATGAATGGCAGCGTGAACACCACATGCCCGACGACGATAAACGCGACGCTCATGCGAAACATCGTGAAGCCGCCGTAGACCACCAGCAGCGCAAGCGCGGATGCGAGGCCGGGCAGGGCGATCGGCAGCACCAGAAATTCTTCGATGATGCGCGAGAGCCGCGTCTTGCTGCGCGCGAGCACGTACCCGGCAGGCACGCCGGTCAGCAGCGTGATCAGCAAGGTCGCCGCGGCCACTTCAAGCGAGAGAAATACCGAGTCGTAATACTGCGTCCACACTTCGATCAGCCAGCGCAGCGTGAGTCCGCTCGATACGCCTTTGAAGTAGTTGACCGTGAGTCCGGCCATGATCGACATGACGACCGGCACGATCAGAAATGCACATAGCAGCAGCGTAACGAACCATTGACCGGCTGCCAGCCAGGTGCGTGACACGGGAAGCCTGAGCCGCCGCGCGCGCGGCCTGGCGGCCGGCTGGGTTGGAGTGCTAATGGAATTCATCGAAGTTTTGTCATCGGGGTTGGACACAACGCTCATGCGCTTGCCGCGACAGCCGAACCGCTCACGCTGCGAGCGAACGCCAGCACGGCCCATGTGACGATGCCAAGCACAATGGACAGCCCCGCGGCCGTCACCATGTTCGCGTTCAACGTGAACTCGGTGTAGATTGTCATCGGCAGCACATCGATGTCGGTGGCCAGGGTGAAGGCGGTGCCGAAGGCGCCCATCGCGGTCGCGAAGCATACCGCACCCGCCGCGATCAGACCTGGCGACAACGCGGGCAACACGATATCGCGCGTAATGCGCCACGGCGATGCGCCGAGCGAACGCGCGGCTTCTTCGAGCGAGGCATCGAGCTTGGTCGCCGATGCCATCACCGTGACGATCACGCGAGGAATCGAGAAATACAGGTAGCCGAGAAAGAGGCCACTCATCGAGTAAGCGAACACCCAACGGTCACCCGTGAGTTTTAACGACAACGCACCGATCAAGCCTTGGCGTCCGGCCAGCATGATCACCATGAAGCCGACCACGACACCTGGGAATGCCAATGGAAATGTCAGCAGCGCGACCAGCGTACGTTTGAGTGGAAACTCACGGCGAGCCAGCAGCAAGCCGGCGATCACCGAGAGCGCCAGTGTTGCCGCCGTGACCGCTGCGGACAACACGACGGTCGCGCCGAGGCTCGACATGTAGCGCGGATTCGTCAGCATCGCGCGATAGGTCGCGAACGCGTGGCCATCGCCGCTGATTTGCGCGAGCGCACCCATCGGCAGCAGCCAGAACGCGATGAAAACCGCCAGCGCTGGCGCAATCAATGCGATGCGCCAGCGCAGCGGGAACGTGACGTCGTTCAATGCATCACCTGTAGATAACGCTCGCCGAAGCTCGATTGTTTCCGGGCCATTTTGCCGAAGTCGACCGGTTTGGCGCGGGCATAGTCGCTTGCGGGCAGGAATTTGGCGGCGGTTTCAGGGCTCATCGCATTCGCGCGCACCGGACGCAGATAGGCTTCAGCCCACAGTTTCTGGCCTTCGTCCGACAGCACGAAATCGAGCACCTTCTTGCCGTTTGCTTCATGCGGAGCGCCCTTCACGAGACTCATCACGTACGGTACCGAGATCGTGCCTTCCTTTGGGATCACGAATTCGACGTTGGCGTGATCTTTGTACTTCGCGCGGTAGGCATCGAAGTCGTAGTCGAGCAGAATCGGGATTTCGCCGGACATCACGCGTGCATAGGCGGTCTGCTTCGGCACGATCGGCGCGTTGGCCTTCAGCTTGCGGAACCAGTCGAGGCCCGGCTCGAAGTTATCGAGCGTGCCGCCGAGCGCCTGATTCACCGCGACCGCGCCCGCATAGCCGACAAATGCGCTCGACGGATCGAGGTAGCCGATCATGCCTTTGTACTCAGGCTTCAGCAGGTCGGCCCACGAACGCGGGACCGGCTTGCCTTCCAGCGCATCCTTGTTGACGAAAAATCCCAGCGTGCCCGAGTGGATCGCGAACCAGTAGCCTTGCGGATCCTTCATGTTGGCCGGGATGTCGTCCCAGTGCGCGGGTTTATACGGCTGGATGACGCCTTTGTCCTTCGCCTGGAACGCCGACGAGACGCCGAGATACACCACGTCAGCGACGGGGCTCTTCTGTTCGGCCATCAATTGCGCAATCGATTGGCCGGAGTTCTTGTTGTCGAACGGTACGCGGATGCCGGTCTTTTGCTGGATCGCCTTGATCTGGCTCGCCCAGTCGGCCCATTCGGGCGGGCAGTTGTAGCAGATCGCGGTGTCGTCGGCGTGGGCCGCTTGCGGCGCGAGGGCTGCGAGTGCCGCGGTGACGATCATGCCGGCCGAGAGTGCGCTAGCCGCGGTGCGGGCGACGCGGCGCCAGAGCGGGTTGATCGATGAAGAAAAGCGTGTTGAAGAGAGGGTCACTGCGGGTCTCCTGGAGCGGAAGAGAGCGGGTGGTTCGGGGTTCGAAGTAGATGATTCAACGGCGGCCTGGCAACGGCGCATTGCGAGCGGCTTGTGCAAACGGCGTATGCAACGAGTTTTCCATCGAGTTATGCAAAGGCTTGGGCGATTGCCTATGCACCGGCCTATGCAGTGGTTTATACAAAAGGCCGTTCGGCCGATGCCGAAGCACGCGCCGGCGGTTTCTCGTTGCTGTTGGAAATCGCCGCGATAGTGGCGCCCTCACGCAGGCTGTGCGGCAACGTCAGCGTGAGCGACGTTTCACCTAATGTTTCGTAAGTGCCGGTTACGCGAGCCAGCAAACGCTGCCAGGCGGCGCAGCCAATCTCGCGATTCGGCGCGCAGATGCTTGCTAGCGGCGGCGACAGTAATTCGCCCATCGCGAGTCCGTCGAAGCCGAGAATCGACATGTCGTGCGGAATCTGCAGACGCGCACGGCGCAGGCCGCGCATCACGACCATGGCGAGCAGATCGTTGCTGCAGAAAAGAGCAGTCGGGCGGTTCGGGCCGCCGGTCAGATGAGCCAGCACGGACGGCGACAGTTCGTCGGCGTTGAAATCGACCTCGAGCGCGGGCGCAGGGGTAAGGCCGGCTTGCTGCATCGCCTGCGCGTAGCCGAGATGCCGCTGACGGGCGCGGTCCGAGGCGGCGAGCGTCCCTGCGAGCATCAGGATGCGGCGATGGCCGTGCGCGATCAGCATGCGTACGCCATCGAACGCGGCGAGGCGGTTGTCGACGGAGACCGATGGACGCCGCACCGTGTCGTTATGCATCAGCACATAGAGCAGGCCGGCGCGGTCGAGCTCATCGAGCAGCGGATGCGTGTCGGCATCGGCGACGGTCAGGATCAGGCCTTCCACGCGATGTTCGCGCAGTGTTTCGATGGCGTGGCGTTCGCGGTCGGCATCGTACTGGGTGGTCATCAGCATGAGCCGGTAGCCTTGCGCCGCGGCGAGCTCGTCGATACCTTGCAGGCATTCGGCGAACACGGGATTGGCGAGCGTCGGCAGGATCACGCCGATGAGGCGCGTGCGCTCGCCGCGTAGCTGCCGCCCTAGCGGGCTGGGGCGGAAGTTAAGGGCGTCGATCGATTGACGCACTTTGTCGAGCGTGACCGGGTTCACGGTGTGCGGCGCGTTGATCGCGCGCGAGACCGTAGCGATGGAAAAGCCCGCGTGGGCGGCGACATCTTTGATCGTCGGGATCATGGTTTCCGCTCGAGTTGTAAACGTTTTCGTGAGCGGATTATCGGGAAGGTTTGTGACTCCCGGATGACTCGGGTTTTTGTGCTTGCGGGATGGGAGGCGGTATGGACTGCGGTTGGGTTGCGCAGGTTTGGTGCGCTCGCCGGGCAATGGTAGAATTCGCGTCCACGAGCGGTTCTGACCCCTGCCGGGGTGATGAAATTGGTAAACATAGCGGACTTAAAATCCGCCGCTTCACAGCTTGCCGGTTCGAGTCCGGTCCCCGGCACCATCCACCCATCAATGAATTCAACGTTTTGGCAATTTGCGCGCACTCGCCGGGGTGTGGGTTTTTCTGCCTAACCGGATTCTTCCTTTTCTGCCCGATGCTGCCGACTGCGACTGCGAGCCGCTCGGTGACAAGGTGCGAATATCGTTTCGTCGACACGATCGACTTGTGTCCGAGTACGCCCCCAACCGTGAACAAGTCAATACCGGCGTTGATCATCTCGGACGCGGCGCCGTGCCGTAAGTCGTGAAACTTCGTGTTCGGATAGCCGGCCTCCGCTCGCGCCCGCTTCTATGCCTCCTCAAACTGCTTGACCGTCAGGGTGAATCGTATGCGGCGCGCGAGGACGGCAACGCGCGGGTGAATCGGGATGATGCGCGGC
>NZ_DASRSY010000377.1:0-4379 GCF_035656215.1 Paraburkholderia sp.
CTGCCGCTGCAAGGCGTCGTCTGCCAGGCGGATGACGGCTGCGTGATCGCGCGCGGCACCATCGACGGAGAGCCGGCCGTCGTCGCCGCAATCGAGTCCGCGTTCCAGGGCGGCAGCATCGGCGAAGTGTCGGGCAGCAAGATCGCCGCCGCGCTCGAGATGGCTCTGCGCGATTGCGAACGCGGCAAGATTGTGCGTCCTGTCGTACTGTTCGAAACCGGTGGTGTGAGGCTTCAGGAAGCCAATCTCGGCCTCGCGGTGATCGCCGAGATTCAGGCCGCGATTGTCGCGTTGCGCCGGCATGTGCCGGTGGTCGGGGTGATCGCGGGAATGGTCGGTTGCTTTGGCGGGATGTCGCTTGCCGCGGCCTTGTGCTCGTATCTCGTCGTGACGAAGCAGGGGCGACTCGGCATGAACGGCCCCGAAGTGATCGAACAGGAAGCCGGTATCGAAGAACTCGACGCGAGCGATCGACGCCGCGTGTGGCAGTTGATCGGCGGCGAACAACGGGCTGCGACCGCGCTCGCCGATCAACTGGTCGACGACGATGCGGATGCCGTGCGCGCCGCCGTGCGGTCCGCATTCATTCAAGGGCTGCCGGCTGCGCATCGCAGCGAACAGGTCGACACTTTTCTGGATCGCCTCGCGCAGATCGACCCGGCCAGCGTCACGCCAGAGACGATGCGTGACATGTACAACCCGCAAGTCCAGAGCAACGCGCGCAAGGAGCAGGCATGAACGACACGACCCTCAGCCGCGGCGCGCGGTGGTTCCATGCACTGGCCGGCGAACCGTCCGGTAAGGCACCCGTGTGGAGCGGCGATGCGTCGCTCGGCGGCGAGACCGCGCGCTTCATTACGGTCGTCCCCGATCCCGACAACCGCTTTCCACGCGCGACCGATAACGTCGTCGGTCTCGAGCAAGGCTGGCAACTCGCACGCGCTGTCCGCGAGGTCATCGAACAGGACAAAGCGAGCGGCACGCGCCGCCCGATCGTCGCGATCGTCGATGTCAAAAGTCAGGCGTACGGCTACCGCGAAGAAATGCTCGGCATTCACCTCGCTTGCGCCGCAGCCGTCGATGCCTATGCGTCGGCGCGTGACGCCGGGCATCCGGTGATCGCGCTGATCGTCGGGCCCGCCATGTCGGGCGCGTTCCTCGCACATGGCTATCAGGCCAACCGGATCGTCGCACTCGACGCGCCCGGTACGATGGTCCACGCAATGGGCAAGGAAGCGGCCGCCCGCGTCACGCGGCGCACCGTCGAAGCACTCGACGCCCTCGGCGAAACCATTGTGCCGATGTCGTACTCGATGACGTCGTTTGCCAAACTCGGCCTGCTCGATAAGCTGATCGAAGGCGTCGACGCTGATGCGCCGGATGCCGCGCAAATCGAGCGGGTGCGCCAGGTACTGACCGAGCAGATTCAAAGCGCGCGCGATGGAAGATCCGATCTGTCGCATCGTCTGGAATCGGCTGCGGCTCAAACGAATCGCGCGGCGTCGATCGAAGTGCGGCGGCGTCTCGTCGAACAATGGGATGCCGTGTAATGCAAGTTTGCGCAGCGCCGCCGTTTGCAGCCGATCACGCGTTGTCTTGCGATGCGCGCTGGCTGCCGCATGATCTGCTGCGCTTGTATCGCTTGCGTCAGTTTGACGGCGAACCGGCGTGGGTTCGCGGGTCTTTCGAGCGCGCGCCGTATGCAGTCGTGAGGCGCGCACCGGCCGCTGATGGCTTTGTTGCAATCGGCTTGCGCGGTGCGGAGCGAACGCAGCGTTACGGCACCTGGGTGCATCTGGACGATATCGAAACCGCCGTGCCGCCGGAAGCGTTAGCGCAATGCCGCCCTCTTGCGGAGCGCGCTGCATTGCCTGCTTTCACGGCCCTTGCCGCATTACAACGCGATACGACCGGCACATTGGCTGAATTCGTCTGGGGACCCACCGGCAGCACAGGCTTCGAACTGGCAACTCAGGCACCCACGGTCACTTTCTCGAGTGATCTCGATCTACTGATCCGCGCGCCGGAAAAACGCTCGCACCACGCTGCCATTCAGTTGCTGAACTATCTGCAAGCAATCGCACAACGTGCCGGCATTCGCGTGGATGCGCAACTGGAAACGCCAGCGGGCGGCGTTGCGCTAGCCGAGTGGGCAGCGGGCAAAGCACGCGTGATGGCACGTCACGCTCGCGGGCCGCAACTGATTGCCAATCCGTGGGCGCCCGCTCACGGCGATGCCTGATGCTTGCCCTTCTGTTTCCCGGCCAGGGCGCGCAGTCGGACGGATTCCTGCACCGTCTGCCGCAGCATCACACCGTGCGCGACACCCTTGAAGAAGCGTCTCAGGTGCTCGGCATCGACGTACTCACGCTCGACACCGCGGACGCGCTACGCTCGACCGTTGCCGTTCAGATCGGTTTGACCGTCGCTGGCGTGGCGATCACGCGTGCACTGGCAGATGAACAGCTCATGCCGGAGATCAGCGCGGGTTTGTCGGTGGGCGCGTATGCCGCTGCGGTCAGTTGCGGCGCGGTTCACTTTAGCGAAGCGTTAAAGATGGTTCGCAAGCGCGCAGAATTGATGGAGACAGCGTACCCATCAGGCTACGGTCTCGCGGCTGTGTCGGGTTTGACCGAACACCAACTGGAAACACTCGCCGCGCAGCACGCGGATGCGGGCGATCAACGTGTCTATGTTGGCAATGTGAATGCGCCGCGTCAGATTGTCATGGCGGGGGCGAATAATGCGCTGAACAGGTTCATCGACCACGCTCTGGCGGCAGGCGCACGCAAAGCCGTCCGGCTTGCGGTAAGCGTGCCGTCGCATTGCGAACTGCTCGCGCATGCCACGGACGAACTGGTTGCGTACGCGCAAAACGTACCTTTTCACCTGCCGCAAAGCACCTATATCGGCAATCGCGGCGGCCGCCCCTTGTACACGGCAGAGGCCATTCGCGACGATCTCGCGACCAATATGCGCTACACCGTGCGCTGGTTCGATGCACTCACCGTCATGCAGGAAATGGGCGCTCGCGTGCTGATCGAAGCGCCGCCGGGCCAGGTCTTGACGGACATCGCGCGTGAGAACTTTCCGGACACCACCGCGCTTGCCGCGAGTGCCTTCTCGTTCGACAACCTGGTTGCTACGGCGCGCCGGCGCCTCGGCATGGATGGACTTTAGGACGCAGTCATTCGGCCGACGCGCGCATCATCACTCACTCGACAAAGATTTCCTGCAGCGTCGACAACGCATTCGATAGCGCCGTATCCGACACCGCGCCGGCGCGCTTCACAAGCCGCGTCTTGTCTACCGTGCGAATCTGGTCGAGCAGAATCAAACCCTTCTTGCGCAAGAAGGTGAGCGGGACACGAAAAGGTGCCGCACGGCCGGCCGTGGTCATGGGCGCGACAATGACCGTGCGCAGGTGATCGTGCAACTCGGCCGGCGAAACGACCACGCAAGGACGCGTTTTCTGAATCTCGCTGCCGACGACGGGATCCAACGCGACCAGCCAGACGTCGCCGCGCGCTACCACTCGAGCCCCGCGTCATCGGCGTTGGGAAATTCACCCAGCACCAGCGCGTCGTCTTTCGATGCTGCCAACGAACGACTTGCGTCGGCCCATCCCGCACGGGCTTTTTTCTGCGGACGCCTGATCACCAGAGCGTTCCCTTCAACTTGCATATCCACTTCGTCCTCCAGCCCAAGTTGGGTCAAGATCGGTTTCGGAATCAGTACACCATGGGAATTACCCATTCTGCGGATGGTCGTTTTCATGGCTGAACCTGAAGTGAAATCCTAAACGGTTGAGGCATCAAAGTAAACACAATGTTATTACAGTGTAGCACGGCAAATGGCATAAGACGAATGACGTGTTTTGCGTGCTTTGTTGATCAACCGCCTCACCGCCGCTCGATCAACTGCCGCCCCATCGCCTTTGGGCGATCGGCTGGGGCGTGTCGACGCTGCTGTTCATGGCCGTGTTTTCATTGGTACCGGCCGATTACGCGTGGCGCGTGCTGTTCGCGATCGGTATTGCGCCGGCGCCGTTCGTGATCTGGATCCGCCGCTTCGTCGAAGAGCCGGAGGTGCACCGGCAGCAGAAAGAAGCGCAAGCTGCAGCACAAACGCGTCCTTCGCTGCTCGACATCTTCCGCGGCGATATCGTCTGGACGACGCTGCGCGCGTCCATTCTCGCAACCGGCGTGCAAGGCGGCTACTACGCGGTGACCACGTGGCTGCCGACGTATCTGAAAACCGAGCGGCATCTGAGCGTAATCGGCACCGGCAGCTATCTGGGTGTGGTGATCGTCGGTTCGTACTGCGGCTATCTGACGGGCGCCTATGTCAGCGACAAGATCGGCCGTAAGCGCGCCTTC
>NZ_DASRSY010000378.1:0-3099 GCF_035656215.1 Paraburkholderia sp.
TTGCTGATCGAGGAAGGCCAGCATGTGCTCCGCTTCGGTCGAGCGGCTCTCCACATCCTGACGCACGAACTCGCGCGCCATGCTGTTGACGATCGCCGCGGTCAGCGCGGGGTCGCCGCCTTCGAGACTCGTGCGAATCACGCCGGATTGCAGCGTGGTTTCCGCGACCACGAGCGCCTTTTGCAAGCGGTCCACGGTGCCCAGCGTCGAGGCGCGCTGCAGTTCGAAACGCGAGCCGGGAGCGCCGACCAGCTTATCGACGTGCAACGCGATCGGGCCGTCGGCAGTGTCGGTTTCCACGGTCTCGCCGACATGGCCGGAGAGAATCGCGATACCGTTCTTGTCGCGCAGCACGTACGAACCTGCGTCGCCCGCAATCAGCGTGAAGGTCGTGTCGTAGAAATCCTTCGACGTGTCGAAGCGCGACACGGCAATGCTCTCGTCACCCCATGCGTAGCCCGACAGGTTGATGAACGAAGGCAATTTGAAGCCCCATTGCCCGTTCACCAGACCCGCGATCATCCCGCCGATCAGCGGCAAGCTGCGCGGCGACGCTGAAATGTCGAGGTGCAGGTTCTTGACCGTTTCCTCGGTGACGAGACGCGACTTCAGCAGCTCGATCTCCGCCGCGGTCGAGGGCTTGGTGTCGAACATGCCGGTAAGCGGCGGCAAGGAATCCTTGCCGTTCGCGTTAGCGTTCGCCGTCTTGTCCTCGACGTGGAACAGCACGTCCGCGCGATATGTCGGCGGTGCGAGAAAGGCATACGCGCACCCCAGCGCGAGTGCGATCAGCGTCACCATCGCGATCGTGCGCCAACCCCTCACGATCGTGCGTAGATAGTCCGACAGATGCAGCTCGTCCGGTCCGGACACGTCGGTATAGCGGTTTTCGAAGTTGATTGCCATTTTCTTCACCCAACAAAGCCCGGCGGTTCAAGGTCACGTTACACGGTTGTTATTTCGCAAGAATGGCACCCGTCACAGCCGCATTGATCGCCGGCAGCAGCAGGTTCAACACACGGTTGAAGCGAACCAGCCCGCCTTGCCCGACATACACGACGTCCTTCGGTTGGAGCTCGAACTGATTGGCAAGGATCATGGACACCGGCGAGGTCGCATCGAGGTGGTAGACCTGCGGCGAGGCACTTGTCGAATTGCGGATCACGAACAACTGTCTGGCCGCCGCCGTGTTCGAGTCGAAGCTGCCGCTGTCGGAAATCGCCTGCGAAAGCGTCAGCGAGCCGTTGCGCATCGGCATGATGGTCGCGGGCTTGTTGACCTCGCCCATCACATACACGCCGCTGTCTTCACGCGACGCCACGCGCACCATGTCGCCTGCTTGCAGGTAGATGTCGGACGGATTGCGGCCACGCTTGATCAGGTCGTCCACGTTGATCGGATACGTGACGCCGTTGCGGATCAGATCAACGCGGCTACGATCCGCATTCGCGCTGAAGCCGCCGCCCTGGTTGATCACGCTGGTCAGCGACAGCGGAATGTCGGTAACCGACTGCGCGCCCGGGGTCCGCACTTCGCCATCGACGTAGACCTGCGCGTTCCGGAACGAAGCCACCCGCACCGTCACCTCAGGCTTCTGATACACGGTGCTCAGGCGCCTATGCAGTTCCTTCTGGATCGACGCAACATCTTTGCCGGCCACATGCACCGTGCCCGCATACGGGAACTGCACGTCGCCGTTTTCGTCGATCAGAAAACCGGGCGCGGCGTCCGACGTCTTCGCGTTCTGCGCGGGCTGGCCGAGCGCGGCGGCGAGTTCCGGGTGATCCCACACGACGATCTGCAGCACGTCGCCAGGACCGACCTTGTAAGCCGTCGGTTTGCCGAACAACGCGGTCGTCCCCGGCGGCAGTGCCATGGCCGTCTGTGCCGCGTTCATCTTGCGCAGCAGCGCGAGGTTGATATCGGTAATCGGTATCTGCTGTTGCTGCGATGCTTCAGTGCTGTAATCCCCACCCGTGTCCTGAAGCGCGGCCGGCGTAATCATCCGCTGGCCCGGTGCGATCCCGCAGCCGGATAGCAGTGCTGTCAGTGCTGTAACTGTGAAAATCACGAGACTTCCCGTGCGTATACCAAGCGAGCTCATGGTGTTTCCTCCTTGTGCCAGGAAACTGTCCTCGGGGGAGGGAGCGCCCAGCGTGCTTGTTAACTACTTAGTAAGCGTTTCGATGCACCAGTCCGGCAACGATCGTCGCGCCGATAATCCGCATATCGAGCGCGAACGACCAATGCCCCAGGTAGTACAGGTCATGTTCGACGCGACGCTCCATCTTCTCGATGCGGTCGGTTTCGCCACGAAAGCCGTTGATCTGTGCCCAGCCCGTAATGCCCGGCTTGATCCGATAGCGATTGATGTAGCCGGCGACCACTTTCTGATAGAGGTCGTCGTGCTCGAGTGCATGGGGACGCGGTCCGACGACCGACATGTCGCCACGCAACACGTTGAAGAACTGAGGTAGTTCGTCGAGGCTCGTGCGGCGTAGAAACGCGCCGACTCTCGTGACGCGCGCATCGTTGCGCGTCGCCTGCCTGAGCGTGCCTTTTTGCTCGGTATGCAGTCGCATCGAGCGGAATTTGTAGATCGTGAAGACGCGGCCGTCTGCGCCTTTACGCTTCTGCTTGAAGAGAACCGGGCCGCGCGACGAGAGCTTCACCGCGATCGCAATGCCAAGCAGGATCGGCGCGAGACCGATCAACGCCGTCGCGGCGAACAGGCGGTCGAAGATTTCCTTCTTCAGCATCGAACTGGCCGACAGGGGCGACGCGACGAGGTTGATCGCCGGCACGCCGAGCAGATCGATCACGCCGCTGCCATCGAACAATGCAATGCTGCGCACGTCCGGCATGAAGCGAATGTTCACCAGATCGTCGCGAAACTCGCTGATCAGCTTGCAGATCAGGGGCTCTTCGGCGAGCGACAACATGAGCCAAAGCTCGTGCACATCGTTGCTTCGAATGTAGTCGGCAAGCGCATCCACCGTATCGCAGACAGGCACCCGCGCGCTGGTCACAGCAGACACGTCCGGGCGCGTGTTGTAGACGGCCGTGGCGCGGAAGCCTGTGCCGGGCGCCGAATCGATC
>NZ_DASRSY010000379.1:0-14541 GCF_035656215.1 Paraburkholderia sp.
CGATCACTTCCACGCCGTATTTTTTGAGCGTATCCGTGATGCCTTGCACCTGCAATTGCGACCAGTCGAGATTCATGGTCTGCATCGAAATGCCGACCTTGAATTTGCCGGCTTTGATTTTGGCGATGTCGGCGTCGCTTAGCTTCACGGCATCCACTGAGGCCGCCTTTTCGCCGTTCGGCCCTTGCCCGACAATCGTCTTCGGTCCGATCGAACCGGCCGGCAGGCTGGTCACGCATTGCGCGTAAGCGCCCGACGAAGCCAGCGCCACGACGGCGGCTGCCGCCGCGATGACGCTGGGTAGAACGCTTCCTGAGCCACGACGATGTTTCATGATTCTTCTCCGTTGGTATTCATGTTTGTGTTACGTCTCCTGCCATTCACGAACAACGCGGGCACGTGACATCTCGAGTGATCGACGTGCTTTCCTCATTTCCCTGGTTACTTCCTGCTCATTTCCTGGTGAAGGCCACAGCCGCGACGATGATCGCGCCCTTGATCACCAGTTGCAGCGATGAACTGACGCCCAGCAAGACCAGCCCGTTATTGAGCGTGCCGATGATGAGACTGCCGAGCAGCGTGCCGAGTACGAAGCCGCGGCCACCAAACAGACTGCAACCGCCGAGCGTCACGGAAGCAATCACGTCGAGCTCGAGCCCTTGCACGACATCGGGCCGCGCCGCATGCGAGCGCGCGGCGAGCACGAGCGCGGCGAGTCCGGCCAGCGCGCCGGTGAGAATGAAGGCGATGGTGGTCACGCGTCGTGTGTTGATGCCGGAGTAGAGCGCCGCAATCGGATTGCCACCGGCGGCGTAAATCTGCCGGCCGAACACGCTGTAATGCAGCAGCAGGATGCCGGCGATCACGGTCAGCACCGTCCAGATGATCGGCACCGGCACACCGGCAATGTTGCCCTCGCCGAAGATCGCGATGAACGAGTCGTTGGTGATGATCTCGGGCCGGGTTGTCGTCACCATCAGGGCGAGTCCGCGTGCCGCGCTCAAGGTGCCGAGCGTGACCAGGAACGAGGGAATGTTCAGCCGCGTGGTCACGACCCCGTTGATCGCGCCGACGATTGCACCGGTGCCGATGCCGGCAATCGCGCCGATGATCCAGTTGTCGCCGACATGCGCCATGGCGAGCGCCGCGGACATGCCCGAGAGCGCCAACGTCGAGCCCACCGACAGATCGATCTGCCGCGCAATGATTACGAAGGTCATGCCGATCGCGACGATCGAGACCAGTGCGGTCTGTCGGCCGATATTCAGGAAGTTATCGATGGACAGAAACCAGGGCGACGCGAAGCTGAACACCACCAGCAGGATCGCGAACGCGCCGTAGAGCGCATAGGGGCGGTCGCCTTGCAGCAGGAGTTGCGCGATGCGCCGCATACGGCTTTTCTGCAGTGGCGATGCCTGCCGTTCGGCCGTCAGCGGCGAGACAGAGTCGTTCATATTACGGGCTCGAAGGAAGTCCCCGCGGGGGACTCGATGGAAGTGCGGGACAGTTGGATCAGGTGATGAAGCGCTTCGGCGTTAGCGAGTTCGGCGCGCTCGACGGTCTTGACGATCGAGCCGTCCGCGACGATCGAAATCCGGCTGCACAGGCGCAACAATTCATCGAGGTCCGAGGACACGACGAGCACGGCGGTGCCCGCTCGCGCGGCATCATGGACCACGCCGTAGATCTCCTCGCGCGCGCCGACGTCGACACCGACAGTCGGTTCGTCGAGTAAAAGAAGCGTGGGGCGCGGATGGTTCCACTTCGCAAAGACCACTTTCTGCTGGTTGCCGCCGGATAAAAACTTGACCGCGGTCGACGAGCCGGGGGCCTTGACGGCCAGCTCTTTCATCGAGCGCTTCGCCTGCTGGACGGCCGCCTGGCTGCGCAGCCATCCCCATCGGGAAAATTGCGGCAAGCGCGGCAAGGTCAGGTTGCGCTCGATCGAATGATCGAGAACAAGCCCTTCAAGATGACGATCCTCCGGCACCAGCGCTACGCCGAGCTGGATGGCTTCGGAAGGCGTGATACGCGAGCGCGATTGACCGCCGATCTCGATGGTGCCCGCCTCGATTCTGCGAATGCCGAAGATGGTTTGCAGAATTTCCGTGCGCCCGCTGCCGATCAATCCCGCAAGCCCGTGAATCTCGCCGGGGCGAATCGTGAGGTCGACGTGGTGAAGCCTGTCATTGCTAACGTTTGACAGCGCGAGAATGGGTGCAGCAGCGACGTTCGACGTGGCCAATGTTGGCTGCCCGATAGCAGATTCGTTACTCGCCACGCCTGCAGCCGTCCTCTCTCTCGCCTGCAACGCGGCATGGTCAGGGCCGACGATCGCCGCGACCAGTTGCTTCATATCGGTCTGCGCTGTCTGGAACACACCGGCATTGGCCCCGTCGCGAAACACGGTGACACGCTGCGAAATCCGGAACACCTCATTCAAGCGATGCGTGACATAGATCACGCCGACGCCGCGATTTGTGACCGCGCGAATCGCATCGAACAGGATCTGCTCTTCGCCGCCCGTCAGCGCTGAAGTGGGTTCGTCGAGGATCAGCACGCGCACGTCGCCCATCAGCGCCTTGCAGATTTCGGTCATTTGCCGGTAAGCGAACGGCAACGCGCCAACCGGCGTACGCGGGTCGAGCGGGATGCCGTGCGAGCGGAGGAATTCGCTAACGGTGGCCATCAGTTGCCGGTTCTTCACGAAACCGAGGCGCGTGCGGGGCTCGCGCCCCAGCATCAGATTCGCCCCGACCGACAGCGATTCGACCAGGCTCAGATCCTGGTAGACCACGGCGATACCCGCCTCACGCGAGCGCGCCGGCGAGTCGAACGCCACTTTCTGGCCGGCGATCTCGATGACGCCGTCGTCGTAGGTATGAACGCCGCTGAGAATCTTGATCAACGTGGATTTGCCCGCGCCGTTTTCGCCGAGCAAGGCGTGGACTTCGCCGGGCAACACGTCAAGGCTAACGCCGCGCAGCGCCTGCACGCCACCAAATCGCTTGGTGACGCCCGCAACACGGATCAATGGAACCTGAGGCGATGGCGCGACCGCAACCGGCTCACTCATCTGACATGTCTCCTTCGTCGATACGACGAAATTCTTCTCTTTGTATAGCGCAGGCGGTCGAAACCGTCTTGTGATCTTCGCATCATGAATATGGTGCGTCAATAACATAGCAGCCCGTATCGGGGCTTAAGTGCCCATTTATGTAATGATTGCATCGCAATACTTGTTAAGATTCTATCAATCGTTGTAGCATAAGTGCGACTAACTTGTTCGGCGGCTGTTGTGCGCCGCATCAAATTTCCGGATGTCTTATGCCTGAAGCCCCTGTGCTGTCTTCTTCGGTCGTCGCGTTGCGCGGCGGCCCGCTCGTCCATCCGGTTCGCAATCCGGGCATGCCATTCGACGCGTCCTGGCTGGACGGTTTGCGCGTCAACCAATCCGCGGTCGAGCGGCGTACGGCGACGCTTGCCACGCGCCGTACTGTCAAGAAAGATGCGCAGGCGGCCTGGCTGCTGAAGGCCGTCACCTGCATCGACCTCACCACGCTCAACGGCGACGACACCGAAGGCCGCGTGCGCCGCCTTTGCGCGAAGGCGCGCCAACCCGTGCGGGCCGATCTGCTCGAGGCGCTCGGCATCGCGCCGCGCGGCATCACGACGGGCGCGGTCTGCGTTTATCACCGCTTCGTCGCGGCGGCGGTGGATGCGCTGCAGGGCAGCGGCATTCCAGTCGCCGCGGTATCGACAGGATTTCCCGCCGGACTGATTCCGCATCCGCTGAAGCTGAAGGAGATCGAGGCCTCGGTTGCGGACGGTGCGCAGGAAATCGACATTGTCGTGACGCGTGAATATGTGCTGACCGGTAACTGGCAGGCGCTCTACGACGAAGTACGCGACTTCCGCGCGGCCTGCGGCCCGGCGCACCTGAAGACGATTCTGGCGACCGGCGACATCCGCACGCTCTCCAACGTGGCGCGCGCCTCGATGGTCTGCATGATGGCCGGCGCCGACTTCATCAAGACGTCGACCGGCAAGGAAGGCGTCAACGCCACGCTGGACGTCTCGCTGGTGATGGTGCGCATGATTCGCGAGTACCAGGAGCGCACTGGCGTGCCGATCGGTTTCAAGCCGGCGGGCGGCGTGTCGAGCGCGAAGTCCGTCCTGTCCTATCAGATCCTCATGAAGGAGGAGCTCGGCCGCCCGTGGCTCGAACCGGCGCTGTTCCGTATCGGCGCATCGAGCCTGCTGGCCGATATCGAACGCCAGCTCGAACATCACGTGAGCGGTCGTTACTCCGCTTTCAACCGTCACCCTGTAGCCTGAACAGAAGACCGATCCCATGAGCGTAGCTGAGTATTTTTCATCGATGGAGTACGGTCCCGCACCCGAGGACGGTCAACCCGCGCGCGCGTGGCTCGCGCAGCATGAGTCGGGCTTCGGGCATTTCATCGGCGGTGCATGGCATGCGCCGGTCGCCGATGAGCGCTTCGACTCGCACGCGCCTGCCACGGGCGAGCGGCTCGCTGGGATCGCCCAGGGCGATGCGGCCGACGTCGACGCGGCGGTGGCCGCCGCGCGCGCCGCGCAGCCGGGCTGGCTCGCGCTCGGCGGCGCCGCCCGGGCGCGGCATCTGTATGCGCTCGCACGCATGGTCCAGCGTCATAGCCGCCTCTTTGCCGTGCTCGAAGCGCTCGACAACGGCAAGCCGATCCGCGAAACGCGCGATATCGACGTGCCGCTCGTCGCGCGGCACTTCCTGCATCACGCGGGTTGGGCGCAGTTGCAGGAGAGCGAATTCGCCGATTACGCGCCGCTTGGCGTCGTCGGGCAGATCGTGCCGTGGAATTTTCCGCTGCTGATGCTCGCGTGGAAGATCGCACCGGCGATTGCGATGGGTAACTGCATCGTGTTGAAGCCGGCCGAATACACGCCGCTTACCGCGTTGCTGTTTGCCGAACTCGCCCATCGAGCGGGTTTGCCGGCCGGTGTCCTGAATGTAGTGACGGGCGATGGCCGGACCGGCGCCGCGCTCGTCGAGCATCCACAGGTGGACAAGATTGCTTTCACGGGTTCGACTGAAGTCGGCCGCCTGATTCGCGCGGCTACGGCCGGCTCGGGCAAATCGCTGACGCTCGAACTCGGCGGCAAGTCGCCCTTCATCGTGTTCGATGACGCGGATCTCGACGGCGCGGTCGAAGGTGTCGTCGACGCGATCTGGTTCAACCAGGGGCAGGTCTGCTGTGCGGGCTCGCGCCTGCTCGTGCAGGAAGGGATCGAAGCGCGCTTCATCGCGAAGCTGAAGCGCCGCATGGAGACGCTGCGCGTCGGCACGTCGCTCGATAAGAGTATCGATATCGGCGCGATCGTCGATCCGGTGCAGCTCGAACGCATTCAGTCGCTGGTGGAAACCGGACGACGCGAAGGCTGCGCGGTGTGGCAGTCACCCGATACGACGATGCCCGCCGGCGGCTGTTTCTATCCGCCCACGCTCGTCACCGGTGTGGCGCCGGCTTCCATTCTGGCGCAGGAAGAAATCTTCGGACCGGTGCTGATCACGATGAGCTTTCGTACACCGGATGAAGCGATTGCGCTCGCCAACAATTCGCGCTACGGGCTCGCTGCGAGCGTGTGGAGCGAGACCATCGGTCGCGCGCTGGATATCGCGCCGCGGCTTGCATGCGGCGTCGTGTGGATCAACGCGACCAATCTATTCGATGCGGCGGTTGGGTTCGGCGGGTACCGCGAGTCAGGCTATGGTCGCGAAGGCGGTCGTGAGGGCATCTACGAATATCTGAAACCGCGAGCGTGGCGCAATCTTGCTGTCCGTCAGGGAGTACGCGCTGAACAGACAGCGGACGCTGGCGAGCGCGATCCGTTGTCGAATGTCACGCTGATCGATCGCACGGCGAAGCTCTTTATCGGCGGCAAGCAGGTGCGTCCAGACAGCGGCTATTCATTGCCCGTACATGCGCCGGATGGGACGCTGGTCGGTGAAGTGGGCGAGGGGAACCGCAAGGACATTCGCAACGCGGTCGAGGCGGCGCGCGCGGCGCAGAAATGGTCGCAGACGAGTACCCATAACCGCTCCCAGGTGCTGTTCTATCTCGCGGAGAATCTGGCCGTTCGTGCAGACGAGTTCGCGCGGCAACTTGTGACGAGAAACGGTGCGACGGAAGCGGCGGCGCGCGCGGAAGTCGAGGCTGCGGTAACGCGTCTCTTCACTTACGCCGCGTGGGCCGACAAGTTCGACGGCGCCGTGCATACGCCGCCGCTACGCGGCGTCGCGCTGGCGATGCACGAGCCGCTTGGCGTGATCGGCATTGCCTGTCCGGACGAAGCGCCGTTACTCGGCTTCGTGTCGCTGGTGGCGCCCGCGCTGGCCATGGGCAATCGGGTGGTGGTGTTGCCGAGCGCGGCGTGTCCGCTCACGGTGACCGATTTTTACCAGGTGGCCGAGACGTCGGATGTACCGGGCGGGGTGCTGAACATCGTCACAGGTGAGCGTGGCGCGCTGCTGCCCGCGCTTGCCAAACACGACGACGTCGACGCTGTCTGGTGTTTCGGCAATACGGCGGATTCGACGCTGGTCGAGCGCGAGTCGATCGGTAATCTGAAACGCACCTTCGTCGATCACGGCCGCCAGTTCGACTGGTTCGACCGGTCGAGCGAAGGCCGGCCGTTTCTGCGGCAGGCCGTGCAGGTGAAGAACATCTGGATACCGTACGGAGACTGACCGACAGACTAACCGGGTGTCGGAACGACATGCACGCCAACCAGAAAATGAAGGAGACAACGTGCTGAAGTATCTGGATCTGCTGTTGAATGTCGTCGTGCTGCGCGCGGTGCATCCCCCGCGCGGCGGTTTCCTGATGAACGCACAGCAAAGGGAACGTCAAGGAGAACGCGGATGAGCACGTCTTTACAACGAAACGGGCGTGTCGTCATTCTCGGCATCTACGTCACGGACCTGACGTTTCGCGCCGCGCGTATGCCGCTGATCGGCGAGACGATCGCCGGCTCGGCGTTCGCGATGGGGCCGGGCGGCAAGGGCTCGAATCAGGCGGTGGCGGCGGCTCGCGCCGGCGCCGAGGTGGTGTTCTGCACCCGCATCGGCAACGACGCGTTCGGTGAGATCGCGCGCGCAACGTGGGCCAGGGAAGGCATCACGGCGCGGGCCTCGGTGATCGAGGGCGTGTCCACGGGCGCGGCGCATATCTTCGTCGACGACACCACGGGCGGGAACGCGATCATCGTCGCCTCCGGCGCGGCCGGCACGATGAATGCAGCCGACGTCGACGCAATCGAAGCCGACATCGCCGCCGCGCGCGTGTTTGTCACGCAGCTCGAGCAGCCGCTCGCTGCCGCGCGCCGCGGCCTTGAGGTCGCGCGCCGGCACGGTGTCATCACGGTGTTCAACCCGGCGCCCGCGTTGCCGCTCGACGACGATATCTTCCCGTTGTGCGACTACATTACGCCCAACGAAACTGAAGCGGCCGCGCTCACCGGCGTGCCGATCGCGAATGCCGACGACGCGCGCCGTGCCGCCGATGTGCTGCTCGCCAAAGGTGTCGGCGCGGTCGTCGTCACGCTGGGGGAAGGCGGTGCGTTGCTGCACTCGGCCACTCAATCCGTGCTCGTGCCGGCCTATCACTGCGGCCGCGTGGTGGAGACCGCCGGTGCCGGCGACGGGTTCACGGGCGGCTTCGCGGCCGCTCTCGCACGCGGCGACGACGCCATGACGGCGCTGCGTTTCGGCTGCGCGCTCGCGGGCATTTCCGTCACGCGTCCGGGCACGGCGCCTTCCATGCCGACGCTCGACGAAGTGAATCGCGTGTTGAACCAGCCGGCCGGAATATCCCAGGCATCCTGACTGTTGTCCTGACCATTCGCGAAGGCTGAAGGAGATTTTGCTCACCATGAAGTCCTCGTTCACCGCTGGAAAAATGTTCGGCGACCGGCAACTGAATTTTCTGCTGATCGTCAACGTACTCGTCGTGCTGGCCGCGACGTGGCTCTCGCACGGGCAATTCGTCGATATCGACAACCTGCAGTCGATGGGCGGACAGTTGCCCGAACTCGGCCTGCTCGCGCTTGGCATCATGTTGTCGATGGTGTCGGGCAACGGCGGGATCGATCTGTCGGGTGTTGGGCTCGCGAACCTGTCCGGTATGGTCGCTGCGCTGGTCGTGCCGCACTTCGTCAACGGTGACGACTCACCGGCGCTCTACACGTCGCTCTTCTGCGTCATCGTGGTGGTGATGGGGCTGCTCGGCGGGCTGCTGAACGGCGTGGTCATCGCGCGGCTTAGACTCACGCCGATTCTTTGCACGCTCGGCACGCAACTGTTGTTCACGGGCTTTGCTGTGGTGCTCAGCAACGGCGCTTCGGTGCATGTCGACTATGTCGATCCGTTGTCGAATATCGGTAACGGTACCGTGTTTCAGGTGCCGATCGCGTTCTGCATCTTTGTCGCGGCAGTCATCGTGTTGGGCTGGCTGCTCAGGCGTAGCCCGTTCGGCTTGCGTCTCTATCTGATGGGCACCAATCCCAAAGCGGCGTTCTATGCTGGCATTCCGCGCGCGCGGATGCTGATATCAACGTATGCGATGTGCGGCGTGCTTGCGTCACTCGCGGGTCTGATCAGCGCGACGCATACGTCCAGTGCGAAATGGGACTACGGAAACTCTTATCTGCTGATCGCCATTCTGATCGCCGTAATGGGCGGCGTGAATCCTGCGGGCGGTCACGGGCGCATCATCTGCGTGTTTTTTGCGGCGACGGTGCTGCAGTTTCTGTCGAGCCTGTTCAATCTGATGGGCGTGTCGCAGTTTTTCGGCGATTGCGCGTGGGGTTTTCTGTTGTTGCTGTCGCTTGCGTTCGCGGGCGGCGAGCGGGTGCGCGCGATTTTCGGTTTTGGCTCGAGCGGCAGCGGTGGTGGCGGTGGCAGTAGTGCGGCGAGTTCCGGCACGGCGCCGGAAGGTTAACGCGCCGATCAGACGCGAAGCGCAACCAAAGTTTCAGTACGCGGCGGACAACAAGCCCTGGCTGTCCGTGACGGTAAAGTGGGGCGACATCGAACGATAAAGGAGACATTGCATGAAACTGACTCGACTGGGCACCGCGCTCGCAGCAGGCGCGCTTACGGTGGGCGTGATCGCTGCGGCACACGCAGCAACCAACGAGACGATCGTCACGGTCGTCAAGGTGACCGGTATCAACTGGTTCAACCGGATGGACGATGGCGTCAAGCAATTCGCGAAAGACAACCCCGGCGTGACCGCGTATCAGACCGGTCCGGGCCGCGCGGACGCGGCGCAGCAACTGAAGATCATCGAAGACCTGATCGCCAAGAAGGTCACGGCGATTGCCGTGGTGCCCTACGATCCGCCGACGCTCGAACCCGCGCTGAAGAAGGCGATGGATCGTGGCATCAAGGTCGTCACGCACGAGGCCGACAACGAGAAGAACACGATGGTCGACATCGAAGCGTTCGACAACACCGCCTACGGCGCCGGCCTGAACGAACGTCTCGCTTCGTGCATGCACGACGACGGTAAGTGGGCTGTGCTGGTTGGTTCGCTCGGCAGCCGCTCGCAGGTGCAGTGGGCGGACGGTGGTATCGGCAACGCCAAGGCCAGGTATCCGAAGATGAACCTGGTCGAACCGAAACTCGAAACCAATAACGACGGCGAGCGCGCTTATGAAGTCGCGAAGGAAGTGCTGCGCAAGCATCCGGACCTGAAGGGCTTCCAGGGCTCGTCCTCGCTCGACGTGATCGGCATTGGACGTGCGGTCGAAGAAGCCGGTATGCAGGGCAAGATCTGCGTCTACGGCACGGGTCTGCCGACTGAAGCAGGCAAGTTCCTCGAGAGCGGCGCGATCAACGGCATTGCGTTCTGGGATCCGAAGCTTGCGGGCATCGCGATGAACAAGATTGCGCAGATGCTGATCGATGGCAAGACGGTCGAGAACGGGGCCGATCTCGGCATTCCGGGCTACACGAAAGTCACCGTCGCGAAGGGTCCGGGCAAAGGAATCATCGTGCGCGGCCAGGGCTGGGTGAACGTCGACAAATCGAACTACAAGCAGTATCCGTTCTGATTGAGTCGGTGTCCGCTGGTTTGTCTTTTGCTTGTTGTGTCACGGCGTGCCCGCACGGGCACGCCTTAACTTGCGACTCGCCATCATGAATCAAGACGTAGCGTCACAACAGTTACCGCGATCTGAAGCGCCGCAACCGTTTCTGCAGGTTGTCGGCGTGCACAAGCGTTTCACCGGTGTGCATGCATTGCGTGGGGTGAGCCTGTCGTTCGAGCGCGGTCAGATCTACCATCTGCTAGGCGAGAACGGCTGCGGCAAGAGCACGTTAATCAAGATCATCTCGGGCGCGCAACCGCCTGACGAAGGCGAACTCGTGATCGAAGGCGTTCGTCATGCACGGCTTTCCGCACTGGAATCGCTGGCCGCGGGAATCGAAACTGTCTATCAGGATCTCTCGCTGCTGCCTAACATGAACGTGGCGGAAAACGTCGCGCTCACCGCCGAGCTGGCCACGCACGAAGGCCGGCTCGCGCGTACCTTCGATCGGCGTGCGCTCGCGCGCACGGCAGGGCGCGCACTGGAATCGGTCGGCTTGCCAGGCGACGCCGAGTTTCAGGCAACCCTCATCGAGCAATTGCCGCTCGCCACGCGTCAGCTCGTCGCCATTGCGCGCGCGATTGCCAGTGAGGCCAAGTTTGTCATCATGGATGAGCCCACCACGTCGCTCACGCAAAAGGAAGTTGACAATCTGATCGCCGTGCTCGCGAATCTGCGCGCGGAGGGCGTGACGGTGCTATTCGTGAGCCACAAGCTCGACGAGTGCTACGCCATCGGCGGCGAAGTTATCGTGCTGCGCGACGGCCAGAAAATGGCGCAGGGACCGATTGCGCAATTCACCAAGGCGCAGATCAGCGAACTGATGACGGGGCGCCATCTGTCGAACGAGCGCTATCGTGAAGGCGCGTTTGGCCAGGATGTCGTGCTCGACGTGCATGGTTTCACGCGTGCGGGCCAGTTCAGCGACGTGTCGTTCTCGCTGCATGGCGGCGAAATTCTCGGCGTCACCGGTCTGCTCGATTCCGGGCGTAACGAACTTGCTCGCGCACTCGCGGGCGTTTCGGCGGCGCACTCGGGACAGGTGATACTCGACGGTAAGGCCATTTCATTGCGTACGCCCTCGGACGCGAAACATCATCGCATTGGCTACGTACCGGAAGACCGCCTGAACGAAGGGCTATTTCTCGACAAGTCGATCCGCGATAACGTGATTACCGCGATGATCTCCAGCTTGCGCGACCGCTTCGGCCAGATCGATCGCACGCGCGCGCAGGCGCTCGCGGAACAGACGGTGCAAGATTTGCAGATCGCGACGCCAGGCGTCGACAAACCCGTGCAGTCGCTCTCGGGCGGCAATCAGCAGCGCGTGCTGATCGGCCGCTGGCTCGCCATCGATCCGCGCGTGCTGATTCTGCATGGACCGACGGTCGGTGTCGACGTCGGATCGAAGGACATCATCTACCGCATCATGCAGCGCCTGTCGCAACGCGGTATCGGCATCATTCTGATCAGCGACGATCTGCCCGAGCTGCTGCAAAACTGCGACCGCATCCTGATGATGAAAAAAGGACGTGTGGCGAACGAATATCAGGCCGATACGTTGAGCGAAGCCGACCTGTATCACGCACTGCTTTCGGAAGCCGCATAAAGGACGTCGACACCCATGAACTCGCGCATCCAATCGCGCATGAACCAGACCATGACCACCCCGACCGTTGTCGAAGTCGCACCCGAGGTCAAGCCGCCCACCTTGCGGGCCAGGCTCGCGCGCAATCCCGAATGGTTCACTGTCGCGTTGATCGCGGCGACGTGCCTGATTGTCGGCGCGATCAATCCGCGCTTCTTTCAGCTCGCGACGCTATTCGATCTGCTGCATTCGGCCACTACGATGTCGCTTTTTGCGCTCGGCACGCTTGTCGTGCTGGCGTCCGGCGGCATCGACGTCTCGTTCACGGCGATCGCCGCGCTGACGATGTACGGCATCACGAAGGCGGTGTTTGCCTGGTGGCCGGACGCGCCGTTTGCGCTGATTCTGATCACCGGCGCGTTAGGCGGCGTGGTGCTCGGTCTCATCAACGGCCTGCTGGTGCATCGTTTGAAAGCGCCTTCGCTGATCGTCACGATCGGCACGCAGTATCTGTATCGCGGCCTGCTGTTGACGTTCATCGGCACGACGTTCTTCATGAACATTCCGCACAGCATGGATCATTTCGGCCGGATACCGCTGTTTTTCTATCACACCAGTGAAGGCCTGCGCGCGGTGCTGCCCATTTCGGTGCTGGCGCTGGTGGCGGCCGCTATTGTCACGTGGTGGTTGTTGAACCGGACCATGATGGGGCGCGGTGTCTATGCGATGGGTGGCAGCCTTGCGATCGCCGAGCGGCTTGGCTACAACCTGCGCGCGATCCATCTGTTCGTGTTCGGCTATACCGGCATGCTCGCCGGCATAGCAGGCATTCTGCATGTATCGAACAACCGGCTCGCGAATCCGTTCGATCTCGTGGGCTCGGAACTCGATGTGATCGCTGCAGTGATCCTGGGCGGCGCGCGCATTACGGGCGGCACAGGTACGGTGGCCGGCACGTTGCTCGGTGTGGTGCTGGTCACGTTGATCAACAGTGTGCTGATTCTGGTTGGCGTGCCGAGCACCTGGCAGAAGGTGATCATTGGCGCGTTCATTCTGATCGCCGGGACGTTGTTCGCACTGCAGCGCAAAAGCTGAAGCTGAACGCAGGCCGCGCCTGCTGCTTGACGGCGCCGCGTGGTGCGGCATGCGCAATCATTTGCGCTTGCGGTGCTCCTGGCCTTGTTCAGTGATGATGGAATCGAAGTCGTCGATTTGCGAGAAACGCACTGCCTTGACCACGCCGAACTTGCTCTGGTCCACGACCAGATGCCGTTCGACGGCATTTGCCATGGCTGCCTGTTTGAGCGCGACTTCGTGAAAGTTCCAGCAGGTTACTCCGCGCGCGCTATCCACACCGCCTGCGGAAATGAATGCTTTATTGATGCCCATACGGCGCAACATCTCCAGACTTTCTTCGCCCGCAAACGAATCTGAAGAAGGCACGTAGACGCCGCCCAGCAGGATCATCCGCACGTTCGGCTTGCGGCGCAGAATCTCCGCAACATTCAATGAATAGCAGACCACGGTGACGTGACGCTCGAGCGGAATCAGGCGCGCAAGCGTGGTGAGTGTCGTGCCGCAATCAATGAAAATCGTTTCATGGTCGACAACGAGCTTCGCCGCAATCGCCGATGCTTCCGCCTTGGCCTGCGCGAAATGATCCTTCTCTTCTTCGAGTGAATAGCCGGCGTTGTTGGGTACGTCGGTCGCACTGACGATGTAGCCGCCAAGATACGTGAATCGCTCCGGACTGCCTGCGATATCGCGCCGGACAGTCATCTCCGATACGTCCAGCAGGCTGGCGGCGTCGCGCAGTCGCATTACGCTCTGCTTGGCCAGCGCATCGGCGAGGGCGCGGAGGCGGTCGGGTTTCAGCATGGAGGTCCTGTCGCGCAGTGTGGAGGGACGTTATGTTTTGTTCGAGTTGGTGAGAGGATTATAACAAGAGGTCGTCTGCGCGGCGAGCCTGTTTGCGCCTCGAACACGAAGTCCGCTTCGCATCAGTAATAAGAAAAGCCTTTAACCCGAAGGGCTAAAGGCTCATGACTGACGAATCAGGACGTGTGCCTGATCAGAAGCGATAGCTCACACCAATCTGCACCACCGGATACACTTTGTAGCGCTCGACGTGGCGGTATTTCCACCGGTTGCCGCAACCGCCTGCCGCAACCGCCTGCCGCAATTGCTTGACGCAAGTTGCAGAGGAGCCAGCTATTACTGCTTGATGCCTTCGGCCTGAATATGAAGCGTGGTCTGCATCTTGAAGCCGTAGGTCTTGCCGAAGTCGACACCGAAATCGTCGCGATTGAACGTCGCGGTCGATTCGGTGCCGCACACTTCGCGCTTGAGCATCGGGTTGATGATGCACTTGAACGATTCGATCTTCAGGTTGACCGGCTTCGTCACGCCATGCATGGTCAGCGTGCCGATCACTTCCACCGGCTTGTCGCCGTCAAAGCGGATCTGCGTGCCCTTGTAGGTCGCGGTCGGGTACTTGGCTGCATCGAAGAACTTGTCCGTGACCAGTTCTGCGTCGAGCTTGTCGTTACCGATATCCACCGAGCTCATATCGATCGTCACGTCCACCGTGCCGGTCTTCGCCGCGCGATCCAGTACCACGGTGCCGCTGCTCTTCTTGAACTTGCCGCGCCAGATCGAGAGTCCGCCGAAGTGATCGGTTTCGAAGCTCGGGTAGGTGTGCGTCGGGTCGAGTTGATACGTATCGGCGGCCATTGCGTTGAACGACATGGCTGCGGCCAGCGCGCCTGCGGCGAGCAAAAGTTGCTTCTTCAAGAGATTCT
>NZ_DASRSY010000380.1:0-22441 GCF_035656215.1 Paraburkholderia sp.
CGTGGTTCATGCTGGCCTCCGCGCGGGAAATCGCCGGGATGTGCCGTGTGCACATCGTGCGGCTCTGGCAGTAATGCTAATCCGCGTCTGGTTCCTCACGGCGGGCCAGCCGCTGACTCACGGAAAGTCATACTGCCTAAAATTCCCCATTGCCATCAACGGGTTGCCGACCGGGTTTCCGACTTTGTGCCGAGCGGCGGCACGTCCGGCATCCGCTTGCACCGGCCTGACCACGGCAAAGGAGTCCCCGCATGACCCATTCGATCCACGGCAACAAACGCTGGCTGGCGCTGATCGTTCTGTGCCTCGGCGTGCTCATGATCGTGCTCGACACGACGATCGTGAACGTTGCATTGCCGTCTATCGCTGCGGATCTCGGTTTTACCGAGACCTCGTTGGTGTGGGTGGTCAATGCGTACATGCTGACCTTCGGCGGCTGCCTGCTGCTTGGCGGGCGGCTCGGCGATCTGTACGGCCACCGCAAGCTGTTCCTCGGCGGCATCACGCTGTTCACGCTGGCGTCGCTCGCATGCGGCATGGCGAATTCGCAAGTGCTGCTGGTGTGCGCGCGTGCCGTGCAGGGTTTGGGTGGCGCGGTCGTCTCTGCTGTTTCGCTCTCGCTGATCATGAATCTGTTCACCGAGACCGGTGAACGGGCGAAAGCGATGGGCGTATATGGCTTCGTCTGCGCGGGTGGTGGCAGCATCGGTGTCTTGCTCGGCGGGCTGCTGACCAACCTGCTGAGCTGGCACTGGATCTTTCTCGTCAACCTGCCAATCGGCATCGCCGTCTACGCGCTGTGCCTCGCGCTCTTGCCGTCGGCACGCGGTCACGCGCATGGGGAACGGCTCGACGTGGCCGGCGCGGTAACGGTGACTGCTTCGCTGATGCTGGCCGTGTACGCGGTTGTGAACGGTAATGAAGCCGGCTGGACCTCGGCGCAGACGCTGGGCATGCTATTCGCCGCGCTTGCACTGCTAGCCGTGTTTCTCATTATCGAAGCACGCGTGCAGCATCCCTTGATGCCGCTCGGTCTGTTCCGCTTGCGCAATGTCGCGACGGCGAACGTGGTCGGCGTACTGTGGGCGGCCGCCATGTTCGCGTGGTTCTTCATCTCCGCGTTGTATCTGCAACGCGTGCTCGGTTACCGGCCATTGCAGGTCGGGCTCGCGTTTTTGCCTGCCAATCTGATCATGGCGTTCTTTTCGTTGGGCCTATCTGCGCGCGTGGTGATGCGCTTCGGTCTGCGTCTTCCGCTTGCCGTCGGTCTGCTGGTCGCTGCGTGTGGCCTCGCGTTGTTTGCGCGCACGCCGGTTAATGGCAACTTCGTGCTCGATGTGCTGCCCGGCATGCTCCTGCTCGGCTTCGGCGCGGGCATCGCGTTCAATCCCCTCCTGCTGGCTGCCATGAGCGATGTCGATCCGAGCGATTCGGGCCTGGCATCCGGTATTGTCAATACGTCGTTCATGATGGGTGGCGCACTCGGCCTCGCGGTGCTCGCGAGTCTTGCGGCAGCGCGCAGCGACGCGATGCAGGCTTCCGAAAATGCGGTGACGGCGCTCAACAGCGGCTATCACGTGGCGTTTCTGTTCGGTGCGATCTTCGCCGCGGTGGCGGGTGTGCTGGGCGGTCTGCTGTTGCGCCCGGGGCAACCTGGCGGTGCTCACGCAGACGCGGACGCTCACGACGCGTCCGCATCGGAACAGTCTCGCTCCACCGGCAACGAGGCAGCGGCGGAAAACTATTAACCTGCGGTTTATTTCGGCTCACCGGACGAAGACATTTCGCCTACCTGAACGCGGTCCGCTCGCCACACTTGCACGCGGACCGCAGCAAAACCGCAAGCGCGATCAAATGCGCCGCATCGCGCCTGGCTATGCTGGCTTCATGCAGACATGAGAGCCGATATGAATCCCGTTGGAAAAGCGCTCTGGTTTATCGAAAGCCGTTTTGCCCGCGAGTTGACACTCGACGACATCGCCAACTGCGGATGCGTGTCGCGTTTTCACCTGGCGCGTGCTTTCGAAGCGGCCACCGGACTTTCGGTGATGCGCTATGTTCGCGCGCGCCGCCTGAGCGAAGCGGCACGGCGTCTCGCTGACGGTGCGCCCGACATCCTGACGGTCGCCATCAACGCCGGCTACGGTTCTCATGAAGCATTCACGCGAGCGTTTCGCGAGCAATTCGGACTCACCCCCGAAGCGTTGCGCGCGCGTGGTCACCTCGACAACATTGCCATCGTGGAGCCGATCAAAATGGACGAAACCCTTCTCACGCATCTGGAACCGCCGCGTTTCGAAGACGGTAAACCGTTTCTCGTCGCCGGCCTGAGCGAACGCTATACCTGCGACACCAGCACCGTCATTCCGTCGCAATGGCAGCGCTTTGGCGACTACTTCGGCAAGGTGCCGGGGCAAGTGGGCGGCGTGGCCTACGGCGTTTGCTACAACGCCGACGACGCGGGCAGTTTCGACTACCTGTGCGGCGTCGAAGTCAGCGACTTCTCAGCGCTGCCCGCCGAACTGAGCCGCGTACGCATTGCCGCGCAGCGCTATGCGGTATTCAGCCACCGCGAGCACATCTCGACGATCCGGCGCACCGTCAACACGATCTGGAATCAATGGCTGCCCGCGTCGGGACATGTGCCAGCGGATGCGCCGAATTTCGAACGCTATAGCGAGCAGTTCGACCCGATCAGCGGCATGGGCGGGCTCGAAATCTGGCTGCCATTGAAGGCCTGATTACTGGCGCGTTAAATATTCCCTATTTCCTGCCGGGTATCTCCCGCCCGCGTATCGAACAGCCCGATGTCTCCGTCACGAAGATCAGCGCGAACGCGCCAATCGCGCAGGCGCCCATCATGTAGTACGCCGGCATCAGCGTATTGCCGGTATGGGCGATGAGCCATTCGTTCACCATCGGCGCTGTTCCACCGAAGATCGACGTCGAAATGTTGTAGGCGATCGCCATCCCGGCATAACGCACCTGCGTGGGAAACATCGCCGGGAACATCGCTGAGATACTTGCAAGTTGCGGAACGTACAGCAAACCCAGAAGGGAAAAACCTACGATTGCGCCGGGCACCCCATGCTTCATCAGGAGGAACATCGGAATGGCAGCGACAAAGAGCCCAACCAGCGAAAACCACCAGACGTTCTTGCGGCCAACCCGATCCGAGAATGTCCCGGCAAAAGGAAGAAAGACCATCATCGCCAACATACCGATTAGCGGAACGAGCAACGACATGTTGTCACTCATGCCGAGCTGCTTCTGCATGAAAGTCGGCATATAAGCCAGCAACACGTAATTGACGACGTTCAACGCCACCACCAGGCCGCCCAGCAACAGCAGCGGTTTCCAGTATTCGGTCAGCAGGGCTTTCAGCGGCGCGCGGGTACGCTGTTCCTTGTGGCTCGATTGTTCCAGTTCGAGGAAGACAGGCGTGTCCTCCAGTTTCGACCGCAGATAGAAACCAATCAGACCAAGCGGTGCCGCGATCAGAAACGGCAATCGCCAGCCCCAGGCATGCATGGCTGTGCTCCCCAGCACGACGGAACAACCGAGCATCAGGAACGCGCCGAGCGAGAAACCTGCAAGGGTGGCGAATTCAAGGAAACTGCCGCAAAAACCGCGCTTTCTGTCGGGCGCATATTCGGCCATGAAGGTAGCCGCGCCGCCATACTCCCCTCCAGTCGAAAAACCTTGAATCATCCGCAAGACGATCAGCAGCGCCGGCGCCCACCACCCGATGCGTGCGTAAGTCGGCACGAGCCCCACCAGCAGCGTTGCCACTGACATCATGATGATTGTCAGCGCCAGCACATGCTTGCGCCCCAGCCGGTCACCGAGCGGCCCCCAGAACAGGCCGCCGAGCGGACGAACCAGAAACGAAATAGCAAAGGTCGCGAGTGCGAATAAGGTGGCCTGCGCCGTACTGCCGGGAAAAAGCGCAGCCGATATGTAGGTCAGACCGTATGCGTAGATTCCATAGTCGAACCACTCCGTGGCGTTGCCCAGCGCCGAAGCGGCGATGGCGCGGCGCAACAGGCTCGGCGATTGGGGTTGCAGGGCCTCGCTGTTCAATGGATGTACGTAGCTCATCGTTCCTCCTGAATTTCGAGCGATCCGACACATTCAGCACCGCCCCGAGTCCACAATACCGCTGAGGCGATATTTGAAAGATGTTCTAGGACGATGCAATCGTTGGGGTTTTCCATGATCTCCGGCTGCCTGGCGCTAACCCATTTGACTCAATGGACAGGCAGCGGCAGCGTCATCAATCGTCCCTGCGCAGGTTTGGCGGTGGTGTCGCCGCAAAGGCGCAGACACATCCATGCAGTGGCCAAATTGCTGCTCACAACCGCCTTGCCGATTGCGGCCTCGATTCGCGTGATAACCGCCGCCGCCCGCACCGCCGTGCAGGAGATAAAGAGCGCATCGGATTCTTCCGCCATCGCGTCACGCGCGAATGCGACGATATCGTCGTATGAAATCCGCGCCATCTCCCGGTCATCGGTCAAACCAATACACGTGAAGCGGTCGATGATGAAACCTTGTGCGGCGAAGTACTCGGCCATCGACCGGCTGGTTTCAACCGTATAGGGCGTCAGCAAGCTAATGCGGCGCGCGCCGAGCGCTTTGAGCGCGGTGACTGCGGCGACGGTGGGCGTGACGACTTGTGCCTCGGGTTTCGCTGCATGAATAGCCTGCTCGATCTCCGCGTCTCCGATCACGACGGATGCCGACGTGCACGAATACATCACCACGTCGAGCGTTTCGTCGGGCAAGATCAACGCGGCGCCAGCGGTCAACAACGGCTGCATTGCGAGCAGATTCTCCGGCGTCACCGGATTTGCATATGGCACGCGATTCACGTAGATGCCGATACGTTCATTCGCGACGAGCCTCGCAAAGTCAGGTTCGGTGGTGTGATCGGTTGCGAGGATCACAAGGCCGATACGTCTGGCGAAAGCGCGATTGTCCAGACGCGGCACCCGGCTTGGCAGATGGATGAAAGTCAGCATCGCTTAGTGCCCGAGGTTGGGGAAGCGTTTTTCGAGCAACCTCACGCCGACCACCGCAATAAGGCTGATACACAGAAACAGCACGCCGACGAGCGTCATCGGTTCGAGGTAGCGGTAATCCGTGTTCGCGATGATCTTCGCCTCGTTCATCAATTCGAGGACCGTAATCGCCGACAGCAACGGCGTTTCCTTGAACATCGAAATCAGATAGTTCGCGAGCGCGGGCAGCATTGGCGGGACCGCTTCGGGCAAGATGATGTGCTGCCACATCTGCGCCGGACTCAGGTTGCACGCCTTGGCGGCTTCCCATTGCCCGCGCGGCACGTTTTCTATGCCGGTCCGATAGACCTCGGCCGTATATGTCGCGTAATGAACCCCCAATGCGAGTACACCGGCGGCCAGCGCCGGCATCCGGATGCCAATGTCGGGCAGCACATAGAAGACAAAATAAAGCTGCACGAGTAACGGTGTGCCGCGAATAAAGCTCGCCACGGCCGTGGTGGCACGCGACACCGCGCGATTCGGCGAAAGCCGCAAGATCGCGAACGCCATGCCCACCACAGCCGCCACCACCGCGCCGAGCAAGGTCGCGAGTACGGTGATCTTCAGACCTTGCAGCAAGATCGGCATAATCCCGCGCGCGAAACTCCAGTCCCATTCCATACGGCTATCTCCTCATCCCGTCGAGACCAAAGGTCATCCGGCGTTCGAGCTTGCGCACGCCGAACGAAATCAGGCAGGCCATGGCGAAGTACAGCGCGAGAATCGTCGCGAACGGTATTAACGTATTGCCGGTTTGCGCGCGGACGACTTGCGCCTGGAATGTCATGTCGCCGAGCGAAATCAGCGATACGACCGCTGTGCCTTTAAGCAATTCGATCGCGTTGTTGCCGAAGGTGGGCAGCATCAGCGGCAAGGCTTGCGGCAATATCACGTGACGCATGCGTTGATACGTGGACAGATTCAACGCAATGCATGCACTCCTCTGCTCCTGACCAATCGCGACGACCGCACCACGTACCACTTCCGCGCCATACGCACCCACATTCAAGCCGAGTGCGAGTACACCGGCCTGGAGCGGCGTGAGGGTGAGCCCGACCATCGGCAACACGAAATACGCCCAGAACAACTGAACAAATACCGACGTGCCGCGAAAAAACTCGATATACGACGTAGCGAGCGCGCGCACCGCAAAGAATCGCGACAGCCGCCCAAGTCCCGCGACGAACGCCATCACGAGCGCAAGCACCGTTCCCATCACAGTGAGTTCAACGGTTGCTTCGGCGCCTTTCAGAATCAGCAGCAGATAGCCGGACCAGTCGTTCATCAGCGCACCTCGCAGGCAATGGAATGGCCGTTTAGCGTGCTACTACGTAGCGTGCCAAGCGGCCCGGGCGGACTCAGTTCTTCGCCGCGCACAGCTTTTCACGGCTCGTCGACATCGCTGCCTTTGCCGAGAAGCCGTACGGCTCGACGATCTTCGCGAACTCGCCGGATTGCTTCATCTTCTTCAGTTCGATGTCGAAAGCATCACGCAGCGCGGTGTCCTGCTTGCGGAACGCCACGCCGTCGCATTGCACGGGCGTGCCCTGCACCGGGGCGATCGATTCGAGATTGGCGTCTTTGGCTTTCGAGAGCAGATCGCTGATCGACAACAGCGGCAGCGCGAACGCGTCGATGCGCCCGTCCTGGAGCATCTTCAGGCCACTTTGACCGTCCGGCACAATAACGACGCGCTCGGTCGGAATTTGCGCGGCGGTCGCGAGTTTCTGTTCGGTCGTGCCGCCTTCGACGCCGATCACCGCTTTGGGATCCTTGGCGATTTCCTCGTAGGTCTTGATGCTTTTGGTGTTGCCCTTCTTGACGGCAAACGCCTCCACCGCGCACAGCACCGGCTCCGAGTAAGCAACGGCGGCGCAACGCTGCGGCGTCATGAAGAGACCGGCTGCGATCGCGTCATGCCGCCCCGCGGCGAGACCCGGAATCATTGCGCCATATTCGGAGATCGACGCGACGATATCGTTGACGCCCAGCTTCTTGAAGACCGCTCGAGCCACATCAGGCGCGGCGCCCGTCACCTTACCGTCCGCACCGACCGCAGTAAACGGCGGTTCGTTGGCAATCGCGATGCGCGCAAAACCCTGCTCCCTGAGTTGCGCGAGTTTGTCCTCTGCCGCGACTGCGAGGCCGGTCAAAGCCAGCAGCGACAACGTCCCCGTGATCAGAATCCCCTTCAGTTTCATGATTTTTAGCTCCTAAAGCGTGGTGGCGTGCAACGTTAAGGGTGCGTAGTTATGTGGCGTTGGTAGATCAGATCCGGTGACCCGCGGCGATGATCTTGCGGAGAAACGCCTGGGTTCGCTCATGCTCTGGATGACTGAAGATATCTTCGGGCTTGCCTTCCTCCACGATCCTGCCGCGATCGAAAAACAGCACACGGTCCGCAAAATCGTGGGCGAAACCCATCTCGTGCGTAACCAGCAGCATTGTCATATCGGTTTCTTTGGCGAGCCGCTGCATCACGTTCAGTACCTCTTCAACGAGCTCGGGGTCGAGCGCGGAGGTCACTTCGTCGAAAAGCATGATCTTGGGTGCGAGGGCCAGCGCCCTCGCGATCGCCACGCGCTGCTTCTGCCCGCCGGAGAGTTGCGCCGGTCGGCTCTTTGCCTTGTCGGCCATACCAACCATATCGAGTAGTTCCAGCGCGCGTTTTTCCGCCGACTCGCGGTGCTCACCTTTGGTCAGCATTGGCGCGAGCGTCACGTTATCGAGCACGCTCTTGTGCGGAAACAGATTGAAGTGCTGGAAGACCATGCCGATCTTCTCGCGCATCTTCTGCAGGTGGCGCTCGCTCGCGGGCACCACCTGGCCACCGTGCGGCATATGAAACAGCTGTTCGCCGTCCACTTCGATGTGGCCGCCATCGATCGATTCGAGCGTCATCAGAATGCGCAGGATCGTGGTCTTGCCGGAACCCGACGGGCCGATTAGCGCGAGCTTCTCGCCCGGCATCACATCGAGCGAGAGTTCGTCGAGCACGGTCAGCGCGCCGTAACGCTTTGTGATGCGATCGATTCTGATCAACGGCTTCGTCATCGGCGCCTCCCGGCGTGCCTGAAAGGTGCCGGCAAAGGCCGACGGAAGCGTCGCTGGGGTGATGGCTGAAGCGCTCAGCATGTCGGCGACTCGCGCGGTTTTCATATCGATTCGGTTCCCGTTCGTCATACCTGGCTCGATGGAAGGTGATGCAGCGGCGATGCCGGGCAAAGAACTATGCAAATCAGAATACAAAGCCATATTTGCGTTCCGATTGCCCTAGAACAATTCTTTTTCCAGGGAGAACCGGGCCGCGCTATGAGGCGAAGGGACGACAGGACACGAAGCCGGCGTACGAGCCAGGGGCAACACCTATAAGCGCGGTGCGAACCAGATCACGACGATGTCGCGGAGTTCCGCGCCTCCGATTCAGGCAGGCGATGAAGATTGAACTAGCACATTAAAAGCCGCTTTTCGCGGCATTAGACTGCGGCCAGAAATGCCTACAGGTGTCTCACTGCGTGTATGAGGCACTACCTTCCGCAACGACGTCACGCTCAGAGAGAGGGGAAGATGTCAGATACAACGCAACAGGAACCGCGAACCACAGCACCCGTCGTACGCCTGCCGTTTGAACGTGCCGAATACGCCGCCCGTATCGGCAAAACGCGTAAAGCGATGCAGGCAGCAGGAATCGAACTACTGATCGTGTCCGATCCGACCAACATGGCGTGGCTCACCGGTTATGACGGGTGGTCGTTCTACGTGCATCAGTGCGTGCTGCTGGCGCTGGACGGCGAACCGGTCTGGTTCGGCCGTGGCCAGGACGCGAATGGCGCAAAGCGCACCGTGTTCATGGCGCACGAGCAAATCGTCGGTTATCCGGATCATTACGTGCAGTCCTCCGTGCAGCATCCGATGGATTACCTCGCCCGTGAGGTGATCGAGGCGCGCGGCTGGGGCGCATTGACGATCGGCGTGGAAATGGACAACTATTATTTCAGCGCCGCGGCTTATCGTTCGCTCGTCGCTCATCTTCCCAAAGCGAAATGGCACGACGCGACCAGTCTCGTGAACTGGCAGCGCGCCGTTAAATCGCCGCGTGAGATCGAATACATGCGTGTGGCCGCTCGCATTGTTGAAAAGATGCATGCGCGTATCGTCGAACGGATCGAGCCCGGCATGCGCAAAAACGACCTGGTCGCCGAGATCTACTCGGCAGGCATTACCGGCGTCGACGGCTATGGCGGCGACTATCCGGCAATTGTGCCGCTGTTGCCCACTGGCGCCGATGCCGCCGCTCCGCATCTGACCTGGGACGACACGCCCTTTGCCAAAGATGCCGGCACGTTCTTCGAAATCGCCGGCTGTTTCAAGCGCTATCACTGCCCGCAGTCGCGTACCGTGTACCTCGGCAAACCGCCGAAGCATTTCATTGACGGCGAGCGCGCGGTGGTGGAAGGCATTGAAGCGGGCCTAACCGCGGCCAAACCCGGCAATACGTGCGAAGACATCGCCAACGCATTCTTCGCGGTGCTGCATAAATACGGCATCGAGAAGAACAGCCGCTGCGGCTATCCGATCGGTGCGAGCTATCCGCCGGACTGGGGCGAACGCACAATGAGCCTGCGGCCGGGGGACAAAACGGTCCTCGAACCGGGCATGACGTTTCACTTTATGCCGGGCCTGTGGCTCGACGACTGGGGACTCGAGATTACCGAAAGCATCCTGATTACCGAAACCGGCGTCGAGACCTTCTGCAACACGCCGCGCAAGCTGTTCGTCAAACCGTAAACCTGTCAACCTCTGTGCCGCCGCGACAGCGACGCGCACAGGAATACGTTAAAGGGGAAACATGCTTCCGAAGACAATGAAGGCCGTCGTGCTGACGGCCCACGGCGGCCTCGACAAGCTCGTCTATCGCGACGACGTGCCGGTTCCCACCTATAGAGCAGGCGAAGTGTTGCTCGAAGTGACAGCTTGCGGGTTGAACAATACCGACGTCTGGGTTCGCGAGGGTGCGTATGGCACGGATGACGACCCACAAGCCGTTTCCACCTGGCGACGCGGCCGCTCGACGCTGTCGTTCCCGCGCATTCAGGGCGCGGATATTGTCGGACGCGTGGTCGCGGTGGGCAGTGGAGTCAGCGATGCACGTATCGGCGAACGCGTGATCCTCGATGCATCGATCTATAACCGCGACGACGACAGCCTCGCCGATATCGATTACATCGGCCACGGCCGCGATGGCGGTTACGCCGAATACACGGCGGTACCTGGGGAGAACGCGCATCGCGTCGATTCCACTTACTCCGATGCGGAGCTCGCAACGTTCTGGTGTGCGTATCACACCGGTGAACAGATGATCGAGCGCGCCACCGTCAAAAGCGGCGAAACGGTACTGATTACGGGCGCTTCCGGCGGCGTCGGTTCGGGAATCATCCAACTGTGCCGCGCGCGCGGTGCGATTCCGTATGCAGTGGTTAGCAAGGGGAAGGAAGATGCGGTGCTCAAGCTCGGCGCAGAAGGCGTGATGCTTCGCGACAGCGAGAATTTCGTCACGGATGTCGAACGGATGATGGGCGGCCGGCCAGTCGATGTGGTGGCCGACCTGGTCGGCGGCACGCTGTTCGGCAAGCTGCTGAACGTGCTACGGCCGGAAGGCCGCTACACGACGGCAGGTGCTATTGCCGGACCGGTCGTCCAACTGGACTTGCGCACGATGTATTTGAAGCAGTTACAGCTGAACGGGTCTTCGCAAGGAACACGCGCAGCCTTCAAACGCGTGCTCGACTATATCCAGTCCGGCACGATCAAGCCGGTTCTGGCCGCCACCTATCCTCTGTCGAAGTTTCATGAAGCGCAAACGCAATTCATGGCCAAGCGTTTCGTGGGCAACATCGTCGTGAGTCCGGACCGGCATTACACGCAAGCAGCAAAACCGGCTTGAATGACAGGCATGCATGACGCGCAGCCGGATCAGCGATCATTCGCGCTGTTTCGGCTGTTTTTCTATCCACCTCACGACACTTCACGATCGAAAATCGATCAGGAGCGCCGGCCGCACCGCATTCGCTGCGGCACATAAACCGGCGCACCACCACTCCGTTACGCGGAAGCGGCCGGCGCAAAGACCTGTGACGCAACTTCATCCACCGCCTCACGTGCCAGTTTCACGATCTCGTCGACGTCGTTGCGCGACGTGACCAACGGCGGCGCGAAGCCGAGAATATCGCCGTGCGGCATGGCGCGAGCGATCAAACCACGCTGCAACGCGGCAGCCGAGACGCGCGGACCGACCTTCAGCGCTGCATCGAACGGTTGACGGCCATCCTTGTCGGCCATGAATTCGAGCGCGGCCAGCATGCCGGCGCCGCGCACTTCGCCAACCAGCGGATGAGAATCAAACGCCGCGTGCAACTGTTCGAGCAGATACGCACCGGTTTGCGCCGCGTTCTGCGTGAGGTTCTCGCGCTCCAGAATATCGAGGTTCGCGAGTGCCGCCGCGGCGCAGATCGGGTGACCGGAGTAGGTCCAGCCATGACCCATCGCGCCGAACTCCTGCGACGCCTTGTCGATTACGTCCCACACGCCTTCGCTGACGATCACGCCCGACAGCGGCGCATACGCACTGGTCAAACCCTTCGCCACGGTGATCAGATCCGGCGTGATGCCGTAGTGTTGCGCGCCCATCTTCGAGCCGAGGCGTCCGAAACCGCACACCACTTCGTCACAGATCATCAGGATGTCGTGCTTCTTCAGCACCTGCTGGATCGCGGACCAGTAACCCGCCGGCGGCGGCAGAATGCCACCCGTGCCCATCACCGGTTCAGCGATGAAGGCTGCGACCGTATCGGCGCCTTCCTGTGCAATGAGCTTTTCCAGTTCTTCCACACAGTACGCGACAAATTGCGCCTCGTTCATGCCGGCGGGCGCTTGTCGATACCAGTGCGGACATACCGTATGTTTGACGCGCTCGATCGGCAAATCGAAATACTGATGGAAACTCGGCAAACCCGTGAGACTACCGGTGACGATCCCCGAACCGTGATACCCACGCTGGCGCGAAATGATCTTCTTCTTGTTCGGGCGACCCTTCACGTTGTTGTAGTACCAGACGAGCTTGATCTGCGTTTCGTTCGCATCCGAACCGGACATGCCGTAGTACACCTTCTTCATGCCCTTCGGCGACCAGTCGATAATGCGCGACGACAGCTCGATGATCGTATCCGTCGAGTGGCCGACATACGTGTGGTAGTAAGCAAGCTTCTTTGCCTGCTCGTAGATCGCTTCAGCTACCTCGGTGCGGCCGTAGCCGATATTCACGCAATACAGGCCCGCGAAGGCGTCGATATACGACTTGCCTTCATGGTCTTCGATGCGGATGCCTTTCGCGCCGGTCACGATACGGCCGGGCAGTGCCCCGCTCGCATGGTCGTGAGCATGCGTCGAAGGGTGCATGAAGTGCGCGCGGTCGGCGTCGAAGAGTTGGTCGAGTTGGGTCATCGGAAGCTCCTTCGTGTAATCGTTGGATGGGTTGGGTTGACTCAGGCCGTCGCGGCAGCCGCCGTTGCAGCAGCCAGGCGGTGAGCGGGAAGGCTGTCGGTTACCGGCAAACCGAGTTGGCCGAGGCAGAAATAGCGGGTTTCGACAAACGGATCAAAGCCTTCGACCCCGCCTTCGCGGCCGAGTCCTGATGATTTGATGCCGCCGAATGGAATCGGCGCGCCGGTGAATTTCGCGCCGTTCACGGACACCATCGCAAAGTCGAGACGGCGGATGAGTTGAAACACGATGTTGAGGTCCCTCGCGCAGACATAGGCGACGAGGCCGTATTCGGTGTCGTTCGCGCGTTCAACAACTTGGTCGAGCGAGTCGAATGGCGAGACTGCTGAGATGGGCGCGAAGTTTTCTTCGTCGTAGATGCGCATGCCGGGCGCGGCGTCCGCGACCACGGTCGGCTCGAAGAACCAGCCACCGCGTTCATGGGCCGCGCCGCCGGTGGTAATGCGCGCGCCCTTCGCTTTCGCGTCGGCGACGCGCTGTGCCGTGGTGTCGAATGCGGCTTGATGCATTAGCGGACCGACATCCACGTCCGCTTCGAATGCGGCACCGACCTTCAGCGCTTTCACGGCTTCGCTATATTGCGCGACGAACGCTTCGTACAGCGGCCGGGCAACGAAGATGCGATTCGCCGCGCAGCAGTCCTGACCCGAAGTCTGAAACTTCGCCGCGATTGCCACGTGTACGGCCTGATCGAGGTCGGCATCTTCGGTCACGATGAAGGGCGCGTTGCCTCCGAGTTCCAGCGCCGTCTTCTTGATACCGGCCTGGGCCGCGGTCTGCATGACCAATGCGCCGACGCGCGTCGAACCGGTGAAGCTCACCGAGCGCACCCGCGTATCGCGCACCAGCGTTTGCATGGCCATTTGTGGCTCGCCGAGCACGACATTGAACACGCCTGCGGGAAAACCCGCTTCTTCCGCAAGTTGCGCGAGGGCAAGTGCGGAGAACGGTGTTTCATGCGCGGGCTTCACCACCACAGTGCAACCGGCGGCGAGCGCCGCGGCTGCCTTGCGTGTGATCATCGCGCAGGGGAAATTCCACGGCGTGATCAGCGCGGCCACGCCGACGGGCTCGATCACCGTGCCCAGGTGCGCGCCATCGATATGCGTGGGAATCGTGCGGCCGTTCAAGCGTCGCACTTCATGCGCGAACCATTCGACGAAACTCGCGCCATAGGCGATTTCGCCACGTGCTTCGGCGAGCGGCTTGCCCTGTTCGAGCGACAGAATCGCAGCCAGATCATGTTGATGGCGCAGGATCAGCTCATGCCAGCGCAACAGCAGTGCCGAGCGTTTGGCGACCGGCAGCCAGCGCCACGTAGCAAACGCACGCTGCGCCGCATCGACCGCTTCGGTGATTTGTGAAGCGTCGAGCATCGGCACGTGGCCGAGTACTTGCTGATCGGCCGGATTCTGCACGGCGATGCTCGCGGCGCTCGCGCTGTGCACCCAGCGTCCGTCGACGTAGCACAGCGATTTGAATAAGACCGGATGACCCAGCAACATGGCGACCTCCTGTGTGCGATGTATGCCTGTTACTGTACGTCCGGCAGCGATGCGGTTTTTTTCGTTGGAGCATCGCAAAGTCAGTGTTTTTTCTGGATTTCGCCGCGACGTGTGGCAATTTTCTGACGCGATCGCCGTGCGTTTCAGCTATCGTCGCCGATCGTTTGTTCTGCCCAGTCCGGCAAACCTTCCGCGCTGTTCTTCACCACCTTCGTGACGATGTACGTAAAGTACTTCTCGATGCCCAGTTCGTCGGTCAGTAGCGAGTCGATAAACCGCTGATAGTGGTCGATGTCGCGCGACATCACGTGCATCACATAGTCAACGCCGCCGCCCGTCGCGTGGCATTGCACGACCTCCGGTGCGGAGGCAATCCGCTCCTCGAAGCGCCGCATGTCCTGCGCGGTGTGACGCGCCAACGTCACCTCGACCACGACCCGGCTGCCCTTGAAGGCGCGCACCCAGTCGATATCGGCGCGATAACCTCGAATCACACCGCCCTCTTCCAGACGCTTGACGCGCTCCCACGCCGGCGAGATCGACAGATTGATCTCCTCGGCGAGACGCGACTTGGTGATACGTCCGTCGCGCGCGAGAATGCGCAAAATCGCCAGGTCGTAACGGTCGAGTTTCATCGCGCGGTCAGACTCCCACCGGTATGCCGCGCTCGACGACATCGGCCACTACCGCCACCGTATCGCCGATCCGCACGAGACCCGGAAAATGCCGGGCCGCGAGCAGGCCGCCGCGGCGCGCGCGATATTCGACAGGCGCGACGCCCGTGCGCGACGCGTCGTAAATCCGCGCGATCACTTCACCGCTTTCAACCATCTCGCCGAGGTCCTTGCACAATTCCAGCAGACCGTCGTGTTCGCTCGTCGTAAAACAGGTGCCGTCGGGCATGTCGAGCAGTGTCGTGGTGCGTGAGGTTTGATGCCCGGATTGGCGCGCAACTTTTTCTTGCCCGAGGATGCCCGCATGCTGCAGGAAACCATGCACGCCGCGCTCCGCCACCGCTACGCTTTGCACCGTTGCCGTGCCGCCGCCACCGAGTTCGGTCGACACGAATACCTTGCCCGCTTCTTCGACTGCTGTGTCGTACAGGCCGACGCTGTCGAGTTCGAGCATCCGCATCGAATACGGCGCGCCGAATGCGCGCATCGCCGCTTCGCACCGGGCTTGCTGATTAGCATCCGGCAACAGATGAATCGCCGCGAGCGGCACGAAATCGAGCGTGCGGCCGCCGGCGTGCAGATCGAGCACGTAATCGGCGAGCGGCAACAGATAGCGCTGAAAGTAATCAGCGATCTTCTCGGTGATCGTGCCGTCCGGTTTGCCGGGGAAGCTGCGGTTCAGATTGCCGCGATCGATCGGCGACGTGCGGCTGCCCGCGCGGAACGCGGGAAAATTCATGAATGGCACGATGATCACGCGCCCTTTAACATCGTTGGCTTTCAAAGTTGCGGCCAGCTTCGACAACGCGATCGGGCCTTCGTATTCGTCGCCGTGATTGCCGCCGGTGAGGAGCGCCGTCGGCCCCTCGCCGTTTCGGACCACCGTGACCGGAATCATCTCCGCGCCCCACGCGGACGTGTCGTGCGAATGTGGCAGCTTCAGAAACCCGTGTTGTTCGCCGTCGGCGTTGAAATCGACCGTCGGCTGAATAGGTGATGCCCGCATATGCATTACTCCCTTATGACCAGCTTGTGCGGCGTGTTGCAGAACGTTTCGGTGCCGGAACACCTATGCGCGTATCCAGTTCCGGTCGTTTTGCTTCAGACATAGGCCGCTCTCAGCGCTTCACGTCATTGCGAAAGATTGTCCCTGCCCCTGCGGCATGCGCTCGCTTCAATGCCAGCGAGGCAATCGCGGTGTCCTGCGCGCCGGTACCGGTCAGGTCGCAGATCGTTACGTCGGTTTCATTGGCGCGACCCACAGCCTGTTCGGCAATCACCTGACCCAGTTCTGCTATCGCGGCGCCGGCGTGCATCACGCCAGCATTCAACGCGTGATGCAACTCGCCCAGCACGCGAGTTTGTTGCACCCGGTCGCACACGTAGCGTGCCGCGGCGAGCGCTGCCGGCGCGATTTCATTCTTGTGCTCGGCGTCCGAACCCATCGCCGTGATATGCAGGCCTGGATGCAGGTCTGTGACGTCGATCAGTGGTGTGCGGCTTGGCGTGGTGGTGATCGCGATGTCCGCTTCGGCGAGCGCATGATGGACATTGCGTGCAACATCGCATGGCACGCCGAGCGAGGCGGTCATTTCCGCGGCGAAGCGCTGCGCACTGGCCGGATCTCGCGCCCATACGTGCACGCGTTCAACGCGACGCACCAGCATCAACGCCCGCAATTGCAAACGTGCCTGTTCGCCGGCGCCAAGCACCGCGACTTGCGGCGTGTGCTGTTTCGCCAGCCAACGCGCTGCGACCGCGCCGGCGGCCGCGGTACGCACGGCCGTTAGATAACCGTTGTCGAGCAGCACTGCTTCAGTCAGACCGGTCTTTGCCGACAACACCAGCATCAGCCCGTTCAAACTCGGCAAACCAAGCGACGGATTGTTGAAGAATCCGGGACTCACCTTGATAGCGAAACTGTCGAAGCTCGGCAGCCAGGCCGTCTTGACGTCGACTTCGCCGTTGTGTTCGGGCAGATCGAGCCGCAGGATCGGCGGCATCGCGACTGCTTCGGTAGCGAGTGCGAGAAAGGCGGCTTCCACCTGATCGACGGCGGCAAGGTCGAGCGGCACGAGTTCGCGAAGCTCAGCTTCGCCAAGGAGCGTGATCGAGGTCATAGAATGGTGTGTGAGGCAGGTTGGGTCGACGCGGCATCTACGATTCGGCGATGCAGGTCCATCTCGATGTTGGCACCCGTCACGATGAGCACGAGCGGCCCACGTTTGACGCGCTCGGCGGGCAGCTCGTCATCGAGCAAGGCGGCAATGCCCACCGCCGCCGCGCCTTCCACGACGAGCCGTTCGTGCTGGTATGCATGCGCAATGCCACGTGCAATCGACGCCTCGCTGAGCAGCACGGTCTCGTCGATCAGATCGCGGGTGAGCGAATACGTATAGCGGTTTTCGAGTCCGATGCCGCCGCCGAGTGAATCGGCGAGCGTTTCAACTTCTTCGACCAGCACCGGCTGGCCGGCCGCGAGACTCGCATGCATCGCGGCACCGCGCGCCATCGTCACGCCGGTCAGGCCGATCGCGCGATTCGCGCTTTTAGCCGCGAACGCAATGCCCGCAAACAGGCCGCCACCGGACAGCGGCACGACGATGTTCGCGACATCCGGCAACGCCTCGACGATTTCCAGTCCGATGGTCGCCTGACCGGCGATCACATGCAGATCGTCGAATGGCGGGACGTAGGCGAAGTCTTCTTCGCGGACCAGTCTCAACGCTTCATGTTCGGCCTCATCCTGGTTTTTGCCGACAATCCGCGCTTGCGCGCCGAGTGCGCGCACGGCTTCGACTTTATTCGTCGGCACGAGCGCAGACATGCAGACGGTCGCGTCGATACCCAGCGCGCGGGCCGCATGCGCAATCGCGCGGCCGTGATTGCCCGTCGAGGCCGTCACGACTTTCCGGCAACCCTGTTCGGCGAGTCGAGCGAGTGCATTGGTGGCGCCGCGTAGCTTGAAGCTGCCGGTCGGCTGCACGGTTTCGAGTTTCAGAAAAACCGGTGTGCCAGCCTTCTCCGACAAACTCAGCGATTCAATGAGCGGCGTATGACAGACGCGCCCCGCGATACGGCGACGCGCGCGATAGACATCGGCTAACGACAGAACGGACATGAACGCGGCCCTGCACGAAAGGGTTCAATTCCGATGCTGTCGCGCCTGCGTTGTCACGCTGATTTGCGGCCGCATCGTTTTCAATGCAGTCCAGTCTAATGTTCTAAAAAACGATTTCCATTGTCCTAGTTCATTTCATGCGAGCAGTGCCAAATTCGATCGATCTCAGGTGAAATCGTGCACCTGTGGGTACTGCTCGAACACGTCGCGCATCGTTTCCAGCGCGCTTTTATAGGTTTCTTCGCCGACCTCGGCGCCAACGCAGATACGCACCGCATTCGGCCGGTCCGCGTCGCGCACCAGAAATGGATCAGGTGAAGTCACGGCAATATCGCGGTTACGCAGCTCCCTCACCAGACGGTCGGTGCGCCAGTGATCGGGCACGCGCAGCCAGGCGGACAGTGCCTGTGGATGCGCGCCGAGCACATATTTACCCAACGTTTGCTGCAATTGCGCCTGACGCCGCCCCAGACGTTCGCGTTGTATTTCCACGAGCCGTTCGGCAGTCCCGTCGACGATCCAGCGTGTCGCCACCTCGGCCATCGGCGAAGTCGCCATCCAGCTGCTCACACGCAGCACGCTTTCAGCACGAAGCGCGAGCCGCCGCGGCGTGGCGAGGTAGCCGATCCGCAAACCGGTCATCACCGACTTCGTCAGGCTCGTGCAATAGAACGACAAATCGGGAATCAGACTCGAAATCGGCGTGCCATGCTTCGTAGGCAAAGGACCGTAGACATCGTCCTCGATCACGTAAACGCCGTAGCGTTCGGCGATTTTCGCAATCGCGCGGCGCCGCGAGTCGGGCATGAGCGCGACGGTGGGATTGTTCAGCGTGGGCGTGCAGACAAGGGCCGTGATGCGCTCGCTATCGCACATCTCTTCGAAGTGTTCGGGGTGAATGCCATACTCGTCGATCTCGAGGCCTTTCAGCGTAAAACCCAGCACGTTCGCCGAGCCGATCACGCCATGGTCCGTGAGGCTTTCGCACAGCACCGTGTCGCCCGGCCCCACGAGCGAAGCCAGCGCCAGAAAGATGCCGTGCGCCGCGCCATTCGTGACTAGCAGCGTATCCGCCGAAGCCGGCATGCCCAACGACGCGAGCCACGCGACTCCCGCCTGCCGGTGATGCTCGAAGCCTGCAATAGGCCGGAACGCGCGAATCCAGGGTTGGTCGTCGAGCGTCGAGAGCGTCGCGCAGACCTTGCGCCACATGGCGTCGTGCTCCGGCGTATGGATGATGCGTGCGATCGAAAAGTCGACCACCGAACGCTCGGCCGTGTCGAGCATATAGCTCGACATGGTTTCGGTGACTCGCGCCGCCACGAAACTGCCGCGCCCCACTTCGCAGCGGATCAGCCCTTGCCGCTCCAGTTCTTTATAGGCATTGGTCACCGTCTGCACGCTGATCGCCAGTTCCGAGGCGACGTCGCGCTGCGGCGGCAAGCGCGCGCCCGCCGGCAACGACTCGCTTTCGATGTCGCCCGCGATCGCCTTGACCAGCCGTTTATATTTCGATTCCACGCCGTGCACCGCGCGCACGGCTTCCCGCCACTGCTCGATCACCGCTGCCCTCCGTTTGTCGTCGGACCCCACCTATGTCCACTCCACCTCAATAGTGAGGCCAAACACTGCACAAAAATAATTGTCCTAGTGCATTGGGGCGTAAATATAGGAGTTTGTATCGTGCATTTACGGGGGACGGTACCGGCCGGTTAGATCGGCGGCGTGGCAAGCTGCGCGTGCTGAAGGGATACGTCGATGAAAAACATCTTCGGCTTGTTCTTCAAGCTGCCCAATGTCATGTATTGCCTATTGTCGGAGGAATCGACGAAGGCAATCGCTTCGGGATCATCGATCGGAATCGGTTCGCATCAGCCTGCGTCCGGTTCTTCGCCCATGATGAGCAGAAACAGTGTCGCCTGGGATGAGATATCCAGCTTCCTGTAGAGATTGCGCCGGTGAACCTTCGCGGTAGCGGGTGACACACCGAGTTGCCTCGCCATATTTTTGGTCGAATGACCCGCCAGAATCAGCAGGGCGATTTCAATTTCGCGGTTGGTCAGCGACGCATTGGAGCGCTTGCGCAACGCCTGTTCGAAGTGAATGCGCCGGTCATTTCCAGCGGTAGAACTCACGGGCGGGGGGAGCACCGCTTTCTGTGCCGCCAGGGTATGGCGCATCAACGGAAGCAGCCATGCGCCGTAGAGACAAAGAGTTCCGATTTCAGTCGAACTAAAGCGGCGTTCACTCCCTATCGACACAGACAGTGTTCCGCCCGCGGGCAGCGGTGCTAAAAACTGCATCTCGTCTTCCAGCACGTTCACTGAAAAATAACGACGAAAATATTCGGTTTCCCGAAAGTGATCGGGCGCGACTTCGTCGAGGCAATACACGCCCGGACTGATCGCGCCCAGGCTGAATTGATAGAAAGGGTCCAGCAAATAGACGTTGTTCAAATACCCCTTGAACAGTTCGTCGTTCGACGTGCGAGCCTGGATCTCTGCAATCAGCTGCGGCTTCCCGGTGGGCCAGAAAACCATCACCACCCAGTTGTCAAAGTGGACCACTCTGCGCAAGAGATCGATCAGCGCAGGCCAGAACTGCTTGTCGTCGAGTTTTTCGACCAGACGTCCAAGCCGCTGATGAAATGCAACGTCCGCTACTTCAAGCTGCATGCCAGTTTCCCCCACTACCCCTAACGGGGTAGTTCGCACCATCGTTCTAGCCCTTCGGCCTGATTTTCACCGGTTACGCCCCACCCTACCATCGCAGTACCCCGACGCATGCGCGCCGGCAGGCTTGCTCGCAACGAGCAACACAGGAGACAGGTATGGGTATCAGAGACATCGGTGTTCGAGTTGGCCACGGCACGCCCGGTCCATTTAACAGCATCACCGACGTGCAAGGCGTAAGAGTGGGTCATCGTACCCTGGTCGAAAATCGGGCAGAAGTATCGATTCGAACCGGCGTGACCATCATCGAGCCACGCGCCGGCATTGCGCGGTTTGATCCATGTTTTGCCGGCTGTCACGTACTCAACGGAAACGGCGACGCCACCGGTCTGGAATGGATACGCGAATCCGGCTTGTTGAGCACGCCCATTGCCTACACCAACACGCACAGCGTCGGCGTGGTGCGCGATGCGCTGGTCGCCGCCGAACGCGCATGGGTCGGCGACAGCCAGTACTGGTGCATGCCGGTAGTGCTGGAAACTTTCGATGGCGTGCTGAACGACATCTGGGGACAGCACGTCACCGCAACACATGTCCACGAAGCACAGGCGCAGGCCCGCAGCGGCCCTGTCGCCGAGGGCTCGGTTGGCGGCGGCACCGGCATGATTTGCCACGAATTCAAAGGGGGCATTGGAACCGCCTCACGCAGGCTCGCAGCGGATGACGGCGGCTGGTGCGTGGGCGCGCTGGTCCAGGCTAACTACGGCCGTCGCGACGCGTTGCGGGTGGCCGGCTATCCCGTCGGCGAGGCGCTGCGGAATCTGCCGTCGCCTTTCGATCGGCGTCAGGCAGGCGTCCCCGGAATGGGGTCGATCGTGGTGACGCTTGCGACCGATGCGCCGCTTCTTCCGCATCAATGCGAGCAGCTTGCACGACGCGCAGGCATTGGATTAGCGCGTGTGGGCGGTGGCACCGAATATTCCAGTGGCGACATCTTCATCGCCTTCTCGGTAGGTAATCGCGGCATACCGCCGGCGGACTACGGCAAAGCGGGCGAGCCTGTCATCAACGTGCGCAGCGTCAGCCAGGATTTCATGTCTGCGCTATTTGTCGCGGCTGCGGAAGCGGTCGAAGAGGCCATTCTCAACGCACTGGTTGCTGCGGAGGATATGGATGGACGAGGCGTTCATGTCGCCTCGCTCGGCACCGCCCGACTACTGAAAGCACTGGAGCAAGTCGGCTGGCGTCACGAAGCGGATCACGCAGACCGCCATTCGCTGACTGACTCCTCTCCCCTTGCTTGAGATCCTTCAATTAAACCGAAAGGCTATATATGACTTCTCGCCATCTCATCACTGTTGTCACAGGGATTCTCGCAGCGTCGGGGATGCTGGCTGCGACGACAAACCACGCTAAAGCCGAAGAACTGAACCTCTACAACTGGTCGGACAATATTGCTGACGACACGGTGTCGGGCTTCGAAAAGGAAACCGGGATTCATACACGATACGACGTCTACGACGGCGACGATACCTTGCAGGCGAAGTTGCTGAGCGGTTCATCGGGCTATGACGTGGTGGTGCCATCGTCCGCCTACGCCGGCAAACAGATTCAGGCGGGCGTCTATCGGAAACTCGACAAAAGCAAGATTCCGAATCTGGCTAATCTGGATCCCGTGCTCATGAAAATGCTTGCGTCAGCCGATCCCGGCAATCAATACACGGTGCCCTGGTCATGGGGAACGGACGGCATCGGTTACAACGTCACGAAGGTCACGCAAATTCTGGGCAAGGACGCGCCCTACGATAGCTGGAGCCTGCTGTTTGACCCGCAATACGTATCC
>NZ_DASRSY010000381.1:0-3364 GCF_035656215.1 Paraburkholderia sp.
CTTCGGCACGAGCTCCTCGAGCGTGACCATCTCGAGTTCGTGCTGCATGGGCGTCGGTTTCTTGAGCATGACGCTCATTAAACGACAAAGCCCGGCGCATGGCCAGGCTTCGGGGGTACTTTGTCAGCAGTCTGAAGCCGCTTCGGAAGAAGCGGCTTTTTTGTTTCTGATGATTCGTCCTGAAACGGGTTGAAACTCTTTCCAGCCTTGGAAGAAGAGTCAAAAGGAATCAGCGATAAAGCGCACACAGCGGGACTTCTCTGACCCGTTCCGGCTTTTGCGACTGTGGGCGCGGGTCAGGCATTCTGGTGCTCGCGAATGCCGGCGTGAGCCAGGTGTTCCGACGTCAGCGAGCGCATTCGCAGGTCAGGATTCGAACGCAGCGGCGTCGTCCGCCGCTTCGAGGTCGACCTCGGCCGTGGCCACCGCTTCAACCGAGGCCGCAATCGTAGTCGCCGAAGCCGAGGCATCCAACTCCGGATTGCGCAGCTTCTCCAGCACCGAAGCCGGCACGGGCACGTTGACCCGGCCGATCACTTCGCCGTGCTGGAACATCATCAGGTCGCCCGGCTGGAAGGCGGTCCAGACTTCGTTATCGGTGAGCGGCTTGGTCGCGATCACGGCGACGCGGTCTTCCGGCGTCGTATATTTGGCGAAATCGATCGATACGTCCGCATCGACCAGATGGGCGGTCGAGAACGGCCAGCGCCGCACGATGAAGTGCAGATGCGTCGAGCAATGCGCGAATAGCGCCTGGCCATTCGACATCAGGAAATTGAAAACGCCGAACTGCGTGATCTCGCGCGTGAGCGTTTCGAGCGCCTCGAACAGTTCGTCGAGCGGCGGCTGCGTGCCCGGGAAAGCCTTGCGCAAGCCTTGGAGCAGCGCGCAGAACGCGAGCTCGCTATCGGTCGTGCCGACAGGCTGATAGACGCCGTTTAGCGCCGGCGAATAGTCTTTCAGATCACCGTTGTGCGCGAAGATCCAGTGACGTCCCCACAACTCGCGCATGAACGGATGGCAGTTTTCGAGCAGGATGTGCCCTTGCGTCGCCTTGCGAATATGCGCGATTGTGTTCTTCGATTTGATCGGGTAGCGCTTGACCATTTCGGCGATCGGCGAGGTGGCCGACGATTGATGGTCGATGAACAGGCGGCAGGCTTTGTCTTCGAAGAAGGCGATGCCCCAGCCGTCCGCGTGGTGATCGGTGACGCCGCCGCGCGCCGCAAAGCCGGTGAACGAGAACGTGACGTCCGTCGGCGCGGCGCAGTTCATTCCGAGAAGTTGGCACATGTTGCGGGTAAGCCTGTGAACGGGGGAGCCGTTACAATGATGATTTTCCAAGCATATCACCGAGCCAGAAGCGCCAAATAGCAAAATTGACGTGTGTCTAGGCCGCAACGGCACGAATTGCCGCAGTGTGCCCACGTCGATCACGCTTTTATCACCGAATCTCGTTCCCCTCTCGCCATGACCGCTTCCAACGCACCCCTCGATTCCATCGACATCGTCACGCTAGCCCGCCCGGACGACTGGCACCTGCACGTTCGCGACGGCGAGATGCTCGCTGCCGTGTTGCCGGATACCGCGCGCCAGTTCGGCCGCGCGATCATCATGCCTAACCTGAAGCCGCCGGTTACCACGACCGCGATGGCGCAGGCGTACCGCGAGCGCATCGTCGCCGCGATCCCGGCCGGCGCGAAGTTCGAACCGCTGATGACGCTGTACCTGACCGACAACACGCCGCCCGACGAAATCCGCCGCGCGCGCGAAAGCGGTTTCGTGCATGGCGTGAAGCTGTACCCGGCGGGTGCGACGACCAACTCGGACGCAGGCGTCACCGACATCATGAAGTGCGCCAAAACGCTCGAAGTGATGCAGGAAACCGGCATGCCACTGCTGGTGCACGGCGAAGTGACGGATTCGTCGATCGACCTGTTCGACCGCGAGAAAGTGTTCATCGACCGCGTGATGACGCCGCTGCGCCGCGAATTTCCGGCGCTGAAGGTGGTGTTCGAGCACATCACCACGAAAGATGCAGTCGACTACATCCGCGACGCCGGCGTGGCGCCGGGGCTGCTTGGTGCGACGATTACCGCACACCATCTGCTGTACAACCGCAACGCGATCTTCCAGGGCGGCATTCGCCCGCATTACTACTGCCTGCCGGTGTTGAAGCGCGAGACGCATCGCGTGGCGCTGGTCGAGGCGGCGACCTCGGGCAATCCGCGCTTCTTCCTCGGCACCGATAGCGCGCCGCATCCGAAGGGCTTGAAGGAGCACGCGTGCGGCTGCGCGGGCTGCTACACGGCGCTGCATGCACTCGAGCTCTATACGGAAGCCTTCGACAAGGCCGGCGCACTGGACAAGCTCGAAGGCTTCGCCAGCTTCTTCGGTGCGGATTTCTACGGCCTGCCGCGCAGCGAAGAGAAGGTTACGCTGCGTCGCGAGGAATGGACCCTGCCGGCTGAATTGCCGGTCGGCGACACGCCTGTTGTGCCGCTGCGTGGTGGTGAGTCGATTGGTTGGCGCCTCGTCTGAGGTTGCGTTAGATGCAGGTGCAAGAGGCGGCGCGCGTGGGTTCCGGTTTCGCCGATATCGACTGGTCGAGGCCATGGTTCGCGCAATTCGCGGCGCGCGGCGAGCGCTGGCAGCAGGGCGCGCTGACGAGCTACGCGGCGTTGCTCGCAGAAATGAATGCCGATGCCGTCGCGATGCGCCAGGTCACAGGGCGCGGTCAGCGCCTCGCGTTCATTGCGCAGGACGATCTGCCGCCGGGCGAGGCTTACGAGGCGCACATCGCGTCGACGGGCTGCGTGCCGACGCGCCACAATCTGCATGACTTCTTCAACGGGTCGATGTGGTTTGCTTTTCCGCGCATCAAGGCAGCGCTGAACGCGCGGCAGTCGGCGGCGATCGACGTGTCAGGCGTCGGCCCGACCCGCGGCGGCGTGCGTGACACGCTGACCCTGTTCGACGAAAACGCGTTGCTGTTCGCCTGTGCCGACCCGGCGTTGAGCGCGGCATTGCGCGGATTCGACTGGCAGACGCTGCTGGTTGCTCACCGTGATGCCTGGGGGACACGCTGTGAAGTGCGCTGCTTCGGTCACGCGCTGCTGGAAAAGCTGATCGCGCCGTTCAAGGCCTGCACGGGCCACGCGTGGATCGTCGATGTCCCGGTCGACTACTTCGGCTGGAGTGCTGTGGCGCGCGACGCTTGGCTCGACGAGTCTGTCAGCACGGTACTCCTGAACACCGATGCATTGACGAGCCGTATGTTTGCACCGCTGCCCGTGCTGGGGATCCCCGGTTGGTGCGCCGAGAACGAAGCGCCCGCGTTTTACGACGACACGTCCGTCTTTCG
>NZ_DASRSY010000382.1:0-7274 GCF_035656215.1 Paraburkholderia sp.
AGCAAGGCGTTCACCCAGGCGATGTATGCCATCGAGCGCTTCGAGCTCGAGGACCCGAGCTTTCATCCGTACACCAGCAAGTTCGATTACTACCTCGACGGCAAGGTCCAGCTGACGGCACGCGAATTGCGCGGCAAGAAGCTGTTCGACGATCCGGCGGGCGGCAATTGCGCGTCGTGCCATATCGATCAATCGGGTGTCAACGGCTCGCATCCGCTTTTCACCGATTTCAACTTCCAGGCGCTTGGCGTGCCGCGCAATCCGGAGTTGCGTGCGAACGCGGATCCGAAGTACTTCGATATGGGTTTGTGTGGACCGCTACGCACCGATCACTCGAGCGACAGAAGCAACTGCGGACTTTTCAAATCCGTGTCGCTGCGTAACACGGCGACGCGGCAGGTGTTCTTCCACAACGGCCGCTTCCATACGCTGAAGGATGCACTGCGTTTTTACGTTCAGCGCGATACGAATCCGGCGAAGTGGTATCCGAAAGACGCGCACGGCAAGGTCGACAAATTCAACGACTTGCCGGTCGCGCTGCGCGTGAACGTCGATACGACCGACGAGCCGCTCACGCGCAAAGCAGGCGAGCGCCCTGTTTGGTCGGAGCAGGATATCGACGACGTCGCCGCATTTCTTGCGACGCTGAACGACGGCTACAGAAGATAGTGGCCGGACAAGAACGGGGACGTTTTCGAACCGGAGGCATACGCTGGCAGTGGAATGACCAAGACGCGGCGGTTTACCATTTCGCCCCAGGATCAACTGGTAGACGAAACATCCCTATTTGAATTGGACCACTTGCCCGCTCTTGCCGGGCTCATCGTTCTTTCCCTCTGAAAGCAGGGCTTCGCGCAGAGACAGGCCGGCCCGTTTCACCTTATGCCCAAGGCAGAATCCTTCAAGCGTGCGGTAGTGGCCTTTCATCAATGCCTGGGCACGTGCCACCTCTCCAGCTTGTAAAAACCCGATGATTTCCTCGTGATCACGGCACAGATGACCGTGATCGAAATCGTCGTAATGAAATGACGTGAAGAGCCGTTCCTGCGCGATCAGGCTCGCGTGAATGGCCTCAAGCGTGCGATTGCCGGCCATCTGCACGACAAGCAGATGGAAATCCGGCCCAAGCCGGTATTCGAGGTCGACGTTACTGCGCTGATGCGCGACGCGCTGCTCGCTCAGATGCTGATGCAGACGTTGCACGTCTGAAGCCGTCATCGTGCCGGCAAATTTCTCCATGGCCGCGCATTCGATCATCGCGAGCGCTTCGAACGTTTCGTGGATTTCAAACTCGGTGGGCTGCGCGACTGACGCCCCACGGTTGTGTTCGATCCGCACAAGTTTGCTTTGCGACAACCGTATCAACGCCTGGCGGATAACGGTGCGCCCGACCTCGAAAATGGACGCGAGTTCGGCCTCACCGAGGCGGGTTCCTGGGGCAAGGCGTTGCAGCAGGATCGCGTCGGTAATCGCATCGACAACGGTTTGGGTGGACGTTTCCTTCATGGCTTACAGCCTTTGCTGCCGCTAGTACATGGTGCGCAAAATTGCATGAACAGCATACTCAAGGGTATACACTGTTGTCAATCTTTATTGATTGCATACAATGCGTAAAAATCGTGTGCAAACAAGGAGGCGTAATGGCAACACCGCTCATTCCCGATAAATCGTTCCTCAGGCACTTCTGGCATCCGGTCTGCACGCTTGCGGAGTTCGAAGAGGCGCATGCTTCCGGCGCAGGTCCGATGGCGGTCCGGTTGCTGGGCGATGACCTCGTGGTCGCAAAACTGGGTGAAACGATGGTGGCGATGCGCGACCGGTGCGCACACCGGTGCGCGAAGCTGTCGCTGGGTCGAGTGGAGAACGAACTGTTGACGTGCCCGTATCACGGTTGGGCGTACGACGCAGCGGGAGTCTGCCGGCATGTACCCGCGTGTCCGGACCTGCCGATACCGGGGAAAGCCCGGACTGAAACGTTTGATTGCGCTGTGCGTTACGACATCGTTTGGGTCAGGCTCGATAACACTTACGACTGTACGCAGATTCCGGCCTTCGGCGACTGGGACCGTGAAGACATGCGCGTGGTTGTCGATAAATCATATGTGTGGAACACATCCGCCGAGCGTCGCTGGGAAAACTTCACCGACTTTTCTCACTTCGCATTTGTTCACCCCGGAACGCTTTATGACGCCGCCTATGCGCGCCCGCCCGTAGTGCCGGTCGACAGGATCGACGGCGAGTTGTGTTTCGAAATCGAGCCCGCGAGGGAAATGCTGGAGAACCTGCCCGAGGCGTCGCCGCTAGGCAAGTTCAACTATCGTTGCACGATGCCCTTCACGGTCAATCTGGAGATCGATCTATACCGGCAGCTGGGGCGCTTCGTGATCTGGACGACATCATGCCCGGTGGACGCCAACGTCTGCCGCAATTTCATGATCATCGCGCGCACGGACAACGGTGAGGCCGATCCGGCTAGCGAAGATGCGGCGCACGTCGCGTTCCAGAAGCAGGTGCTCAACGAAGATCGGCCGATCATTGAATCGCAGACACCGGCTGCACCGATTGCCGAGGAAGTGTCCGTCATGACCGACAAGGTCTCCATTCAGTATCGCAAGTGGCTACGCGAACTTGCTGCTGCGGCAACGGCCGGCGGGGAACGCTTTGCGGCTTGCCTGCGTTCCCAGGTGATCGAGCATCGCCGCGCGGAGCCGGTCGGAACACAGCGTATCAATGAGGAAACCAGACTATGAAGAAGATGTTTCCGCTTGCGTGCGCCGGCCGAGGTATCCAGCCTTCGTCGATGACCCATCCTGTGAGCGAGCAGGAGCTGCCGGTCATGGAACAGTTCCGGCTGGTTGCTGAATCCGGGCTGTGGGATTTTTTCGATCGCATTCCTGAAGAGAGCAATCTGCACGAGTATCAGCGCGCGATCGACACGTATCAGATTCCCGTGCTATCGGGCAGTTGGACCTATCAGCTCGGCCGCGACGAACCCGTGATCGAAGCGAACCTCCGGCGCGCGAAACAGGTCGGCTCGAAATACCATAATCTGATGGTTTGGGCCCGTCACCATGACGGCCGGATGGTGACCAATGCCGAAGTGATCGATTCGTATCTGCGAACCTTCGAACTGGCCGATTCGCTCGGTTTGAGCATCACCTATGAGGTGCATGTCGACATGTGGTCGGAGGCATTTCTGCGCATCGAGGAAGTCGCTGATGTCGTAGAAGCGCGCGGCGTGCCGTTCCAGTTCTGCATGGACTATAGCCATTGCATCTTCAAGATCGAAAACGAAGTCGAGCAGGCCGTCTCCGGTATCCGCTCCGATCCGGACAGCGTGCGGCGGCTCGACCCGTTCAACGCGGACAGCTTCTGCGATCGCTGGCTTGCCCGCAACATGGTGTGGTGGACGCAGGTGCGTCCCGTGGCGCCGAATGGCCCGAGAAACTGGTGGGCATACGAGAGTGGACCGTTCGATGGCATGGGTTGCGAACGCCCCGGCCGGGGTATCCAGTATCCGTTCGAGCATCCCGCGCCGGGCGAGTGGCATACCGAGGCATGGCATGCACACAAGCTGGCCTGCACGATGGAGGTCGTGCGCAAGGTCATCGATCATTATCTGCGCCATGAGGCGTCGTCGATGCGGATCATGACCATCGACAACATCAATCTTTCCGCCTACGGCGTTGGATGGAAGTACGACATGTTTGCCGACAGTTGCGCGGTGGCGCGCGCAGTCAGGGCGCTCTATGCCGAACGCGCGGCGGTGCTCGAGGCGGAGCAGCAGGCCGGTTCCCGGCAGCACCTCATCGATTCCTATCGGCCGGCTGCGATTCAGGGCTAGTCATTCCATGCGGGCTGCGCGTTGACGACGCCCGTACATTCCTCACGCAGTCCCCGCAGGAGTTTCGTATGGACGACACGATTCACCCCGTCGACGAGAAATTGCCGCTGCCACGTCTGGGCATCCTCGGTTTGCAACATCTGCTCGCTATGTATGCCGGTGCGGTCACAGTGCCGCTTGTGCTTGCTGGGGCGCTAGGTCTCAGCAGGGATGCCACCATCGCGCTGATCAATGCCGATCTGATCGCGGGCGGCCTTGTGTCGATCATCCAGTCACTTGGGGTGGGGGCGTTCGGTATCCGCTATCCAATGATGATGGGTGTGACTTTTGTTGCAATCGGGCCGATGATCGCCATCGGTCTCAATCCGGCGCTGGGGCTCCAGGGGATTTTCGGAGCAGTGATCGTTGCGGGTATTGTTGGTCTTCTGCTTGCACCGCTCATGGCGCGACTGTTGCGCTACTTTCCGCCTGTCGTGACGGGGTCGGTCATCCTTGTGATCGGCGTCTCGCTGATGGGCGTGGGTATCCACTATTCAGGCGGAGGCTATGGCGTGCCTGACTTCGGACGTCCCGCGTACATTGGCATCGCAGCTTTCGTACTGTTAGCGATCGTCGCCATCAGTCGCTACGCAAACGGCTTCGTCGCGAATGTTTCGGTGCTGCTGGGCATCCTGCTCGGCTTCCTGTTGGCCTTCGCCGTTGGCTTCGTCAAGCTCGACGGCCTGGCTGAAGCACCGTGGTTTGCGATGGTCTATCCCTTCCAGTTTGGTTTGCCGAAGTTCGACCTGCTTGCCGCCATCTCGATGTCGCTGGTGATGATCGTTACGCTGATTGAATCGATGGGCGGCATCTTCGCACTGGCCGACATCATCGACAAAAAGCCTACTCAAACTGATCTCGTGCGCGGTCTGCGCACTGATGGACTCGGCGCAATCATCGGCGGCATCTTCAATACATTTCCGTACACGAGCTACTCACAGAACATCGGACTCGTGCACGTCAGCGGCATTCGCAGCCGCTATGTATGCGTCGCTGCCGGTGTCCTCATGATTCTTCTGGGTTTTGTGCCGAAAATAGCTTTCGTCGTCGCATCGATTCCGCATTTCGTGCTCGGTGGCGCCGCGTTCGTGATGTTCGGCATGGTCGCGGCGAACGGCATCCGCATCCTGCAGAGCGTGGATTTTCGCGGCAACCGTCACAACCTGATGATCGTTGCAGTCAGTCTCGGGATGGGGATGATTCCGATGGTCTCCGACAAGTACTTCGCGAAGTTTCCGCCGGACATCGGCACCTTGCTGAACAGCAGCATCGCGCTATGCGCAGTCACGGCAATTCTGCTCAATTACTTCGCGAACGGCGCCGCAACGATCGGCACGGTCGAGGCGGCGATCAAGGACAGCGTCAGCACGACTCATTGAGCTTGCTGACTTCACGCAGCTGCTGCGACACAGTCCGGCGCGCTGTGACTATATTCAGGCGAATTAACATGGATAAAATTTCTGTCATTGTGCAAAGGAAGTGGCCTGTTGCGGCCGATATCGTTGCGCTCGAACTCGTGGCTGCGCGTGGCGAGTGCTTACCGCCTTTCTCGGCGGGCGCGCACATCGACGTTTTTCTCGACGCGCCAGACGGCGAACGCCCGATCATCCGGCAGTACTCGCTTTGCAATGCGCCCGAGGAAACCGACCGCTACATTCTCGGCGTCAAACTGGAACCGCAATCGCGTGGCGGTTCGCGAGCCGTTCATGAGCGGCTTCGGGAAGGCGCGCCTTTGACCATCAGCGCGCCGCGCAATCATTTTCCGCTGCACGAGGATGCGGACATGACGGTCCTTTTCGCCGCCGGCATCGGTATCACGCCGCTGCTCGCGATGACGCAAAGCCTGCGTCAGGCCCACCGCAATTTCCGGCTCGACTATTTTGCGCGGTCTCCCGAGCACGTTGCGTTTGCCGACCGGCTGATTGCAGCAGACGACGCCGCATCGATTCACATCCACACAGGCGCTTCGGTTGAAGATACAGAACGGGCAATTTGCGACGTGCTTGCCGGCATCGGGCCTGCCGCACATGTCTACGCGTGCGGTCCGGGCGTATTCATGGACATGGTGGGGCGCCACGCCGCCGGACGGGTGCCGCGGGCGCATTTTCACGTTGAGCATTTTGCCGCGCCGGCGGCTCCGGCTTCTGGGCGCGAAGTGTTCGAGGTCGTGGCCGCCAGAAGCGGCGTGAGATGCATGGTCCGCGCCGATCGGAGCATCGTGGAGACGTTGCGGGAGCACGGCGTGGAGATCGACGTATCGTGTGAACAGGGCGTCTGCGGCACCTGCATCACGCGTGTGATTTCCGGTGTTCCAGATCATCGGGACATCTACCTATCGGACGATGAAAGAGCTGCGGGCGATCAGATCACGCCATGCTGCTCGCGCGCGCTGAGTGGCACGCTCGAACTGGATATCTGAATGAGGCAGCGTTCGACGTCACGCATAGGCGTTTTAGCAATTTACATTCGGAGACTCGATGAGAACCAAAGCAGCAATCGCATGGAAAGCCGGCGCCCCGTTGACGATCGAAGAGGTGGATCTGGAAGGCCCGCGCGCCGGTGAAGTCCTGATCGAAGTGAAGGCGACGGGCATCTGCCACACCGATTACTACACGCTCTCGGGCGCCGATCCGGAAGGCATTTTCCCGGCGATTCTCGGCCACGAAGGCGCGGGCGTGATCGTCGATGTCGGCCCGGGTGTGGGCACGTTGAAGAAGGGCGACCACGTCATTCCGCTCTACACGCCGGAATGCCGCCAGTGCAAATTCTGCCTGTCGCGCAAGACCAATCTTTGCCAGGCGATCCGTTCGACGCAAGGCCGCGGCCTGATGCCCGATGCGACCTCGCGCTTCTCGCTGGACGGCAAGCCGCTGTTTCACTACATGGGCACGTCCACGTTTTCGAACTACATCGTTGTGCCGGAAATCGCGGTGGCGAAGGTGCGTGAAGATGCACCGTTCGACAAGATCTGCTACATCGGCTGCGGCGTGACGACGGGCGTTGGCGCTGTGGTGTATTCGGCGAAGGTCGAGGCGGGCGCGAACGTGGTGGTGTTCGGTCTCGGCGGGATCGGCCTGAACGTGATCCAGGGCGCCAAAATGGTAGGCGCTGACAGGATCATCGGCGTCGATATCAACCCGGGTCGCGTGGAGCTGGCGAAGAAATTCGGCATGACCCACTTCATCAACCCGAACGAAGTGGAGAACGTGGTCGATCACATCGTGCAACTCACCGATGGCGGCGCGGACTACTCGTTCGAATGTATCGGCAACACCAGGGTGATGCGTCAGGCGCTGGAGTGCACGCACAAGGGCTGGGGTCAGTCGTTCATCATCGGCGTGGCGGCGGCGGGCGAGGAAATCAGCACGCGTCCGTTCCAGCTGGTGACGGG
>NZ_DASRSY010000383.1:0-18040 GCF_035656215.1 Paraburkholderia sp.
TGAACAAGCCGACCTCGCTGCCGATGAACCGCGGCCGCCTGACGCTTGCCGATGCACTCACCGGCGCCGGCAGCCTTGACGTCAAGACCGGCGATCCGCGCTTCGTGTACGTGGTGCGCGGCGCCGACAAGACGCTCACGCCCGACGTCTACCAGCTCGACATGACCCAGGTCGACGCGTTGATGCTGATGACCAAGTTCGAATTACAGCCGAAGGATGTGGTGTACGTGCAGGTCTCAAGTGCCGCTCGCTTTAACCGCGCACTCGAACAGATCACGCCGACCCTGCAGTCCATCTTCTACACGGTGCAGTTGGCCCGGTAAAAAAACACTCGCGACGGAGTATCACTATGAGTACGTACGACATGCTGGACCACGGACCGGCGCCTGGCAGCGACGAGGATGCGGTGATGCGCGACTTGCTGCGCATGATCATGGATCAGATCTGGTGGGTGATCGGCATTGCCGGCTGCGTGATTCTCGCTGCAGTGATCTATACGAAGATTGCCACGCCGATCTATTCCGCCGACGCGCTGCTTCAGGTCGACGCACAGAACAACGGCATCGGTTCGCAAAAACAGAGCGCGCTGTCGCTTATGCCATCGATTGGTCCGATGCGCACCGACGCGGAGATCGAAATCATCAAGAGCCGCGCGGTGGTCGAGCCGGTGGTCGAGCAGTTCAAGCTGAACTTCAGCACGGCTGCGAAGACCATGCCGGTACTCGGCAAGATTTCGTCGTGGTTCGCGCATCCGGGCCATCCGCTCGGCGCCGCGTTCGGCATGAACTCGTATGCGTGGGGCGGTGAGCAATTCGAGGTCGGATCGATCACGGTGCCGAAATCGCTGGAAGGCGCGCGCCTGACACTACGCGTGCTCGACTACGGCCGCTATGAAGTGACGGACTCGTTCGGAACGCAGATCCTGACCGGCGTGGCGGGTCAGCAGGCAAGCGGCAACGACGTCACGCTGTTCGTCAAAACACTGGTGGCCCGTCCCGGCACCGAGTTCTACGTGACGCGCTTCAACCAGCTGGACGCGGTCGCCGGGCTCTCTTCCGGTTTGCAGGTAGGCGAAAAAGGACGGGACACCGGCGTCGTGCAACTGTCATACATGGGCGCCGATCCGCACACGATCACCGCGATCACCAATGCGGTGGCGGCGTCGTATCTGGCGCAACGCACCGAACGCGCGCAGGAAGAAGCGAGCCACATGCTGAGCTTCCTGAACAGCGAATTGCCACGCCTGCGCGCCGAAGTGAAAAAGACCGAGACCGCGTTGTCGGAGTATCAGTCGAAGGCCGGTTCGTTCCAGCCGACCCAGGAGGCCGGGGTCTATCTCGCCGGTGGTCTCGACTACGAAAAGCAGATTGCAACGCTACGCATCCAGCGCGCTCAACTGCTGCAGCGCTTCACTGAGGAAAGCCCGGAAGTGCAGCAAGTGGATGCGCAACTGGCGGCGATGTCGCGCGAAAAGGCCCGCTTCGAAGATCACTTCAGCACGCTGCCGAGCTCCGAACGCGACGCCCTCTCCTTGCAGCGCGACGCGAAGGTCGCCGAGGAAATCTACGTGGCGCTGCTGAACAAAACCCAGGAGCTGTCGATTTCGCGTGCCGGCACGATCGGCAACGTGCATATCATCGACGAAGCCTTGCTGCCGTCCCAGCCGGTGCGGCCCAAATCCGCACTGATCATTTCGGCGGGCACGCTGCTCGGCATCATCGCGGGCATTCTGTTCGCGTTCTGCCGTCGTACGTTCTTTACCGGCGTGGCCGACCCCGAGTTCGTCGAGCGGCGTTTCCTGTTGCCGATCTTCGGCTCGATTGCCTTCAGCCCGGAACAGGCGCGCAGCGACCGGCAGTTGATCGCCACGCGCGCCGCGGCCCTGCCCAGTCCAAGGTCGACGCCGACCGAAGTGTCGGCGCAGTCGTCGGGCATGACGCGAATGCTTCGGACTGGTTCGGCGGCGGATCGCCAGGACAGGGTGCAGGTCGGTACGCAAACTGTCGTTGCGTCGCACAAGACACCCATGCGGCCGCTGCTGGTGAAGACCCATCCGTACGACTCAACGGTGGAGAGCCTGCGCGGATTGCGCGCCACGTTGCAATTCGGCTTGATCGATGCGCCCAACCGCATCGTGGCGATCACAAGCCCGGCACCTTCGGACGGCAAAAGCTTTCTGTGCGCAAATCTGGCTGCACTGATTGCGGAATCGGGCAAACGCGTGCTGCTGATCGACGCCGATCTGCGGCGCGGCCGCCTCGCGCAGTATCTCGGCCGCTCGCCCAATGGCGGCTTGACCGAACTACTGACGGGTCAGGTCGATCTTGAAGTCGCGGCTCGTGCCACGGGCGTAGATGGCTTGCACTTCATCGCGACGGGCGCTTATCCGCCGAATCCGTCGGAGATTCTGACGTCGGCGCGCTTCGGTGAAATCCTCGCGCGCTTCGAGCAGGAGTTCGATCTGGTGATCGTCGATACGCCGCCGCTGCTCGCGGTGGCCGATGCGGCGGTGATTGCCCATATTGCCGGTTCGACGGTGCTGGTGATGCGGGCCGGCGCTCATACAGAGGGTCAAGTGGCCGAGGCACTGAAGAAGCTGCGGCGCGCACGGGCCCGGGTGGTGGGCGGCGTGATGAACGCGGTGCCGCTCAAGAGCCACAACAAGAACGGTACGTACGACTATGCGTATGCGTACACTTACTCCGCCAGCGATCCGCTCGATACTCACGGATCACGATAGATCGGATTAAAGGCTGGACAAAGAAAAAGGGCTGCGCCGGATCGAGGCACAGCCCTTTTGCATTGGTGTGAGGTTCAGGCGTATGGAACGCGGCGAGGCGCCGCCACTCTTACAGAAACGCGCTGACGTCGGTACGAAAACGCACGGCCAGCGCCTTCGCCACCTTTTTGCTGATGGCGCGCCGGCCTGCGAGAATATCGCTCACCACGGTGGGCGATGCGATACCGATCAGATCCTTCTGCTTGAGCCCATGGGTCTCCAGCAGATGCCGCAACACCTCGCGCGGCTCCGCTTTCGGGATCGTCACGTTGTGTGCTTCCCAGCTTTCGATCAGGTCGGTAACGATCGCGAACAGATCGGCCAACGGATCCTCCTCGTTACCGTTCAGGTGATCGGCAAGCGAGTTGGCGAGCCGCACCATCTTCTGATAGTCCTGCTCGTTGCGAATGGGCGTGATCGGCAACTGGCTTTGCAGTGCAGCCCAGGTTTGAGTGATGTCGGGAAAGGCTCCCGGAAGGCGATCGGCATTCATGAATTTAAATTCTTCCTCGTCCAAAGGTCGTATTCCGCATGCGTCAGTACATGACGAACGAACAACGACTGCCTGTTGTAGTGAATCGCCGCGACGATCCGGAACCGGTTGCCGCCTACATCGAAAACGGTGTATTGCGGCGGCACGTAGTCCACGCCCGCGAACGTCTGCTTCAGGTCGTTATAGCCATACGCGAGGCAAGCCTGCGCCAGCGAGTACCACGTCAACAACGCACTGCGCGCCTCCGGATGTCGCTTTATAAAGTCCAGCAATGCTTTCTTCGAAATGACCCGCATCGGATTTCCTCACACGTACGCGCGCACTGAACATGCACGCTCTACCTGTAAGGCTAAAGAGATGGGATCGACACCGATAGCCAGCCGGATGGCATAGTCCGAACAGCTAGCGACGTCTTACTGCGGTAAGACAAACCCATTTTATTCGCATATCGAGAAGTTCGCAATATGCGAATAAAGAGATATTCAATCGTGCTTCGAGACCCCTTCGCGAACTTACGCCACCCGTGCCACGGCTGCACTCGAGCTCGCCCGCGTCAGCGTCCCCAACTGCTACCCTGCACGCGTTCGGCGGGCCACGCGAGGTCTTCAGCGACCAGATCGTGTTCGACCCGCTCGATCGCCGCTACCCGCAGACGCCAACCCGACGCCGCGATCGTGCGCGTCACCTCGGCCATGAAGGCACGCCGGAAAATCGCCGCAGAAAAACGTTCGGCATTCGCGCGGCATGCCGCGGGGGTGATCTGCTCATGCTGCCGTTCGAAGCGGTCGATCGCGTCGAGCATCGACACGACCGTTTGGCGTGCGAAATACACGCCGGTAGGATGCGCCTCGCCGACCGGGATCACCGTTTCGAGCGCCCCACCCTTGCCGAACGCAATGACCGGCGTGCCGCACGCCTGGGCTTCGAGCGCGACGATACCGAAGTCTTCTTCGGCGGCGAACACGAAGGCGCGCGCGCGTTGCAGATGATCCTTGAGAACCTTGAACGGCTGATAGCCGAGGATCGTCACATTCGGACCGGCCTTGGCGCGAATCGCCGCCATCTCGGGGCCATCGCCAATCACGATCAGCTTGCGGTGCGGCGTCGCGTTGAAAGTTTCGACGATCAGATCGATGCGCTTATACGGCACCATCCGCGAGGCGGTCAGATAGAAGTCTTCCTTGTGCGTGCACAGCTCGAATTTGTGCACGTCGACGGGAGGCGGAATGACCGCGGCATCGCGCCGGTAAGTCTTCATCACGCGCCGCGCAACGAATTGCGAATTCGCGATCAGACGGTCGACGCTGTTCGCCGAGTGCGAATCCCAGCCGCGCAAATAGTGAAGCAACGCACGCACGGCCCATGACTTCGGCCCACGCGTCAGCTTCGCTTCACGCAAATACTGGTGTTGCAGATCCCACGCGTAGCGCATCGGCGAATGCACGTAGCTCACGTGCGTCTGATCGGGGCCGATCAGCACACCTTTGGCGACCGCATAGGAACTCGTAATGACGAGGTCGTAACCTGAGAGATCGAATTGCTCGATCGCCAGCGGCATCAACGGCAGATACGCGCGATAGCGACGCCGCGCAAACGGCAGGTGCTGGATGAACGACGTCGTGACAGGTTTGCCGCTCACGGGTCCGCGGTCCTCGAGGAAGTCGACGAGGCTGAAGAGATCGGCATCGGGAAAGCACTCGATGATCTGTTCGAGCACTTTCTCGGCGCCGCCGGGTGCGACGAGCCAGTCGTGCACGATCGCCACTTTCATGATCTCCCACCTATTAGTAAACGACCCATGGCCATAGCAACGAGTGTATGTGCCACATCATTTACGGTGCGTGCGTATGCCCACATTCGACGCGCGACAGTCCGCGAATAATGAGGACTCGCTATTCGCCTCTTGCGAATGGTGTGTTCAATCACTTCGCCCGACTTCGTACTTATGCGCCCGACGATCGACGTTTCTCCACTCGCCCATTCTTTGCCACTGGTTCAGCCTGCTCGGATCGATCCATCTGCTGCGCAGGCTTTATCGGTGCCGACGGCGACATCGGCAACGCTCTCCCCGACGATGCCGAGCGTGCTATTCGTCGACCAGAGTGGGCAGCTAGGCGGCGCCGAATTCGCGCTCCTGCAACTGGCCGGAAGCTGCATCGCGCACAGCGAAGTCGTGCTGCTTTCCGATGGCCCATTCCGCAGGCGGCTCGAAGCGCTCGGTGCTCGCGTGCAGGTGCTGAACGACGCGCGCGTGTCGGGCGTCGTTCGGCAATCTTCAGGATTGAACTGTCTGCGCGTCGTGCCAGGCATCGTGCGCCAGGTCCGTGCGATCGCGGCGCGCGCTCGCACATTCGACGTGCTGTTTCTCAACACACAAAAGGCACTCGTGCTGGGTGCGCTCGGCAAACCGCTGCATCGCAAGCCGGTGATCTGGTATCAACACGACATTCTCACGCGCGAGCATTTCGGTCGCGTGCAGCTGAGCATCATCAAGTGGCTGGTGCGCTTCGCCGTTGATCAGGTGATAGCGAATTCGCAGGCATCGAAGCGATCGCTGACGGCGTTGACAGGCATCGCGGCCGACTCGGTGCCGGTCATCTACAACGGTATCGACGCCGGTGCGTTCAGGCGCATCGATGGCAGCGACATGGCCGCGCTGCGCCAGCGTCTGGAGCTGCCCGAGCATGCGTGGCTCGCGGGTTTGTTCGGCCGTCTCGCGCCGTGGAAAGGTCAGCACATTGCACTCGAAGCAATGGCACGGCTGCCCGACGTGCACCTGGTGCTGGTCGGCGCACCGCTATTCGGTGAGGACGCATACGCGCAGCGCCTGCATGAGCAGGCGGAGACATTGGGCGTAGCGGATCGCGTGCATTTCGCGGGTTTTCAGGACGACGTGCCCGCATGGATGAAAGCGATGGATGTGATCTTGCATACCTCGACTGAGCCGGAGCCGTTCGGGCGGGTGATCGTCGAAGGCATGGCGGCAGCACGCCCGGTCATCGCAGCAGCCGCGGGCGGCGTGACCGAGATCGTGCGGCATCAGCGCAATGGCTGGCTGGTGAAACCGGGGGATGTGGCTGCGCTGGCTGATGCGATCGGCGCATTGCGCGCCGATCCGGCAATGGCGCAGCGTATCGCGGATCAGGCGCTTGCCGATGCGCAAAACGAGTTCTCAGTGGACCAGTATTTGCAACGGATGACGCAGGCGATCGGACAAGCCGCGCGCTAGTGCTGGTTGACGTCGGTTAGTGCGGGGCGGCGCTGTTTTCTGCTGGCGCGAGAGCCCGCCGACTTAGGCAAGTGCAGACCGATGCTGTTCTCTGCTGGAGCGGGAGTTTGCCGACGTAAGCTAGTGCAGGTCGGCGCTGGCTAATACAGGTTCAATGACAGGTTCAATGCAGGAGCGCGAGCCCCCTGGAGCAGGCTCGCGCGTCACTGCAGAAGCACCTTGATCAGCTCTTGCTGTATTCGATCGTCTCGACGCCCGTATCCGTGCCGAGCATGCACAGATTCGCGCCTCGGCCGGCGAAGAGGCCCGCCGTCACCACGCCCGGCCATGCATTGATATGCATTTCCAGCGTGCGCGGGTCGCTGATACGCAGACCCTTGACGTCGATGATCTCGTTGCCGTTATCGGTAATGAACGGCACACCTTCCTTGGTCACGCGCACCACCGGCACGCCGCCGAGCGCCGTCACGCGACGGCCGATCGCGGTACGCGCCATCGGCACGACTTCGATCGGCAGCGGGAAGTTGCCGAGCGTGTCGACCAGCTTGCTCGCATCGGCGATGCAGACGAACACGTCCGACACCGATGCGACGATTTTCTCGCGCGTCAGCGCGCCGCCGCCGCCCTTGATCATCGCGCCGCTATGGTCGATCTCGTCGGCGCCGTCGACATACACCGGCAGCGAATCGATTTCGTTCAGATCGAGCACCTTGAAACCGTGCGACTGCAGACGCGCGGTGGTAGCGAGCGAGCTCGACACCGCGCCGCGATAGCGGGTCTTGCTAGCCGCCAGCGCGTCGATGAAACAGTTCGCGGTTGAGCCGGTGCCGACGCCGATCACGGAGCCTTCCGGCACGTTGGCGTTCACATAGTCGGCGGCGGCCTGGCCGACCAGTTGCTTGAGTTCGTCTTGGGTCATGGGGAATGCAGGCGAGCAGTAAAAACAACAAGTTTACCGGAGTTTACTTCTTCACCGACCGCTGACGCACCGCTTCGAACAGACACACGCCGCTCGCCACAGAAACGTTCAGGCTTTCGACTGTACCCGCCATCGGAATCTGCATGATCACGTCGCAGGTTTCGCGCGTGAGACGCCGCATGCCCTCGCCTTCGGCGCCCATCACCAGTGCGACCGGACCGTCGAGTTCGGTCTCGTAGAGGCTCTTGGTGGCCTCTTCGGCGGTACCGATCACCCACACGCCCGCGTCTTTCAACTCACGCAGGGCGCGCGCCAGATTCGTGACGGTGATGTACGGCACGGTGTCGGCTGCGCCGCTCGCCACCTTCGCAGCCGTCGCGTTCAAACCTACCGCGCGGTCACGCGGCACGATCACCGCGTGCGCGCCGGCCGCATCGGCCACGCGCAGGCAGGCGCCGAGATTGTGCGGATCGGTCACGCCGTCCAGCACCAGAATCAATGGCGAGCCGTTGATGCCGTCGAGCAGTTCGGCCAGATTCTGCGCGAGCGGCATGTCGGTCGCACGCGCGACCACGCCCTGGTGACGCTCGGTATGCGCGAGCCCCCACAGACGCGTTTCGTCGGCGGCAATCAGACGCACGCCGGCTTCTTTCGCCGTGTGCAGGAACTCGGTCATGCGACGGTCTTTGCGCGTCGCGTCGTAATAAACCTCTTCGACCGTCGACGCGTCGTGCCGCATGCGTGCGGTCACTGCGTGGAAACCGTATAGAACCTTGAGACGTGACATGACTGAAAAACCTTTGATTGAGCGCGCCTTGACACGCGCGCTGCTGTGATGAATACGAGCTTGCTTATTGTGTTGCTTGCTGTGTTGCTTGCTGTGTTGCTTGAGTACCTGCTTCGGTACCTGACTTGATCACGATGAAACGAAGACCGCGCGCAACCGGTACGTATCAACGTACCCGATGCGCGCGGTTCAAGCCGTCATGCGACTTCAGCGCTTCTTGCGGGCCTGCGGTTTCGATGCCGGCTTGGCCGGAGCCCCGCCATGCTTCTTCACCGCGCCGCGTGCCGCGCGCGCTTCCTTGACGGCAGCGGTTTGCGCCGGCGCTGCCGTCTTGCGCCGTCCACCCGCACCTGCCGCGGCGCCGCCTGCTCCGCCTTCCACCGGCGGCAACGAACGCACGCGTGCGCCGCCGCTTTCGCCTGATGCCTTGTCGGCGAGAGCCGGCCGATTCGTCGGCGGCTTGATCGGCGTGTCGCGCACGAGGCGGAAGTCGATCTTGCGCGCATCGAGATCGACGCGACTCACCTGCACCCGCACGCGATCCGACAGCCGATAGCGAATGCCGGTGCGCTCGCCACGCAACTCGTTCTTGATTTCGTCGTACTGGAAGTAGTCCGAGCCCAGTTCGGTGACGTGCACGAGGCCTTCGATAAAGAGCGAGTCGAGCTGCACGAAAATGCCGAACGACGTCACGCCGCTCACCATGCCGCCGTACTCTTCACCGAGCTTGTCGCGCATGAAGTAGCACTTGAGCCACGCTTCGACGTCGCGCGATGCCTCGTCCGCGCGGCGTTCGTTAGCCGAGCAATGCAGACCCAACTCTTCCCAGATCGCCACGTTGTTCGAACGCTGGCGGCCACGCTTTTCGTCGTCGGCTTGCTGCATCGCGCGGGCGCGCGGCGACAACGCCGTATTCAACTCGACGCCATGCGGCGGCTCCGGCTGATATTTGCGGCCTTGCAGGATCGCGTAGATCGCGCGGTGCGTGAGCAGATCGGGATAGCGGCGGATCGGGCTCGTGAAGTGAGCATAGGCTTCGTACGCGAGACCGAAGTGACCGATGTTGTCCGGGCTGTAGACGGCCTGCTGCATCGAGCGCAGAAGCATGGTTTGCATCATTTGCGCGTCGGGCCGTTCGCGGATTTGCGCCATGAGCGCCGCGTAGTCGCTCGCATGCGGCTTGTCGCCGCCGCCGAGCGAAAGACCCATGCCGCGCAGGAACGTGCGCAGATTCTCGAGCTTCTCGACGGTCGGTCCGGCGTGCACGCGGTACAGACCCGGATGCTTGTTGCGCTTGAGGAAGTCGGCCGCGCAGACGTTCGCGGCCAGCATGCATTCCTCGATCAGCTTGTGTGCGTCATTGCGGGTGCGCGGCACGATCTGCTCGATCTTGCCCTGCGCATTGCAGACGATGTATGTCTCGGTCGTATCGAAGTCGATCGCGCCGCGCTTCTGGCGCGCGGCGAACAGCGACTTGTAGACGCCGTAAAGATTCTGCAGCTGCGGCAGCAAGGCGGCGCGGCGTGCCGCTTCCGGGCCCTTGGTGTTCTTTAGCACCGCGGCGACTTCGGTATACGTCAGGCGCGCGGCGGAATTGATCACGCCGGGATAGAACTGATACGCCTTCACTTCACCACGTGTGGTGACGATCATGTCGCACACCAGTACGCAACGGTCGACATGCGGATTCAGCGAACACAGTCCGTTCGACAGCTTCTCCGGCAGCATCGGAATCACGCGGCGCGGAAAGTACACCGACGTGCTGCGTTCGAGCGCGTCTGCGTCGAGCCCGCTCTTCGGATGCACATAGTGCGAGACGTCCGCGATCGCGACGATCAGGCGGAAGCCTTCGCCGCGACCGACCTGAACCGGCTCGCAATAGACTGCGTCGTCGAAGTCGCGGGCGTCTTCACCGTCGATCGTGACGAGCGGCACGTCGCGCAGGTCGATGCGATGACGCGCGTCGACCGGGCGGACTTCGTCGGGCAGTTTGGCGGCTTCGTCGAGCGCGGCCTGGCTGAATTCGTGCGGCACGCCGTATTTGCGCACCGCGATTTCGATTTCCATGCCGGGATCGTCGATATCGCCCAGCACTTCCACCACGCGGCCGAGCGGCTGCGAATGACGGCTCGGGAAATCGGTCAGCTCGACCACCACCACCTGGCCGACCTTGGCCTTCTTGGTGTTCTGCTGGATCAGAATGTCGTGGCCAATGCGCTTGTCTTCAGGCGCGACGATCAGCGCGCCGTTCTCGTTGAGCAGACGGCCGATCACACGCTTGTTGGCGCGATCCGTGACTTCGACGACATGCCCTTCCGGCCTGCCGCGACGGTCATAGCCGACGATGCGCGCGAGCACGCGATCGTTGTGCATGACCTTCTGCATTTCGCCGGTGGGCAGGAACAGATCGTCCTGACCGTCGTCGCGAATGAGAAAACCGTAGCCGTCGCGATGGCCCTGCACGCGGCCCGCGACGAAGTTCGACGGATGGGTCAGCTGATAGAGATTGCGCTGATCGAGCCGGATCTGGCCGTCGCGCTCCATGGCGCCTAAGCGCTTGAAAAATCCTTCGCGCTCCTGGCGCTTGATCGACAGGGCTTCGGCGATGTCGTTCGCGGCAAGCGGCGCTTCACTCGTGCGCAGCACGCCCAGGATTTCTTCGCGGCTTGGGATCGGATACGGGAATTTGCTCAAGGGCTTGTCGATGATTTTTTCTCGTTGCATGGACGTCGGTCGGCGATGTGGCTCGGCTTAAGAAGCGTTTGGGTTGCGCTTAAGTTGCACTTGCGATTGCACTGGAATGACTGCTCGGGTCCGGCTCGTTCAAGTCTGAGTCCGACGGGCGTGTGCACCGTGCCAACGAACTACTGCGAGGCATTCTAACACCCGTCCTGCGCGCCACGCGGCCCGGCAATAATCGCTGTGAGCCGCATCCAGGCTCGCTGCGGCGATGTTTAAGCGACTTTTGAGAAACGCTTGACAGCCCTGAATCTGTCGCTATAATGGCGTTCTTTGCTGTTCATCACCTGCCCAGGTGGCGAAATTGGTAGACGCACTAGGTTCAGGTCCTAGCGGTGGCAACACTGTGGAGGTTCGAGTCCTCTCTTGGGCACCAGATTCAAAAGTAAAGCCGCCTGATGGTTCACATCGGCGGCTTTACTTTTTGTGTGAAGCTATGTGATCCGATTCTGTTTTTTCGATTGGATCATGTGGCTGGCAGGACGGTTGCGTCGATGTGAGTTGGCGTGAGCTGGCGTCGTTAAGCAGTGAAGTTTTCCTTCGCTGCATGGCACAACCGGGCGGTTGATGAAGCGATGGTTTGTTTGCATGTAGGGATTGACACGCTGCATCATCACGCTAAAATATTGGTCTAGCTTGAAGACGTGCCCAGGTGGCGGAATTGGTAGACGCACTAGGTTCAGGTCCTAGCGGTGGCAACACCGTGGAGGTTCGAGTCCTCTCCTGGGCACCATTTAAGCTTCCAGAGACTTCCATCAAAGTCCTCTGACCCCCCGGAAAAGCCCGCCACTGCGGGCTTTTTTGTTTTGGGGCCTCCACGCTGATCCGCTGAAAACCATGGCAAGCTAGCATCAAAGTGGTACATTTTTCGGTACATCGAAAGTTCGAGTAATCGAATGTACCAATTTCGAGGTGCCGCCATGCGTCTGACATCTAAACAAGTCGAAGCAGCCAAGCCTTCAGCCCGGGACTATATCCTCAATGACGGTGACGGGCTATTCCTGTTCGTCACGACCAGCGGGACAAAGAGCTGGCACTTCCGATACACCATCGCCAAGAAGCGCGCTCGTCTGTCTTTCGGCGTGTATCCCAATATCTCTCTGCAGCGTGCACGCGAGTTAAGGGTTCAAGCAGACATCCAAATTGCGAATGGCATCAAGCCAGAGCTTCGCAAAAAAACGAAAGCCAAAAATGATGACACGTTCAAAGTTGCGGCCGACCTCTGGTACGAGGGCAAAAAGGATGCCGGACGAGCAGAAGGGACTCTCTCGAAGTTCCGCACATATCTGGACAAGGACATCCTCCCAGAGCTGGGAGATAAACGTCTATCAGAGATCACTCGACAAGACTGCACACGCGTGCAAGAGCGCATTGAGAAACGCAATGCGTTGAATGTATCTAAGAAGGCACGTGGTTGGTTGCGTGAAATTTTTAGCCAAGCTATCGCTCGCGGTCAATGCGAGAACAACCCCGCATCGGAGTTGAAGGTCATTGCCAAGGAAGCCCCCAAGGCCAAGCCCTATCCACATCTACTTGAGCCCGAACTTCCTGATTTTCTGAGGGCACTCGATCGATCCAAGAGCCGCTTCATCCAACGCGCTGCCGCCTGGATGACCATCTGGACTGCGAGCCGCCCTGGCATGGTTCGCTTTGCCGAGTGGACGGAGATCGACCTCGACTCCGCGTTGTGGACCATTTCCGGAGAAAAAATGAAGATGCGCCGCGACATCGTCATCCCTCTGCCAACGCAACTCGTCGCACAACTGCATGAACTGCAGAAGCAAACGGGCCGGCATCAATATCTTTACCCCGGCATTGGCTGGAAAAATAAGACCATCAGCGAGAACACCATCAATGGAGTGTTTGCGCGAATCGGGTACAAAGGCCGCATGGTAGGACACGGCACACGTCATACCGCGAGCACCTTGCTTAACGAACATGACTGGAATGAGAAACACGTCGATATGCAGCTCGCACACGTTGAGGAAGGCACTTCGGGTGACTACAACCAAGCCAAGTACTTACCGCAACGGGCCGCCATGATGCAGTGGTACGCCGATTATCTCGACGCATTGAAAACTACTGGAATCACTCCGAAGTTAGCAACGGAATTTGCGGCTCGGGTCAATGTCTATGCGAGAACACCGGGCGCTCCTCTACGCTCCAAGTCAACCAAGCAGAGTAAAAGCGCTGCAGTTCGGCCCTAGAGGCCGGACAAAGATGATCGAATCGATAATTTGATGTTGTTCGCGGCCGTCCGCCTGCGACCCATGCCGCATCAATGTTTTAAGATTCGATATTCGCCCGAATATCCATTTCGCATTAAATCGATTTCCGCTTTTCAATTTCTGATCATTATCAGATTGCTTTCGAAGTAGAATCGCGCGGGAAAGAGGAATAATCAGATCGAGAGGCGGCATGGGCACGCAGGACATAATCGGGGCGATTACGGGTGGACTGTCGCAGCAGGACCGCCTTCTGAAACTGGATACGCCGGCCGGCAATAACGTCTTGCTGCCCCACCGTGTCACCGGGTGCTCGCGGATCGGTCGTGACTTCTCCTTTCTGCTCGACTGCGTGTCGACTCAGGGCGACGTCCAGCTCAAAACGCTGATCGCCCAGACGGTTACGCTCTGGATCCAGCAGGCCGATCGGTCTTACCTGTCCCACCATGGCTATATACATACAGCGCGTCGGCTGGGAGCCGACGGAAATCTCACAAGTTACCAGTTGGGATTTTCCTCGTGGATGCACTTTCTGAAGTTCCGGCGTGACCAGCGACACTGGCAGGACAAGGCAGCGGACGAGATCGTCTCGGACGTATTCAACCAGCATCCGCAGGCAAAAGGGATGTATCGATTCGCGCTCTCGAACCCGCTGCCGAAGCGTTCCTACTGCCGGCAGGACGAGACCGACTGGAACTTCGTGCACCGGCTCCTCGAGTCCGAAGGACTGTATGGCATCTGGCAGCAGGCGGCGGACGGCAAATCGCACACGCTGATCATCACCGATCGCCTCCAGACGCTCGAACCGCTCTCACCTGCAACGGTCGGATTCTATCGTGCCGGCGTGAGCAGTGAAGCCGATGCACTCACCCAGTGGTCAGGCACGCGGACGCTGCAATCCGTGCTGCTGTCGACGCGCACCTTCGACTACAAAAGCCCGTCGACGCCTTCCAGCCCCAAAGGTACGTCGGTACCGACCATGGCGAATCAGGGTGCGTTGCCCGCGCAAACCGAAGTCTACGAATACACCGGTGGCTATACGTACCCGGAACAGGACCGTGGCGATCATCTGTCGAAGATTCGCATGGAGGAATGGGAGTCGCAGGCCAAGCGCTTTCACGGCGTGGCTAGCCTGCGCGCGATGGACGCGGGCCGGCGCTTCACACTGACCGGTCATCCCGAGCATGACCACGACGCCGCGGACCAGAACGAATTCGCGAGCATCGAGGTCGCGTGGGTCATCGAGAACAATCTTCCGCTCGCCGGGCACGAAGCGAACTACCCACACAGCCTGAATCACCAGCTCGCGCAAGCCCGCACCGACGATCCCGGCCAGAACTTCAGCGTGAAACACGTGGACGGCTCGACCGGGTTCTACCGGGTCGCCATTGAAGCGCAGCGCACGACGGTGCCTTATCGCAGCCCGTTCGAACATCGCAAGCCCGAAGCGAAACTGGAATCGGCGATTGTGGCGGGCCCGAAGGGCCAGGAGTGCTACACCGATGAACTGAACCGGGTGAAGGTGCTCTTCATCTGGGACCGACAAAACGAAGGGGACGAGCGCGCATCGTGCTGGGTGCGTGTGGCGCAGTCCGATACCGGCAATGGATATGGTGGCGTCCACATGCCGCGAGCGGGCGAAGAACTCCTGATCGGTCACATCGGCAATGACATCGACCGCCCGATTGCGCTTCATCGCGTCTACAACGGCGCGGCGAAACCGCAGTGGCATTCGAACGGCCTGCTTTCCGGCTATCAGTCCCGGGAGTATGGCGGTGGTGGCGGCTATAACCAGCACGTCATGGATGATTCCACGGGGCAGCCTCGCATGCGGATCATGAGCAGCCACGGCATGAGCGGTCTTCATCTCGGCTACCAGATCGTCCAGGACGGCAATTCGCGTGGCGCGTACACCGGCAGCGGGTTCACCCTGCGCACCGACAATGCAGGTGCGGTCCATGCGGGCGAGGGACTGTATTTCAGCACACATCAAATCAGCGCCGACGGTCAGCCGCTCGATACCACCGCGCCGCGCGAGATCCTGGCGCGTGCGGATCTACTCATCGAGTCGTTGTCCTCAGCAAGTTCGACCGCCAAGGCCGAGGATATGAAGCCTGGCCGCGAAGCGCTTTCACAGTTCGCGAAGGCGACCCAGCACAGCAAGGCGGGCGTAATCAAAGGCGGCAATACGGCAGGCGGTGGGACAGGAAACGCCAATGCCTTTGCCAAACCCGTCATGCTCGGATCGAGTCCCGAGAGCATGGGCTTTACCACGCACGCGTCGGCGCAGATGGTGGCGGACGAGCATCTGAATTTCGTCAGCGGCAAGGACACCTACTGGGCCGTCGGGAAGTCGTTGGTTGCGAGTGTCGCAGAAAAAATCAGCGTGTTCGTCCAGCGTGCCGGTATGAAACTGATCGCCGGGAAAGGTGCGATCGACATCCAGGCGCTCACCGATCAGTTGCGATTACTCTCCGAACTCGGCCTGACGCTCAAGAGCAATAACGGCAACATCGAGATTGACGCGAAGACCGAACTGCTGCTCAAGTGCGGTGGCTCGTACATCCGTATCACCTCCGGAGGTATCGAGGACGGCACGCGCGGCGCACGCACGATCAAGTCGGCGTCGTTCAGCCGGCAGGGACCGAGTTCGATTGCCGAGCATATGAACAGTCTGCCGCAGGCGAAATTTAACGATCCCTACGTGCTGCGTGATCGCATCACGGGCGACGTGCTGAAGAACCACCCCTATGAGCTGGTGCGTGCCGATGGTACTCGCCTGACCGGGATGACGAACGAGCTGGGACATGTTCCCGAGCAGAAGAGCCAGGATGTTGAGTCGGTGATGCTGCGTGCGTTGCGGCCGGGTTCCAACCCGGGCGGCACATCGGCGTGAACCATTTTGACTGATCGACACACTTTGCACGAATCACGATGAGCGATAACCAGACAGATAATCAGGGCGGCTCGCCTTTCGATGACAATGCCGAGCAGGAGGTGGTACAGCAGACCGGGCGCACGCACGCAGACGGATCGTCCTATGGGACTTTTACGCTGACGCCAGAGAGCGACAAACGCAGTAAGGAACTGTTGTGCGATGTGCGGCCGATCATCCCGGTGATATTCCTGCCGGGCGTGATGGGGTCGCTGCTGACCGACAAGGATACCGGCGACGAACTGTTCTTTGCCCCGAACACGGATGGCATGATGGGCGCCGTAGGTGCACTCCCTGCGTTAATTGGATTGTGGTTCAAGAGCGCATCGGCGCGAGAAACGCAGTTCGACCCGACCCTGGCGGCGGTGACGCCGCTCGGTCCGATCAATGTCGGCAAGCATGGCAAAGACGATACAGCTGACCAGTTCGTCGACGAAAAGGAGGCGAGAAGGCGCGGCTGGGGTTCGGTGCATCGCACGAGCTATCACCCGGTGCTGGCATGGCTCGAAGAGCAGTTGAACCAGCCGATGCTGCTAGGCAAAACACATGGTGCGTGGGTCGACACTGATCCCAAGGGTGAAAAGTGGACGCTCAAGCCGGTGATCGACACCGACCCGACCGACTACGGCGCGTTCGGCAAGGGCGAGAAAATTACGCAGGATTCGGCGGAATTCAAGCGCTTCGCGAAGTACCGGTACCGCGTGTACGCCATCGGCTATAACTGGCTGCAGTCGAATGCCGACTCCGGGCAGCAGGTGGTCGAGGGCTCCGACTACTACGATCCGAAGACGAAAAAAACGACGAGGCTAATGGGCATCAAGGAAATCTGTGCGGAGAATGATTCAGGCAAGGCGATCATTCTCACCCACTCGATGGGAGGATTGGTGGCCCGGATGGCGATCGCGATGCATGGTGCGGAAGGTTTGATGCACGGGGTATTCCACAGCGTGCAGCCGGCAACGGGCGCGCCAGTTGCGGCGAAGCGTTTCAGGACGGGTGGGGGCAACGAGGGCGGGATGAACAGCTTTGTCAACGGCAGTCTGGTCGGTCGCGACGCCGGTGAGTTCGTGGCAGTGATAGCGAACGCTCCTGGGCCGCTGGAACTGATCCCTATGCCGGACTACGACAACAGCGAGCCGTGGTGGGTGTTTGCCCGGATCAATGGCGAGGTGGTGATGCAGTTGCCGGAGAATGGCAGTGCCTACAAAGAGATTTATACGAATTCGAAATGGTATGGTCTGCTACCTGATCCATCATTTCTTGATCCGGCTGGCGTTGTGAAGCAACGACTTGATAAAAGAGCACAAGGAAAAACAATTCTAGAAAATTTCAATGAAACCATGAAGGAAGTTGTAAAAAAGCAAAATAATATAATCAACATTTATCATGGAAAAACTTATGCCGCATACAACGGCAACGGCGCGCTGATACAGAAGCCGCAGGCCGATGCTGCGACGGAAAGCGGAGACAAGGACAAGCCCGGCATCGAAAAAGGTCTTCCTCTCGAAAAATTGCTGACATGGGGCAAGGTGTTCTGGGCCGGCAACGTGCCGTCGGGAGTGCCGGAAGAAGAATTGCGCGCTGCGACCCTCCTGCACGACTCGCACACGGGCAATGTCCGGGTTTATCTGGAATCACGCAAGCTGACCGTCGAGTTCGAGGTACAAAAGGTTCCGAAGCTACCCGCCGGAGCGGATGCGCCCAACCCAGACAAGAACGGCATCATTCCGGGTGATGCGACCGTGCCTGCGTGGTCCGCCGACGCCCAGGCACGCGGCCTGAGGCCAGGGGTAAAAGGTGATCCACCCCACGGCGTCCAGATGGCCTTCGTGCAGGGCGGCTACGATCACCAGGGGAGCTACAACCACCCGTGGACCCGTTGGGCAATGCTTTACAGCATCGTGCAAATCGCGCAGGATGCGCCGGAGCCATCA
>NZ_DASRSY010000384.1:0-17667 GCF_035656215.1 Paraburkholderia sp.
CGAGAATCGCGGTGGTCTGGCGCAGCACGTCTTCGCTATGGATGGCCCACTGCTCCGCTTGCGTCGCGTCGGACTGCGCCTTGACCAGTCCGGACAGCAGCGCCAGTTCGAGGAGGGCCGGAATCGCGATCAGCAACAGGCCTTTAGTGGTCAGTCTCATGCGTACGCATTGGAGGTCGATGGCCGGCAGATCGTGCACGGGACGGCACATTATGTCGGCGTTTGGGCAGGAAGACAAAGACGACACGCCACGGACCAGACTTCTTCCGCCAAATTCAGCCCCCTGTGCTGCCAATGCGCATACACCGTCAGGCTTTTGAATTAAACGTAAATCAAATCGAATATTTTGCCCATGTTTGGATCACGGCGTCCGTCATGGAACCGACGTGCACTTTTATTGTGCTTTCATTGCTGTTAGCGGTGCAAGGCCTGGCGCGTGGCTCGATCGACAGCGACTGACACGAAACCCATCCCGGTGCGGCTTTGCACCTGATCGACGCTTTCCGGCACAAGTTTGGCCCGCTTCTTGCATTCAATGCCCGTTTTTTTGGCATAAGCGGGACACATCGATGGAAAGTCTGAAAACCGGCACCGACACCCTGTTCCTTTTGCTAGGTGCCGCGATGGTGCTGGCCATGCATGCGGGGTTTGCGTTTCTCGAACTCGGCACGGTGCGCAAAAAGAATCAGGTCAATGCGCTGGTCAAGATTCTGGTGGACTTCTCGGTCTCGACGATCGCGTATTTCTTCATCGGCTACACGATCGCCTATGGCGTGCAGTTCTTCGGCAGCGCCGAGTCGCTGGCTGCGCACAATGGCTATGCGCTGGTGCGCTTCTTCTTCCTGCTGACCTTCGCGGCGGCGATTCCCGCGATCGTGTCGGGCGGCATCGCCGAGCGCTCGAAATTCAATCCGCAGCTGTTTGCCACTTTCGTGCTGGTCGGGTTCATCTATCCGTTCTTCGAAGGGATCGTGTGGAACGGCCGCTTCGGCATTCAGAACTGGATCACCCAGGTGTTCGGGGTGCCGTTTCACGACTTCGCCGGCTCAGTGGTGGTGCATGCGTTCGGCGGCTGGGTCGCGTTGCCGGCCGTGCTGCTGCTCGGCGCGCGCCACGGCCGCTATCACCGCGACGGCGGTATCGCCGCGCATCCGCCGTCGAATATTCCGTTTCTCGCGCTGGGCGCATGGGTGCTGGCGGTCGGCTGGTTCGGCTTTAACGTGATGAGCGCGCAGACCATCGACAAGATCAGCGGCCTCGTGGCGGTCAATTCGCTGATGGCGATGGTCGGCGGCACGCTGACTGCGTGGCTCGCGGGTCGCAATGACCCCGGCTTCACGTATAACGGCCCGCTCGCCGGGCTGGTTGCGGTATGCGCCGGCTCCGACGTGATGCATCCGCTCGGCGCGCTGGTGACGGGCGGCATTGCGGGCGTGCTGTTCGTCACCATGTTCACCTGCGTGCAGAACCGCTGGCGCATCGACGACGTGCTCGGCGTGTGGCCGTTGCATGGTCTGTGCGGCGCGTGGGGCGGCATCGCGGCCGGCATCTTCGGTCTGCATGCGCTCGGCGGCCTCGGCGGCGTATCGTTCGGCGCGCAAGTGGTCGGCACGCTGGGCGGCATCGTGGTGGCGACGCTCGGCGGTACGCTCGTGTACGGGGGCATTCGCATGACGGTGGGCTTGCGGCTCGACCAGGAGGACGAGTACAACGGCGCGGACCTGTCGATCCACAAGATTTCGGCGACGCCGGAACGCGAAAGCGTCGGCTGACACATTCGCCGCAAAACACCGCTAGCGGCGCGCCGGATGTTTCGCGTCCGGTTGCCCGCCGAGCATGCCGAATTCGATCGGGCAACGCGTGAAGAACACCGGCACGCTGCCCTGCCGCACCGCCTCGATCAACGTTTCCGCCTCCGCCTCGGTGACCGCGAAGATCACCTGCTGGGGCTGATCCGCCAGTTCGAAGAAGCGCGCGGCATGCCGCCCGCCCGCGTGGCCGATGCCTTCGGACGCCGCCACGACGGTCGCGCCATGAATGCCGGCGTGCTTCGCGATCGACAGCAACCAGTCCACGACCAATTGATGGTGATGGCGCCTGTTCTGCTCGGTATAAAACGTGAGCTGGTATCCCTTCATCATCTCGGCCTCCCGCGCAGCCGCAGTCAACCCACAGCAAACACTCGCTGGTCCTCTTTTTATTGTAGGTCGCGCCCCCACGTCACGCAGACCGCACGCGCTCGCGTCCCAGAAGCGCCCACCTGTCCCCCAATGGGGCCGCCGATGCTAGACTTGCGCGCTGGAGATGGCATTCTCCCTTAACCGCCCTTGTGGCTGATGATGCCTGCTTCGCCCGGATGACGACGGACGCGGCATCGCGCGTCCCCATCAGCCCGGTTTGTCGACCTTTTCGCTTCGCCAGGGCAATTTTCATGTATTGGTCCATTCTCGCCGTCGGCATCGGTGGTGCACTCGGCTCGCTGTTCCGCTGGTTCCTCGGTATCCGCCTGAACGGCCTGTTCGCCGGCTTGCCGCTCGGCACATTCGCCGCCAACGTGATCGCCGGTTACGTCATCGGCGTCGCGGTCGCGGGATTCGCGCGGGCGCCGCAGATCGCGCCCGAATGGCGGCTCTTCGTCATCACGGGCCTGATGGGCGGTCTCTCGACTTTCTCGACCTTCTCAGCGGAAGTCGTGCAGCGCTTGCAGGACGGACGGCTCGGCTGGGCGGCCAGTGAGATCGTCATTCATGTGGGCGCGTCGCTCGTGATGACCATCCTGGGCATCGCAACCGTTTCGTTGCTGGCGCGCTGAAAAACGAAGCGGGATGCGTCAGTCGATGCCCAACCGATCGGCTAGCAGTCCGATGCATTGAATGTCCGCAGGAAGTCGAGGAGCGCTGCCGTCACCGCGTCCGGTGCCTCCTGCTGTATCCAATGGCCGATGCCAGGGAGCAGTGCGCTGGAGACAAGGCCCGGCAAGTTCTCCGAATGGGTCGCATAGGCGTCACGTCGCCAATTCAACACAGGGTCCCGCGCGCCCGCGAGAAACATCGCCGGTTGTGTGATGCGTTCGCCGGCAAAAGCGCCGAGCAAGCCCCAGTTCCGATCAAGATTGCGATACCAGTCGAGCGGCGCACGAAAGCCACGGGCGAAAGCCGCGGTTTGCAGGCTAAGGTCCTCCAGCGTCAGCCAATCCGGCAGACCGGAAGGCGCCGGGAAAGTAGCAAGAAATCCACTCTCGGCGACCATACCGTTCCAGAGCGGATCGGGCGCGGCGCCAGAGAGGCCCCAGTAAATGCGGCGGAGGCTTTCCGCCGGATCCTCGTCAAGTTCCGCCTCGGCGCGGCCCCGCGGTTCGAACCAGAGCCAGTAAAAGCGCTCCCGCCCCAGGCGACGCAGGGTCGCGAGCGGCGGAGAAGAAGTGCGAGGGATGAACGGAACCGACAGTCCTGCGACGCCGATAAACCGGTCAGGCCGCAACATGGCTGCCGTCCAGGCCACGACCGCGCCCCAGTCATGACCGACGATCACTGCTTTCGGATGCCCGAGCGTATCGAGCAAGCCGACCATGTCGCCCACCAGATGCAGAATCGTAAAGTCGTCGATCGCTTCCGGGGCGCTGCTGCCGCCATAGCCCCGCATATCGGGCGCGATCACACGATATCCCGCCTCGGCGAGCGCCGGCACCTGATGGCGCCAGGAATGCCGCGATTCAGGGAATCCGTGGCAGAGCAGGACCGGCATACCGCTGCCGGCGATGTCGGCTCGTAGCGCGATCCCGTTGGTGGAAAAATCCCCTGTCTCGATTCGCATCATGTAGTACCCGCCATCAAGGTTTGCATTTTTGGGCCGCAGCTGGAATGCGAGCCCCCAGTCTATCAACAGCGCGACGCCCACCACTTCGCGAGCGCCCTCCGCGCCCCGCGCCAATCCAATCTTCGCTGATTCTCCAGGGTTAACGTCGCTATCCGAGCGATTTCGGACAACTTATGCTGCACCTCACTTACCAAACCGTCCGGTCGGTTAATTAATAAAAATAAAAGCTTTGTCCTCAACCAGGAGATATGAATGGCAAATCAGAATGTCAGGCACTTGGACGGCGCGCGCAGGCGGATCACCGAGTCTTGTTTGGTATGGGGCATCGCCAGTCTTTGCAGCGTATTTGTCGCTGCGTGTGGAAGTGACGGCGTGACACCTCCCACTGTCGCCGAGACTAACGCCTCCAAATGCACCTCGCTCAACGGCCAAACCATCGGTGGAATCCAGATTACGGCCACGAAGCGCACCGAGGCGAGCGGCAACGTTCCTGCCTACTGCAAGGTTAACGCGACCGGCGCTCACGGCACCACGCTCGACATCGAGGTCGATCTTCCGGATAACTATGCAAACCGGTTATTCCACCAGGGCGGGGGCGGTTTCGACGGATCCATTCCAACCATCGAATCTGTCAACCTCACTTACCCTCTCACCAGACCGTTGCAACGCGGCATGGCTTTCACGGCTTCAAACGGTGGCAACCGGGACGGTAATCCTGCCGATTTCATCACCGATGCGACCCAAAAACAGGACTACTCGTACGCCGCGCTCGGCACCACTGTACATTTTGCCAAAGCGGTGATTACCGCCTTCTACGGTCAGGCACTCAAGTACACCTACTTCGAAGGCGCATCGAACGGCGGCCGCAACGCTTACCTCGTCGCGCAGGATTGGCCAGGCGATTACGACGGCATCATCGCCGGCTCCGAAACAATGAATATGGCGACGCAAACCATGGCATGGCTGAACATGGCTTCCAAGGTCGGGACGCCCGCCATGCCCAGCAGCGCGCAATGGACGGCAGCCTATCAGGCAGCGTTGCAACAATGCGGGAACGCAAACGGCGTGATACTGAACCCCGACGCCTGCACCTACGATCCCGCTCCACTTCAATGCGGAACCGCTGGCGCGCCAGCAGCGACCTGCCTCACACCGGCCCAATTGCAGACGGTCAGGCAAGAGATCGGGGCGCTGGATACAGGTAGCGGAACGCTGCTCTATTCCGGTTACTACTGGGCCGACTTCGGCAGCTCGGTCGGTGTCGGCGCGTATGCCACGCTCGGAGGCGGATTCGCCGGGATCGCGACAGGTAACGGCAATTGGCTCTTCCCGGCAACTGCCGCAGGAAGTTTGCAGGCAACCTTTAACGTCGACAGCGCCTATCCGGTCATCGCCGCAGGTCTGCAAAGCGCAGGAGCCGATCACAGCCTTCAGGCTATCGCCCAATATCTGGCTTCGGGCAAGAAGCTGATCTCGTTCCACGGCGGCGCCGACCCGCTGCTGTCGGCTCGCGACCATATCCGCAACTGGCTGGCAATGACGCAACTCGCGGGATCGGCGGCCAGTAACGCGCGGTTCTATCGTGAGGCTGGTGTGGGTCACGTCGAAGGCGGCAATGGACCGGATCAGTTCGACTACATTGGCCCGATGATCGCCTGGGTTGAGCAAGGCGTCGCGCCGGGTCAACTGACTATGACCAAACTCGACACGAACGGCAACGTGACAGCCACGCTGCCTGACTGCCCGTATCCCCTGGTGCCGCACTACAACGCGGGAGACATCAATCAGGCAGCCAGCTATAGCTGCGCAAGCAGTTAAAAGCGCAACGACCGTTTGCCTGCTGCCGCTGACGGCCCACACGAAGGGACTGTGGAACGCGACGATGCCAGCACATCTCGCCGAGCGCGAGCCCCACTCAACGTACCAGGAATCCATACTTGAGTGGATCGCGCTCGTCGATGATCCAGTTGGCGAATCCGCACACATGGGCTGAACCTTCGATCTCGGGGATCACGGCCGGGAACATGCCGAGTTGCGTTTCAGCTACAACACGTGCGCGAAACACGGTGCCAATCACCGATTCATTCACGAGTACGTCGTCCCGACCGATCTCGCCACGCAGATAGAGTTGCGCCACACGGCCCGCCGTGCCCGATCCCGTCGGCGAACGGTCCACCTCCCGGTCCGCGAAAATGCAACAGTTCGCCTGAGTCGATTCGGGAAATCTTGGCGCGCCGTGAATGATCGTGCCGTAGATATGATTGATTTCCGGAATCTCCGGGTGCACGAGCGGAAACGCCTGATTGGCGGCAATCTTGACTTCCGCACCGAATTGTTTGAGCGCATCGACCGACGACTCACGAATGGCGAGGCCGTGCGGCGCGCCGTCTGTGTAGAAATAGAACGCCCCGCCGAATGCGATGTCGCCGGTCACCGTCCCGTAGGTCGGCGTCTCGACGCTCACGTCGCGCCTGTAAATGAACGAGGGTACGTTAATGAATCGCACCCCGTTCGCGTGCATGCCGTCCCACTTGACGAATGCTTCGATAAAACCACACGGTGCGTCGATACCGACACGCGTCTCGGGCGATTCGCGCTGCACCCAGCCGAGCTCCACCGCGGCCGTTGCCAGTGCGATCACGCCATGTCCGCAGTGGTCGCTATATCCTTCGTTGTGCAGGAAGATGACGCCGAAATCAGCCGTGAGTGACACGGGCGGCGTGAGATAACCCCCGTACATGTCCGCGTGTCCGCGGGGTTCGAACATCAGGGCCTGGCGAATATTGTCCGCATGTTCACGTACCCAGGCACGGCGCTCCACGATCGTGTTGCCTTGCAGGCGCGGAAGGCCCGACGTGACGATCCGGAACGGCTCGCCGCCGGTGTGGACTTCGACGGTGCTGATTGTGCGGCTGACCTGCATATTCCTCTCCCTCCTCTGCGTGATATCGGCGCGTCATTATGGATGCCGTGCGGCGTGAGTTATGCTGCGACGGGCTCGCGCAATTGTCTCCCTCTTTCGTGCGAGAAACTAGCCACTCACTTTCAGCAACACCGGATCGTTGCGATACAGATCGGGAAACAGCCGCTTCAGTTCGCTCACCTTCGGCAGATCGTTAATCGCGATGTACGGGTAGTCACCCAAGGGGAATATCTGTTCGCTGACGGGTACGCCGTGCGGACCATCCAGCACTTCCGCTATCCGGGCGTTTGTTATTGACTCAGTCCAACAGGGCCTGGCCCGATCGAACGGCACGCCGTTGCTGACTTCTCGACATCAAGATGATTCCCACGACCATGACCGCCGCAATGACCAGCGAAGAAGTGATTCGGCCCAGTTCCAGCCCACCTTCGCTATAGGGTTTGGTGAGCGTATCGCCGAGGGTGGCGCCAAGGGGGCGAGTGAGGATGTACGCAATCCAGAAAAGCGCACTGGGCGGGACCTTCTTTAGCCAGAAGTGCGCCGCGGCCACGACGACGATCAGGCCGGCGAACACCAGCGCGCCGCCGTCGAATCCCAGTCCTGCACTGGTTGCGACGAAGTCGCCAAGTGCAGTCCCGAGCGTGTTGGAAACCAGAATCGTGAGCCAGTAAAAAACTTCTTCCTTACGCGTCGCAATGTTCTCGAACTCGACCCTTCCGACGACGCGGCGCCAGATGTAAAGGATCAGCAGAACACCGCAAAACAGCATGACGGATGATTTCACGTAACCAAGGCCGACGGTGCGATCAAGGTAATCCGAAGTCGTCGTACCGACGGTCGTTGTGGCGACCACCACGAGCCAATAGACGAAGGGGTGATACCGTTTAGACGCGATCTGGGCCGTCAATGTGACGAAGAAAAATGCGAGGAGGATGATGCTGCTCATCGCATAACCGAGTTTCAACGTCATCGAAAGGGCGTCGCCGCCGGTCTCGCCAACCGTAGTCGCGAGAATCTTGACTGCCCAGAACATCAAGGTGATCTGAGGGACTTTACTGGCTGGATCGGTCTCGCGACACCGATCTGAATCTTGAATGCTGGTCATCACATGGTTCCTTTGTCAGGTGTCTTGACGCGTATATCAACAAGACGGCACATAGCGGGTGCAACTCCTTCAGGCTGATCGGAAGACCACGCCCCCCTGAATGGAGAGCGGGCAGCCTTTGCCGGGTACGCGCTTACTGCGTGGCAAATACCGATACGCCTGGGCTGGAAAATTCAGCCGACGCGCCGCCCGCGTGCGGCACGAACACCCGGTGCAACTCACCATCTACCGCGACCGAGTGCGCGTGAATTCCGGCGGGGACGCTACCAAGGAAGTGCCGTGTGGTCGCGTCGACGACGCCGAGCGCCGAGTCGAATTTCGCGTCTTTCCGGCCGACCTGAGAAATGCCGTCAGCAGAGTGGTGGCCAGCGGGAAGGAAATAGCGCTTCGAAACCGGGTCATAGGTGACCTGGTCTGCACCGCCGAACGGCAATTCGGCAAGTGTCTTGCCGTTGCTGCGATCGATGATCAACGTCAACTGCTTGCCCCCCTCATCGGGATCGCACCCAATCAGCGCATCGTTGCCCGGTCCGATTGCGATGCCGGTTGGCGCGTCGCACCCTTTGAGCGCAAATACCTTCGAAACGGCGGGCTTTCCTGCAAGAACGGACGCAACAGGAATGACATCGGCTTCGCCTTTCGGATTCGCCTTCGTTCCATCGTTGTTCAACATGAAGTTCCTGTTCTTCGGGTCGTACGCGCACGCTTCGAGACCAGTGGAGTCAGCGAGAGAAAGTTTGCCGACGACCGCTTGAGTCTGGGTATCGATGAAGGTCGCAAACGGTGGCTTTTCGCCGCCGCTCGAGTACATCACGAGGTGGTGCTCCGGGTCGAGGCAACCTTCGTCGGCGCGAATCCCTGACGTACTGACCGCGATCGTCTTGACCAGCTTCTTTTCCGACACGTCGATCAGCTTGACCGAATTGACGTCTCCCACGTAGACCAACGACGTGCCCGGGACCGGCGTCACACCCGCCGGCGCGGAGGTATCGAAGCTCTTGCCAACGCCGGCAAAATCCCCGGGAATCTGCGCAAGCAGCGTCATGGTCCTGGCGTCGAATACGTCTAGTGCAACGTTCGATCCGTCGGCGAGGTAGTACTTTCCGTCTGCGGTCGCGCTTGTGTCGAAGGCAAAGTGTGTCGCCACTTTGATCGGGATATTAGCGGTCCACTTCGGCAGACTGTCCGCCGATTCGGCACCCCAGACGCAAACGCCAAACACCATCGTCCCTGCAACCACCATCCCGGCATATGCTCGTTTCATTTGTTGACTTCTCCATCAGTTGTTAAGGTTTCAAGACGCGTCACGGCTGAATCCGACAATCGACGCAATTAAAAGGAGTGGACGATACCGATGCGAACGTCGGCTTGCTGACCCGTCGACGACGGCGCAAATGCCTCGCCGAGAACTGCATCGACGCCGGCCGATGCTTTCACGTAGTCCGACGAGATATAGATCTGCGTTCTCTTGGAGAGGGCATAGTTAGCCGCTGCCGTCACCTGATTCCATTTGTAGCCCTGAAAACCGGTGTGCTGGTAGCCGACGACAAACTGCAAAAAAGGGTTAGCCTGATACGTCGCCCCACCCTCATAGACGTGCATCACGGAGGCCTCGCCCTGGTACTTCAGCGTCGTGTCGGTAAAGTTGCCGTAAAGGGTGAAATCGCCGATCGCATACGAAGCGCCGATGCCGAACGTGGCCAGCGAATGGAGCGTGAAGGCCGGCTGGAGGTCGGTGGCCGAATTGCCGGTTCCCGTCACGGTCGGTACGCCAAAGAAGGTGCGCAAACCGATCTGCGCGTATGGGTCCAGCGTCGGCGTGGCCTCGAACGTATAGTCCGCGCCGATCGTCAGGGGTCCGTTTGCGTACTGTCCGCCCACGCTCCACGCGCTGCCGTTATGGAAGTTTCCCGCCGTATTACTGAAGCCATACATCGCGGCGAACTGGAATCCTTTGATGGTCGGGCTGGTGTATTTGACGGAGTTTGGCATCCGGTCGTTGTTGGTGTGGTCGAAGTCCCCTTGATGGACCGCATAGCCACTGCCGAGCGCGCTAACGTTGAACTGGTTGAAAAAATCGAAGGCCATGTCGTACTGGTAACCCATGGTGATCCTGCCGTAATCCGTCTCCAGGCCAATCAAGGCCTGGTGCGCGAATTCCGTATTGGCGGGAAGCATTTTCCCGCTGTTCAGATCGAACAGACCTTCAAGCTTGAACACCACCGTGTTACCGCCACCTAGATCCTCGTGACCGGCGAGGCCCCATATGTTCGGGTACAGCACACCACTATCAAGCTTCGTGTTGTGACCGCCTCCCTCGTTGTCCACGAACGTCAGACCTTCGTCGATTCTGCCGTACAGCGTGAGGGTGCTTTGAGCGTGGACAGCCTGGCTCATTAACGCAAACAACGTTGCTGCACTCAGGGCGAGCTTATTCATTCATCGTCTCCACAATTTATTTTTTTGAGGCAAAACGGTGCCCTCCCTCGCAAGAGGGAAATCTGTTCCTGTGTGGAACTGCCCGGCGGGCCGCCGGGAGCAACTGATATCGGGGTCTAGCCGCTAACCGTCGAACCGGTATAACGTGGAATCAGTGCGAAAACGGATCTCGTCGCTCAGGCTGTTGCTGACTACCAGATAGTGCTGACCGTTGTCGACGAAGCTGGTGGCGTCGGTTGCGCCGGACGTCGCGAACTCACCCACCCGTTCGAAGCGCGCATCCCGCCACTGGAAAATTTCTGATTGCGGCATGACAACCGGTGCTTTAGGCGTGCCGGTGATAAAGCACACGCGCACCAGATAGCGCCCCTCTTTGCCGTCGATCAGACATAGCTCGCGCCCACCCGGGCCGCCCAGCATCTGCATATCGACAAACTGTGCACCGTCGAAACGATAAAGCGTGGTGTGTTTGATCAGGTTCGCGTGGATCATCCATAACGCGCCCTCTGCTTCGAAAAAGCGGAATGCACGACCGCCGTTTTCGTCGAACGTTTGCAGCGGCACAAACTTCTCGCCATCCCAGCGACTCACCGACGATCCACTGACATGGTCCGCATACGCGAGATAGTGCTCGCCACCGAACGACACGAACGCGAAGTTGTAGCCCCACCGTCCATTGAAAGTCTGAAGTGGCACGAAGCGTTCGCCATTCCATTCGAACAGGCACGATTCGCGTGGATGTTTCGGCACGACACCGTCGACCACCACGCCTTGCGCCAAGGCGAGGAAATGACGCGAGTCGAACGAAAAGGCAGACCACTGTTTCGCCGCGAATACTGGAAAGCTTTGCAATGGCACCCATGCGTCGACGACGCGTTCATACACGACAGCGTCGGTATCGAGATCGTACGGGCCCTTGCCGCTGCGAATGCCGGCCGCCGCGAGAAAGCGCCGGCCGTCGATCTCGAAGTACTCGAGGTCTTCGCCACCCGGCAATGACAGCGCTTCATGCTCGATGAAACGGCCGTCCTGCCAGCGGTAGATCGGCGCTTCGATGTCACTGTCGCCACCGTTCATGTAGGGCGCCTCACCCGGCACATCGCGCGCGAGTTGTGGCACGCCGAGAAAGGTGCCCTCGTCCGTCACAAAGACTTCAACTGCACGCGCGCCGCTGGTGGGCAGTTGCTGCAGCGTCGTCAGCAGCCCCGCGCCCAATTCAGTTTTTGCCATTTCCCGCTTCTCCTAACTCCGAACCCGTGATCGCAAACGATGCAGTCGGCGTGACCTCGCCACCCTCTTTCTCGCGCGGCCGCAGCACATTGGCAAGACACAGGCCCAGCGCGGCGCCTACCGCGAGAATCGCCGCCAGTATGAAAAGTGTTTCGAACGACAGATGCTGCGAAAGAAGCATGCCGCCGACCACCGGCCCGACGATCGAACCGATGCGTCCGACCGCCAACGTCCAACCGACACCGGCCGCGCGCACGTTGGCGGGAAAGAGATAGCTGGCAATCGCCGGAAACGTCAACTGCCCGCCGACCAGAAACGCGCCGACTGCAAACAGCATCGCGAGCGCGATATTCCCCGCACCGATGATCTGGCCCAGGGCCACCGTCAACGCCGCGCCGCCCAGAAAGGAAATTGCCACCGGCATAAATGGACCACGTTTGCCGACCAGGGTCGAAATCACCAGCGCGCCGCCGATAGCCCCCAAATTGAGCAACACCGAACCGAGTGCGGCCCGCCCCGGTTCGACACCGTTCATGTTGAGAATGGTCGGCATGAAGCTGACGAGGAAGCCCGACAGGATCATGCTCGACAACACGCTAACCCACAGCGCCAGCGTCGCCGGGAGCCGGCCGCCAGTGAACATGCTGCCGACTACGTTCAGACCGCGCGCCGCCGCGTGCTGCCGCGCGGCTGCTCGTTCAGCGCGGCTGACGGTTTGCGCCGGAATCACGAGCAGCACCGGGATCAGCGCAAGCAACGCAAATGTGCCGCCCATCAGAAACACGAACGGCCAGCCGAAGCGCACCATCAGCGCCGCGGTGATCGCGCCGCCCACCACCGCGCCGAGCGGAAAGCCGATGAACATCAGAATCACCAGCGAAGAGCGGCGTTGCGGCGAACTGCTCTCCGCCGTGATTGCCGCAACCGGCGGAATTGCTCCGCCCATGCCGAGGCCGCCGATAAAGCGGAGCGCGGCCAGCATCGTTGCCGAGGTGGAAAAAGCACAACCAAGCGTGAAAATGCCCGTTACGGCGAGCGCCAGCAGCAGCATCGGGCGTCGACCGAAACGGTCTGCCAGCGGCCCGACAATCAGCGAGCCGAGCACCGTGCCGATGAAGCCGGCGCCAAATACGCGCCCCAGTGTTGCGTGATCGATCTGCAACGACTTCGCCAGCAACGGTGCGACGAACGACAACATCAGCGTGTCGAAGCCATCGATCATCGACACCGCGAAACACACCAGTGTGATGCGCAGCACGTTGCTGACCGGCGAACCCGCCGACGGTTCTTGTGCAAGTGAGTTCATGAAGCCTGTCTCCTTCATCAAGGGCGTTTTTTTATGACCCGCGCGGATGCCCTTGCGCGCGGGTGTTAGTCCGGTGGCCGCTGCTACGATTGCACGGCGCTCGGAAAAGTCACATTCGTAAAACCAGGAATCTCAACCTTTTGCGGCCGATTGCCGTTGCGATACAACTGATCGACGATGTAATCAGCGACGCAGTTGGACAGCAGTTGCGTCGGATCTTCCATGATGCGGCGCAGGCGCGCAGCGGTCGCATCGTGATCGTCAACCGACTTGATGGGCGGCATGCCGTCAGCCGGTGCCGGATCGAACTGATACGGTTGCTGCCCGGGAAACAGCGAACGCGCGACATCGATACTCGAACGGGTGTTGAGCCACAACGCCCGATACGTGCGTTCCAGTTCCGCGAGACCCGCGGCGTCCGGCAATTCGGCGACCGAGAACGACGGCGCGTGCGGCGCGACGAACACGCGTTCCGGCACCAACACGCGATTCGACGCGCACCACACCAGATAGCACATGTTGTTCGACGCCCACGTCACACCGGCAGTCGGCCGGCCCGAGCGGCCGCTGACAAGCACCATCAAGCGGTTCCAGTCGAGTGCCTGCGCGCGCAACCAGTTGCCGATGCGGTAGACGATGTCGAGAAACGCCAGCCCGAAGGTCGCGAACATCACGTCGTTCATCGGCACAGGAAACGCGTTCGTACGTGGCGCGGCAAAGTACTCGTCGTTCAGGCGCGCGAAGGTCAGCAGCGAATGATCTTGCTCGGCCCGATCGAGCAGATCGATCGTCACGCCGCAGGTGTAGTCGACGAGATCGGCAATCTTCTGCTCGTGGCCCGCGAAACTCTCGACCGCGACGTGATCGCGCCAGAGCGCAAGCGAGTTCGCCGCGCGGGTTTCCTGCGCATGGGCACGCAGGTTCGACGCGTCGCGTTGCCACGCGCCGTCGTGCGGCGAAAGTTCACGCATCCGCGCAAGGTAAGCCAGCGCCAGCGGCAGATGCGATACCGCCGTCAACTCGATGAAGCCACGCGTCGATTTGCGAAAGCTCTCGATCGTCGGCGCACGCCCCGCGCCGGGAAACAGCACGATATCGCTGCCGGTCGACACCAGCAATGGATCGTCCGCCTGCTGCTGCGCCATCTGCTCTGTCAGATGCGCGCCGATACTCTGCGGGTCCGACGTGAACGCGCGAAAGAGACCGGCAAACGCTGCGTTGGGTTGGTAGGGCATAGTGGGTGGGTATTGCCTCAATAATCGTTCAGTTGTCGCTCAACCTGTCGCTCAGTAATCGAACAGGCGCGCGGGGTTGTCGGACAGGATCATCTTGTGCACAGCCGGACCGTCGGTCCACGCGCCGAGCAGGTTCAGCAATTCGCCGGTGTCGCGTGTCGAATCGGGAATGTGCGGCCAGTCCGAACCCCAGATCACTTTCTGCGGCGCGGCCTTGATGATTGCTTCGGCCATCGGCGCCACCGCTTTATAGCCGCGATGCCTGGCGATCCGGTACGGCGCACTGAGTTTGAGCCAACAGTTGCCGTCTTTCAGCAAGCTGAGGAGACGGTCGAAATCCGCTTGCGTGAGGCCATCTTCTTCGAGCATGTAGCCCATGTGATCGATGACGAAATCGGTCTGTACGTCGGCGAGAAACGGAATCAGATTGCGCACGACCCAGCCCGGCGCATAGAACTGCACGTGCCAGCCGAGGCTCGAGCACAAGCGGGCCATGCGCGTGATGTACTGCTGGATCTCGGCGGTCGGCAGTCCGGAACGCGCAAACAGATCGAGGCGCACTGCGCGAACACCCGACTGATAGAAGCTGTCGAGCGTCGCCGCGTCCGTGCCCTCCTCGATCATCACGACACCGCGCGCGATCGAACCCGCCACGTGCAGCGCGTCGATCAGACAACGGTTGTCCGTGCCGTAAAAACTCGGCTGGACGATCACGAAACGCTTCAGGTGCAGCACGCTCATCATCTGCAGGTAGTGGGAGAGCTTGCCGTCCGGCAGCGTGTAGTGCGGATGTTCGACTTTCGGGTATTTGTCCTCGGGGCCGAACACGTGCATGTGCGCGTCGCAAGCGAGCGGCGGCATCGTGAACGACGGGCGCGACAGGGTTTCGTAGTCACGCATCGGCGTGGAAATCAGCGGGGTTTCTGCCATGATCTGATAGTAAAAGTTCGAATTAAAGTTGACGTGCCTGCTCGACGCGCTCGCGCAGCGCGGCCAGATAAACATCGCTGTCGATACCGGCGAAGACAAACGGCGCGGCGCCCTCGCGGCGCAATTCGTTGAGCGCCTCGCACTCCGGCATGCCGCCCACGATCACCACCTTGCCGTGCCGCTGCGCGGCCGCGATCACCTTGCGGCACGCAGCCACGACCTCGGGATGCGCCGATTCGCCGGTGTGGCCCAGATCGGCGGAGAGATCGTTGCAACCTAGCGCGAGCACGTCGACACCTTCGATCGCCGCAATCGCATCAGCGGCTTCGACGCCGGCACGGCTTTCGATCAGTACCTTGAGCACGGTCGCCTCGTTCAGACGCCGGTTGAGTTCGCGAGCGGGAAGTTTCTCGAAGTTGACGTAGGGCAGCGTCGCCAGTTGCGAACGCTGGCCGAGCGGCGGAAAGCGCGTGGCGATCACCGCGTCGCGCGCCTGCTCGGCGGTCTCGACGCGCGGCACGATAATGCCGAGCGCGCCGCCATCCAGCACGCGGTTGATGGTGCCGTAATCGCGTTCGGGCACGCGCACCCACGGCATCAGGCCAAGGTCGACCGCGCATGAGCATAGTTGCGACACGGTATCGACGGGGATCGAGCTGTGTTCCATATCCACCCAGATCGTGTCGTAGCCGGCCGCTTTGGCCCAGCGGACTGCATCCGTCGTGCGCGAGGCGCGAATTCCCAGCGCAATGATCTTGTGTCGCGCTCGCAGGCGTTCGACCAGTTCCGCACCGTTCATGCTGTCTCCGTCGTTGTGTTGGTGGAAGACAGTATCGCCCCGGAAACAGTTTTGATTTATTCTCCAGATCAAGCTTATTGATTTACAGAGCAAATCAATGAATATCCGTCATCTGGAATTTTTCGTGGTGCTGGCGCAGGAGCTGCACTTCCGCCGCAGCGCTGAGCGGCTGGGCATTACGCAGGCCCCGCTAAGCCTTGCGATCCAGTCGCTGGAGGCGGAACTGGGCGCGCGGCTCTTCCACCGCACGCGCCGCACTGTCGCGCTGACCGAGGCGGGGCTCGCGTTGCTGGAGGACGCACGGGCGATCCTCGCGCGGATCGAACACGCGAAGGAAAGCGTCTGGGAGACCGTCAGCGGCGAGGTTGGGCGTTTGCGGGTCGGCTTTACCAACGCTTCGACGCTGTCGCCGTTTTTCCCGAGGCTGATTCACGCGTACCGGACGCAGCGTCCGAAGGTCAACATCACGCTGCTGGAGCTGTCGTCGTCCCGGCAGATCGAGGCGATCGAGCAGCGCGAAATTGACGTCGGTTTGCTGCGGATGCCTGAAAGCGCACCACCCACGGATCTGGTGTTCACGCCGCTGATGGAAGAGCCGCTAATGCTCGCCATGCATGCGCGGCATCGGCTCGCCAATGCTCCATCGATCAAGCTGACGGATTTACGTGACGAACCGTTCATCGCCTATCCGCGGCAAGCGGGCGTCGCGGTCCACGAAAAGATTATCGCGTTGTGCGCGAAGCGTGGATTCGAACCTCAGGTCGTCCAGGAGGCCCAACAGGCTTCCACCCTGATCGGACTGACCGCCACCGGTCTCGGTATTGCGCTCGTGCCGTCCACGCTGCAGACCATCGCAGTGCCGGGGGTTGTGTTCAGACATCTGGACGAGACCGACACCATTACTACGCTATACATCGCTCACCGCCATGGGGACGCCAACGCCCGGGCGATGCAGTTTGTGGAGTTGGCGCGGGGTCTTCGGTAAGCTGGCGGCGACGCCGCGACTGCGCGGGTGTGACGACAATGGAACGGTATCAAAGCCGCACCAGTTCATCTTTCATCCACTCGTGGACGGCTCGCCCCAGTTCCTGCTGTGACAGGTCCCGAGGAGAGAATGCCGGGCCGACAACCACACGAATTTGTCCGCGGCCGCTGGGCCAGCCTTTCGCCGGCCAGACTTTGCCCGCGTTGAGAACCACGGGAACAGCAGGCACGCCCGTCGCGCAAGCCAGTCGAACGCCTCCCGATGTCATCCTCAACGGGGCATCGTGTGGCACCCGGGTCCCCTCCGGGAAAATGACGATGACATCCCCCTTCGCCAGCCTCTCAGCGCTTTCCTGCGTCACAGCCTGATGAGCCTGTCGAGCGGAGCCGCGGTTCAGGCTAACCATGTCAAGGCCACGCAGCACCCATCCAAAAAAAGGAATGCGAAGAAGCTCGTCCTTGAAAACAAAACTGATGCGCCGTGGAAAGAGCGCAAGAAATGCGAGTGTCTCCCAGGTCGATTCGTGACGACACAGTAATATCGCTGGCCCTTCAGGAATATGTTCAAGCCCTTCTATCGAACATGAGACTCCCGGCAGCCAGCGCATCACCGCCACCAGTGCACGACACCATTGTTTTGCCAACCAGTATCTGCCAGCCCTGCCGACGAAAGGGAACAGGAGCAGTATGGCCATTGAATACAGTGTCCCGCTACCGAGAACGTAGACGATGAACAGCCATTTGGTGAAAGTCGAACGCATCGGGGCCTGATTCAGATTGGTTTGCGGTGGAACATTCCACCGTTGACAGGTGAGACCATGCCGTGAGAGATGCGTTCGCCAGACCAGAGAAAGCGAACTTCCATCGATCTTCTGCGGGCACGACAAGGCGTGGATGATT
>NZ_DASRSY010000385.1:0-17213 GCF_035656215.1 Paraburkholderia sp.
CCCGCCCATTCGGGCCGTGGCTGGTCGCCATCGCAAAGAGACGCATCGTCGACGGTCTGCGTCGGCGTGGACGCGTTTGCTCACATGAATCTTCAATGGAAAGTGAGCTGGAAACCTTTGTTGCTGATGCAACGAACTTACAGGAAGAGGCAGTGGACGCTCGCCTGGTACGGGAAGCTATCGAACAATTGACGGTCGGCCAGCGCGACGCGATGCGCATGCTGAAGCTGGAAGAAATGTCACTGCAGGAGGCTGCTGCCGCAAGCGGAATGTCGGTTGCGGCGTTGAAAGTAGCCACTCACCGGGCAATGAAACGATTACGGGAAATGTTCCGGCAGAAAGGTAACGAATCATGACCCGAACCTCCGACCTGATTGATGTCCTGGTCGCGGACGCAACACCTGTCAGGCGTCTGCGGGCTCCTGCGGCGAGAGCCGCATGCTGGTTGCTGTTTGCGGGAGCTGTGATGCTCTTCGTCGGTATCGCGCACGGAGTACGTGCGGACATGGCAGTCAAACTGCATCAACCTCTTTATGTCGTCGGTGTAGCCGCAGCCATGACAACGGGTGTCCTGGCTGCCACGGGTGCTTTTCTTGCCAGCGTGCCAGGCATGTCGCGCCGCTGGCTTCTTTTACCCGCTCCGGCCTCGCTCGTTTGGGTCGCCACGATTGGTTACGGTTGCCTGACCAATTGGGTCACAATTGGCCCGGAAGGTATGTCTATCGGCGAGACGGCCAAATGCTTTGCCACGTTGGTATTAGTGGGTATGCCGCTATCGCTCGTGATGCTCATTATGCTGCGCCACGTCGCGCAACTGTCGCCGGGCCCGGTCATCATGGCAGGAAGTCTCGCGGTCGCTGCAATGACTGCCGTGGCATTGTCGATTCTCCACCCGCTGGACGCGACGGCGATGATACTGATGTGGAATCTGGGTGTGGCCGCCCTCTTCCTATCGTTGAGCGGACGCTATGGCCAGCGGCTCCTTGGCTGGTTGGCGCTGCGCTAACGTCGAAGCGATGGTTTGCCACCCGCAGATGTGGCTCGATTCGGGCTAGGCCACATTGATTTGCAAATCGACTTCCGTGAATTTTTTACAATTCCAACCCAATCAATAACTTACACCACCGATTTGGGCCAACTTTCGTTTGCTAGCCACCATATGTTGGCGGCAGGTGTCTAGAGAAGCGCGACCACCCGTACGTCGCCCTGCTCCGCCGCCGATGCGACCACCTTGTCGCCGATTCGCCTGAACGTAATCGACACCGACGAATCACCCACTTTGAGATCGCCGACTTCGAGCCAGTCGATGCCCTCGGGCAGCATGGGTTGCTGGATCACGACTTCGCGCCGGGCCGCGTCGATCGTGATGCCCAGACAGGCTTCGAGCATCATGAACGGCGAACCCGCCGCCCAGGCTTGCGGCAGGCAGGCGACCGGATAGGCGGTGGGCGGTTCGCCGCGCCGCCGTGGGAAGCCACAGAACAGTTCGGGCAGGCGCATGTCGAAATTGACTGCCGCCTGGAATAGCGCCTGCAACAGCCGCACGGCCGCCGCCTTGCCGCCGTAGCGTGACAGACCACGGGCACAGAGCGCATTGTCATGCGGCCAGACCGAGCCGTTGTGATACGCCATCGGGTTGAAGCGCGCCTGGCTCGCCGCCAGCGTACGCACACCCCAGCCGGTATGGAACAGCGTGGAGTCGAGCGCGCGCACTACCGCTTCGCCACGCTCGCGCGAGGGCAGACCGAAGGCCAGCAAGTGGCCCGCATTGGACGCCATCACGCGGCACAGTTCACCGTGGCCGTCGAGCGCGATGCCGTAGAAGCCGGACTCTTCCATCCAGTACTTTTCTTCGACGCACTGACGGATTTTCTTCGCGCGCTCGCTGTATTGCTTTGCGGGATCGTCGAGGCCGCGCAGCCTGGCGAAGTGAGCCATCGTGTCGAATGCCGCACTCGCATACGCCTGCACTTCGACGAGTGCGATAGGGCCGTCGGGGAAATGGCCGTCGGCATGGAAAACCGAATCGTGGCTGTCTTTCCAGCCTTGATTCGCAAGGCCGCCATCGGACTCGCGCTGGTAGTCCAGCAGACCGTAACGGTTCTTGTCGCAGACACCCGCGACCCACTGCGCCGCGCGCTCCAGCGCCGGCCACAATTCGTCGATCAGCGCCAGATCACCCGTGCGTGCCGCATAGGCGCCGGCCAGCACGATGAAGAGCGGCGTGCTGTCGACGCCGCCGTAGTACAGCGCGAACGGTACTTCGCCGGCGGCGGCCATTTCACCTTTGCGCATCTCGTGCATGATCTTGCCGGGCGCGGCGTCACGAAACGGCGAATTGTCGCGCGCCTGATGTTCGGCGAGAAAGCGCAGCACGCCCGCGGCCAGATTCGGTTGTAGCCACAGCGTCTGCAACGACGTGATGATCGCATCGCGGCCGAACGGCGTTGAAAACCACGGGATGCCGGCGTAGGGGTACGGCCCCGTGGCGAGGTCGGTAGTCAGCAGCCCCAGGTCGGCAAGCGAACGGTCGATCCACGCGTTAAAGAGCGGATTGCTCGAACGCACCCGCGCGGTGACGCGGCGCCGTTCACGCATCACCAGGTGGGCGTCGACCAGCGCGGCGCGCACTGCAGCGCGGCCAACGCGCGGGCGCTCCGCATCGATTTGCGACAGGTGGGCCTCGCTCACCGCATGCGTGGGTCGCGCGACGCCCGCTGCCGGTTTGTTGGCTTGCGGGACAACTTGCACCGCGACAGACAGATAGATCGACACGCACGCCTGCGCCGGCAGCTTGACAGTGTAGTCGGCGCGATCGGCGAAGAGCTTGTCAGGCTCCGGCGAGAAGGCGATCTGCACATTGCGCGCCACGTCATCGAGACCGATATAGCCGAGTAGCACCTCGCGGTTCTCGACGCGCGCCGATTCGACTCGGCCCTGTTTGTCGCGCTTGAGGCCGCGCACTTCGAACATGTCGCGGAAGTCGCTCGCGAACGAGATCGAGAGCGGCACGACAGCGTCGCTTGTGCCGTAGTTGGTGAGTTCGATGGCTTCGTTGAGGACGGTGCCCGAGAGCACACGCACACGCTCGACATGGATCACGCCTTCCGGCGTGCTGTCGCCGCCGAGCGGCGGCAAGGGACGGTTGGTCAGGTGCGCGGTGAACGACGTGTTGTCGCTGTTGACGCTGCCAGACAGCAGCGACGGTGCGCGGCCCCCGAAGGTGAGGCGCAGTTGCGAGAGGACGCGTGTGTCGTTGACGAACAGGCCGTCGTCGTGGCCGGTGATATCGCCGAGGGGATCGTTGACGATAAAGGTGTCGCCAGACTTCAGCACGTGCTGGGTGACGCTCGCGACGTTGAGATTTTCCGTCGGGATGAATGCGCCGTCCGGCTCGGGTTCGTGGTGGTCGACTCCGCCCGAGTGGGACAGGCCGCCGAGGGCTTCTGGCTGCTGCATCAGGGTCGCTCCTATGGGTTCGCTTTTGCGTTCGCTTTCAGATTCGGTTGCTGCTGGGCGCTGCCCGGTCGTTTCCGATTGTAGAGGGTCTGTCAGCGTCAGACGAACTTATCACGTGGGAGTTTCGATTTTTTGTTTTGGCATGGGAGATGCAGGCAGGTTTTTTTGTTCCTTGCGCGGGGCTTGCTCGGCTGTTGGCCTGCAAGGCAACCATATGACTAAGCACCTCGCAGGCAAAACCCAAATCTTTACCGCCTGGCAAGCGACCGAGCCTGGCGCTGAGTCTCCCCAACGAACAGTTGCCGGGGCCGCCCGATCTTCTGTTCCGGATCGGCGATCATTTCGTTCCACTGCGCAATCCAGCCGACCGTACGCGCCATCGCGAAGATACACGTGAACATCGCCGTCGGAATACCCAGCGCGCGCTGCACGATCCCCGAATAGAAGTCGACATTCGGATACAGCTTACGTGACACAAAATAGTCATCTTCCAGCGCAATCTTTTCCAGCGCCATCGCCAGCTTGAACAACGGGTCGTCGTGCAGGCCCAACTCCTCCAGCACTTCGTGGCACGTTTCGCGCATCAGCTTCGCACGCGGATCGTAGTTCTTGTAGACGCGATGACCGAAGCCCATCAGCTTCACGCCCGAGTTCTTGTCCTTCACCTTCGCAATGAACTCAGGGATATTGTCGACCGAGCCGATCTCCTCCAGCATGTTCAGTGCCGCTTCGTTCGCGCCACCGTGCGCCGGGCCCCACAAACAGGCGATACCCGCTGCAATACACGCAAACGGATTGGCGCCCGACGAACCCGCGAGACGAACCGTCGAGGTCGACGCGTTCTGCTCGTGGTCCGCGTGCAGAATCAGAATGCGATCCAGCGCGCGCACCAGCACGTCATTGACCTGGTACTCTTCTGCCGGATTGGCAAACATCATCCGCATGAAATTCGCGCTGTACGACAGGTCGTTCTTCGGATAAACGAAAGGCTGGCCCACGGTGTACTTGTACGCCATCGCGACCAGCGTCGGCAGCTTCGCGATCATGCGGATCGCGGATACGTCGCGGTGCTGCGGATTGCTGATGTCGAGCGAGTCGTGATAGAACGCCGATAGCGCGCCGACTGCGGCGACCAGGATCGCCATCGGGTGCGCGTCACGGCGGAAGCCACGGAAGAAGAAATGCATCTGCTCGTGCACCATCGTGTGCTGCGTAACGGTGTTGACGAACTCGTCCTTCTGCTGCGCATCCGGCAACTCGCCCTTCAGCAGCAGATAACACGTTTCGAGGAAGTCTGCGTTTTGCGCCAGATTGTCGATCGGATAACCGCGATACAGCAGCTCGCCTTTGTCACCGTCGATATAGGTGATTTCGGAATTGCATGCCGCCGTGGACATGAAACCCGGGTCGTATGTGAATTTGCCCGTCTGGCCGTACAGCTTGCGGATGTCGATGACATCCGGCCCGAGCGTGCCCTGATAAATGGGCAAATCAATCGTCTGGTCGCTGTCGGAGAAGCTCAGCGTTGCGTGTGTCTTCGAGTTCATCTACGCGTTCCTTTTACTTTCACATCGCACACGTGCCGGCATGCTGGATCGTCGGATCGCTACTTGGCATGCTCAGGCTCCGCTTTGCATTCTACGGTCCGAAGGGGGCTTTGATTGCGACGATTGCCCGCAACAAACCATCTCGACTGGCGCAACATTCGTTGCCTGAAAGAGGTGCGTAATCGCCTGAAATACACGGAAACAGGCAAAAGACAGGCGAAAATCAGCGGCACGGAACAGCACTCTTCCCGCTCAACGGCTTTGCCAGCCAAATGAAAGTTAGCACGCTTACTGCAACAATGTTTTGCGGCGCTCAAGCTGCACAAGCAACGCCGCTCTGCGATACTGAATACGTGTTTTGCTTCCCCTGCGAACACATCGCTGTCTTTGGCCCGCCGTCCTACGGCGGGCTTTTTTAATCAGCCAGAAGAATACGGAAGGACCAGATGAACGCCTCGCTCGAAACACTGTTTCCGGATCACGTCCACAACGAAGACAACGTCGTCACAGCGCTGAATCATCAGGACATCGTCGTAGCGTTGTCGGCGGCGCTGAAAACGCAGGACGTGGCGGTGCTGCATATGCTTTACCCGCGTACCGACGCGCGAACTCATCGCAGCCTCGATACACTCGTCGATGTCCTGCACGGCCATGGCCTGCATGAAGTGGCAGATCTGATCGCGCAGGAAGCGCACTATCTGCTGTTCAAAGACCCTGTGAAGGCATGGAAAGCCTTCCACGAAATTCGCAACGACTCACTCGCGATCGGCGTGCATCTGTATTACCACGGCCTCGTCGGCGAAGCCGCGGAACGCGCGTTAGATAAAGACGCACATCGCAAGGCTTGAACGGCACGCAGTGACTAACCGCAAGTACTGAGTCCTGCGCGCGGCTCACCGCGCGGCAATCAACATGCGTTCATTGCAGGCTTATTGAGCGCGGGTTGCGCATCCAATCGCGTACTCTGATGCGGGCACCAGGCGCTTATCGCGTGTCTATCAAACGTCCACTGAGCGAATGAACTCGTCGACGTAGCGATTGAACGCTGCCGGATGCGCGAGATTCATCCCATGCGAGGCGCCGCGCACGGTTTCGCGGCGCGAATCCGGCAGCCATGTTTGGAGCGCCGTCGCAGTGCGGCGAAACATGTCGGGACTCTTCTCGCCGTCGATCAGTAGCACCGGGCAGCGTACTTCGGCCGCGTGCTCGGGTACGTAAGCGGGCAACGGGTCGCGGAATTGACGCGCGAGCGTGTGTGCATTGTCAGTCGCCATCTTGCGAAAACCCGGCGTGCTCATCGCCCAGAAACCGGGACGGCTCACCGAATCGACGAACAGTTGCAAGCCTGCTTCCACCTCGCCTGTTTCGATCAGCTGCGCGGCTTTCGCGCGCAAGGCGTTGACGGTCTCCGGCAAACTCGCGGGCGGTCGGCCAGCGATCTGCAACGGGCCGCCCGGGTCGGCAAGCGTCAAGCTGCGCACGTACTGCGGATGACGCCGCGCGAAATGAAATGCCACACAACCACCGCGCGAATGACCCACCACGTGCGCCGGTCCCGCGCCGAAACGATCGATGAATTCGGCCACGTCGTCCGCATGTTCACTCCAGCTGAACGGCTGGTTGGGCTCGGTATCCGTCACCGGCCAGTAATGCGTGAGACTTACCGTGACGCAGCGATATTGCTTCGACAAACCTGCCAGTTGCGGTTGCCAGTAGCGGTAATCGCACAGCGAGCCATGCACGAACAGGAGCAGTTCGCCTTCGCCGGCTTCCACATAAGGCATGCGCAAGCCGCTATGCAATTCGATAAAGGACGGGGATGCGGGAGAGGACGAAGCGGAAACGGATTGATTCACAGGTGGTTCACGGACGGCGCGGCAACGGCTGAATGTATCAGCGGCGCCGGCTAGAAATGGATTCGAGGAGAAAGCGTGTTCGCATCCCTGAAATTGGGATGCAGGGCGTATTGTCACACAGCCATTGAATATGCGCCGAGGCCTGTTCGGCTTGCGTGTAGCGACCTATGCCGAGCGCCTCGCGATCCGTGCCTCGTGAGTGAGCCCGATACGGCTCGTTTCACGGCCGGTCCGCCTGGCCGCGCCGGCTGCCGGCTCCATGCGGCAAGCCCGTCTCGCCATCTGCAAGGCGGGACGTCCCGCATCAATTCATTCGAAGGCACTGTCGTCGAGCAACCCGGCAACAGCCGCCGCGCCCGCGCCACGCACCGCACAAGTGAGTGGTTCATCGGCGACGCGGACCTCAAGCCCAAGTTCGTTGGTCAGGCGGCGGCCCAGATTGCCAAGCAGCGCGCCGCCGCCGGTCAGCACGATGCCGCCGTGCGCGATATCGGTCACCAGTTCGGCAGGCGCCGTTTCAAGCGCACGTTTCACGACGCCGATCACCTGGCGCAGCGGGCCCTCGATGGCTTCGGCGATATCGTGGTTGCTCAACTGAACCGTGCGCGGCAAGCCGTCCTCGACGCTGCGTCCGGTTGCATTCATATGCTCGACCGGCACGTCGCGCACGGCCGAACCGATGCCCTTCTTGACGTGTTCTGCGGTTTGCTCGCCAAGCAGCACGCCATACAGGTTGCGCACGTAACTGACGATCGCCGTGTCGAAACTGTCGCCGCCCACGCGGATCGAGCCGCTATATGCGAGGCCGCCGAGTGAGATCACACCGACTTCGGTGGTGCCGCCGCCGATGTCGACCACCATCGAGCCGATCGCTTCCGATACCGGCAGGCCCGCACCGACCGCCGACGCCAGCGATTCGCCGATCAGACTGACCTTCCATGCGCCGGCCGCCACGGCGGCCTCCTTGATCGCGCGTCGCTCGACCTGGGTGGCGCCCGCCGGGATGCACAGGGTGAATGCGGCACGCCGGCTAAACAACGGCCGCGGGCGCGCCATGTCGACGAATTGCCGGATCATCTGCTCGGCAGCGGAAAAATTGGCGATCACACCGTGCCGCATCGGCCGTACGGCTTCGACGTTGCCCGGTGCGCGGCCGAGCAGCTGGCGCGCTTCAGTGCCGACTGCCGCCACGCGTTTTTGCCCGGCGGCGGACTCTTTCTGGAACGCCACGACGGACGGCTCGTTCAGGACGATGCCGCCGTTGTCGGTATAGATGAGGGTATTGGCCGTGCCGAGGTCCACTGCCACGGAATGACGGAACAGTCGATCGAAAAGCGGGTAATGCGGCGTCGGTCTGGCCATAGGAAGGCTCTGATGTGTCGTTATCCGCCCTTTCCGGGCAGTCTGGAAAATGCACCCCCGGTCACCCGAACCGCTTGGCACGCCCAGACGGGCGTTGCGCAATCCGCGCGGCGGAAGTGATTTTCATACCAATGAGCAGTTAACGGCAAGCAAAGCAGAATCTTTAGGGCCACTTTTTAATTTTGAGCGGGTCAATCGCGCGACAAAGCACCCAACGCATGCTCCAAAGCCTGCTTGCCGAGCTCGACACCGTCCGCGTTAATCGTGTGGCCAATGCCGGGCAACGCATAGGCGTCGACCGTGTAGCCGGCGTTGCTGAATGCGTCGGCGGCATATTCCAGTTCCTGTACCGGGATCACTTCGTCTTCTTCGCCGTGCACGAGCGTAAGCGGTGTGCCGTTCTGCGCGACGATCACCGAGGCGAGCCGTCCCGAATACGCGACGACGGCAGCAGCGCCTTCCGTGCTGGCCGCTACGTGGTGCATCGCCATGATCGACCCTTGTGAGAAGCCGACCAGTGCAAGGCGGTCGAAAGGAAGCTGCCAATGCGCCAGTTCCGCCTCGAGCATGTGCCGCAACGCCGGATAGGCGGCGGCGACACGCAACTCGCGATTGCCTTCGTTGACGTCGCGCAGGCTGAACCACTGGCGTCCGCCGAAGCCGCCGTCGAAGGCGTCGGTGCCGTCGAGCGAAGCGAACGCGACGTCCGGCAGGCTCTCGCTCCAGATGTCCGCGAGCGGCATCAGATCGCGCGCATTGCTGCCCACGCCGTGCATCAGCACGACCAATGCGTTGGCGGGTGCCATCGTCGGCGCGTGCCGCCAACCGTGTTCGAATTGCTCCCAGCCCATTTTCAATTCCTCTCTCTGTACTCGCTGTACTCTCGGTTCGTGTTTCCGCACGCGCGGCCAGCCACGCGGCAATGTGTGGCCCTCGTGGCGCCTTACGTCGCCTTGCGTCGCCCTCGCGAGCCCGCAGATCGTTCCATGCGGTCTCAGCCGCGAGCATACGCTGCCGGGTTGGTTTCTGCCGTTGGATCTGTATGGGTCGACGACGCCAGAACGTGAATACAGGTATGCTTTTGCAAGCATTCGCGGCAACCCGGCTCCCTGCCCGGGCAGTGAATAAAACGCCGTATAAACATCCGTAGCACCGCAATCCGGAGAATCGTTTGAGCCAGCCCTCTGCCGCGCCTGCTGCCACGCCGCCCGCACCACCGCCACCGTTACAAGGCGGCAAACTGGTTCTGGCGACCATCGCCGTCGCGCTCGCCACCTTCATGAACGTGCTCGACACGTCGATTGCGAACGTTGCGATCCCAACCATCTCGGGCAATCTCGGTGTCTCGGTCGATGAAGGCACGTGGGTCATCACGGTATTCGCCGCGGCCAACGCCGTCTCGATTCCGCTGACCGGCTGGCTCACGCAACGCATCGGCCAGATCAAGCTGTTCGTCGGCGCGATTCTGATGTTCGTGCTGGCTTCGTGGTTGTGCGGCATCGCGCCCACGTTGCCGATCCTGCTGGTCGCGCGGGTGTTCCAGGGTGCCGTGGCCGGTCCGCTGATACCGCTCTCGCAAGCGATTCTGCTCGGCTCGTATCCCAAGGAGAAATCGTCGACGGCACTCTCGCTATGGGCCATGACGGCCACAGTCGGCCCGATTGCGGGTCCCGCGCTCGGCGGCTGGATCACGGATAGTTATAGCTGGTCGTGGATCTTCTACATCAACATTCCGGTCGGCATTTTCGCGGCCGGCGTGACGTGGATGATCTACCGCACCCGCGAGTCGGCCACCCGCAAACCTCCCATCGACGTGATCGGGCTCGGCCTGCTGATTACGTGGGTCGCGTCGCTGCAAATCATGCTCGACAAAGGCAAGGACCTCGACTGGTTTTCGTCGCCGGTGATCGTGATTCTCGGCATCACCGCGCTGATCAGTTTCGCGTTCTTCCTCGTGTGGGAGCTGACCGAGGAGAATCCGATCGTCGACTTGCGGCTCTTCCGGCAGCGCAATTTTCTCGGCGGCACGATTGCGATTTCGGTGGCGTACGGCGTGTTCTTCGGTAACCTGGTGCTGTTGCCGCAATGGATGCAGGAGTATCTGAACTACCGCTCGGTGGATGCCGGTCTCGTTACCGCTCCGCTCGGCATCTTCGCGGTGCTGCTCGCGCCGGTGATGGGCCGCGTGCTGCCGCGCTCGGATGCACGCATCATCGCGACCCTCGCGTTTATCGGCTTTGCTGTCGTGTTTTATATGCGCTCGAAGTACGTGGTCGAAATCGACACATGGCACCTCGTGCTCCCCACACTACTGCAAGGCATTCCAATGGCACTGTTCTTCGTGCCGCTGACCGCGATCATTCTGTCCGGCCAGCCGCCGAACAAAATTCCGGCGGCCGCTGGCCTGTCGAATTTCGTGCGGGTGTTTTGCGGCGCGGTGGGCACCTCGATCGCCGGCAACGAATGGAATAACCGCACGGTGTTGCACCACGAACGGCTCACCGAACGCGCCAGCGTCGATAACCCGTTGTTCAACCAGCAGATCGATTCGACCCAGTCGCTGCTGCATCTGAATACGCAATCGGCGCATGCGTTGTTCGATTTCACGGTGAACACCCAGGCCGCGATGATGGGCCTGAACGACATCTTCTATGTGTCGTCGATCATTTTCATTCTGATCATTCCGCTGATCTGGATTACGAAGCCGGCTAAGGGCGGTGGCGGACCGGGTGCGGCGGGCGCGCACTGATTGCGGTGTTGCAAGCTGCGTCAGCGGAAATAGCGTGCGGGTGTGTCGCCGAAGGCGTCGCGGAACACGGCAATAAACGACGACACGTCGCCGTATCCAACTTCGAGTGCCACTTGCGTGACGCTCGCTCCGGCGCCGAGGCGCTCCAGTGCAACCAGCAGCCGCAGTTGCTGCCGCCACTGACCGAAGGTCTGCCCGGTTTCCTTGACGAAAAGGCGCGCCGCCGTCCGGGCGGTCACACCGGCGGCCGCCGCCAGATCGTCAAGCACCGCCGGTTCCGCCGGGTTAACGTTCAGCGCTTCGGCGATCCGCTGAATCCGCGGATCGCGCGGCCAGTGCAGCGCCAGAGGCGCGGGGGGCAAGCCGGACAGGCGGTCCAGCAAGACTTGCAGAAGACGCCCGGTGGGTTCGTCGACCGGTTTGTCGTGCGGCAGATCGCCTGCGGCGCTCAGTAAAGCTTCCGCCAGCCGGTCGAGCGCCAGTGCGACATTTTGCGCGGGTAGCGGCGCGACATCCGCGTCGGCATACAACGAATGAAGTTGCACCGGCTCGGCGGCAGACAGGCAATGCTGCACGTTCGCCATCAGCCAGAGCGCGTGACCCTGCGGCACGACCCATCGTCCGGTTTCGGTGCGCACGGTCAGCACGCCGACGCTCACGTGGATCAACCGCGCACGACGATAGGCGCGCCATGGTTCGTCCAGCACATCGTAGTGCTCGTCGACCACGAATACCGGACGCGCGACGCCGTCCGGATCGAAAGCTTCCACCATGAATGTCCGTTTTGCCCGGTTGTCGTAGGAAAGGCAGCAAGATTAGCATAGCCCGGGCAAAACGCTGCTCGAACCCGGCAGCGCCGCTGCACGAACAATTCGCGCCAGGTTGCCAGTAGAATCCCGGCTTCAACGGTCCGAGCCCAATGAACTACGCATCCATCCTCGAACAGATTCATCGCAATCTTCAGCCTTATCTAGGCACGGGCAAGGTCGCCGACTACATTCCCGAACTGGCGAATGTTCCCGCCAACAGTTTCGGCATGGCGATCGTCACCGCCGCGGGCGACGTGTTCCGCACCGGCGCGGCCGACACGCGCTTTTCCATCCAGAGTATTTCCAAGCTGTTCGCCTGCACCATGGCGTTCCGGCTGCTCGGCGACGAACTCTGGCAACGTGTGGGACGCGAGCCGTCCGGCAATGCCTTCAACTCGCTGGTCCAACTCGAAGCCGAACACGGCAAGCCGCGCAATCCGTTCATCAACGCGGGCGCGCTGGTCGTCACCGACGTGTTATGCCGCCGGTTCGTGCAGGCCGAAACCGCGCTGGTCGAATTCATGCGGCGGCTGACGGGCGAAATCAGCATCGACTACGATTCGCGCGTCGCGCTGTCGGAGTTGCAGCATGCTCACCGCAACCGCGCGATGGCGCATTTCATGGCGAGCTTCGGCAACATGGAGATGCCGCCGCAAGTGGTGGTCGACGCGTATTGCCGTCAATGCGCGATTTCGATGAGCTGCGTCGAGCTGGCGAAGGCGGCATTGTTTTTGACCAATCACGGGGTAGTGCCCGCCACCGGCGAGCGGATTCTCGACACGAGTTCCGCCAAGCGGCTTTCCGCGCTGATGCTGACCTGCGGCACCTATGACGCGGCGGGCGATTTCGTCTACCGGGTCGGGTTGCCGGCAAAAAGCGGCGTGGGCGGCGGGATCGTTGCCGTGCTGCCGGGCGAGATGGCTGTGTGCGTCTGGTCGCCGGGGCTCGACAGCAATGGGAATTCGCTGGCGGGGGTGTTGGCGCTGGAGTGGTTGACTACTTATACGGGGCGGTCGATTTTTTGATTGCGTGCCACAACGACGACGGCCCAGTGGACTTATTGAATGCTCAGCATCCTTGTCATGCCGCCGTCGCCCCCATTGAACAACCTCCTGGCCCGCACGCTCAACCAACTCGGCCAACACCGTCTGAAACGCGGTGGTGCCGATCGCCCGCTCGTTTCCATCGCCTTCGAAATCGATCCACCCGGAATTGAAACCGTCGATCATTTCGATGCGCGGCAGGGGCCATGCCGTGCCTTGCGACTGGAACAGCGCTTCCCACTGATCGCGCGGCACCGCTTGAGCCTTCACCGAACGACCAAGCACGCCTCCGAGCATCGGCGATTTCATCTTGCGTATAGCGCCGCGGTCCTTCAATCTCGATCACGCGACGCCCCTGCCACGACTGGCCAAGCGTTTCAGCGATCACGCGGCCGATATCCGCTGTTGCGATCATCGGATACGCACGATCGAGCGGCTGCAGGAAGCTCGGCATCACGCCGGTTTCGCGCGCCGGCGCGACATCCCACACCGAGTTCTCCATGAACCACGCGGGCCGCAAAATTGCCGCCGGAATGGGCAGGTCTGCGAGCGCTTCTTCGAGAATATGCACTTGCGTAATGAGACCGAGGCCCGATTCGCGCTGACCGCCGATCGATGAGAGCGCCGCAACGCGTTCAGGCTTTGCCTTCGTTAACGCCTCTTTCAGCACCGCTGCGGCTGCATGCGCGTTCGGATAGCCCGGTTGCGGTGCGAAGTTCGGCGCCACCATCACGAAGACGCCTGCCGTACCGCTGAACGCCGCGGCGAGCGCGTCCGCGTCTTCGAAGGAAGCGATCGCCACTTCGGCGCCCCGCTCCACCCACTCCGCCGCCTTCTTTTTGTCGCGTAAGACGGCGCGCACGGTGTGCCCCGCATTCAATAAGGCGCGTGCCGCCGCGCCACCCACCTGCCCTGTCACACCGGTAATTGCATACATGTTTATCGCTCCTCGAATCCGGCCAATGCCGTTCCAAGCGAGATTTTCGGCATTTCCCAGTGATTTCACGAGAGCATGGATGTCATTTAATTAATGCCTTTTAGGCATTAAATGCACCTCTTCCGTTGACGTGCGACGCAAAATAAGTTTGACAAACTATCTTTAGATATATATCTTACGACCCATCTTAAGACACAAATGGGAGTACCCAAGATGCGTCATCAACATCGTTTTTCCCGTTCGCACGGTGCGGACGAAGGTTTTTTCGCAGGGCACGACCGCCTGTCGCTGCATGCACTTTGGCATGCGTTCGCCCGTCACTACGAGCACCGCGGCGAGCGCGGTGAACGCGACGACCGCGACGACCGCGGCGGCTTCGGTCACGGCCACCGCTTCGGCCACCACGGCCATGACCGCTTCTCGCTGCACGCACTGTGGCACACAATCGGCCGCCATCACGAGCATCGCGGCGGCGGTCGCGGCGGACGTTTTGGCGGTGGTGGCCCGGGCGGCTTCGGTGGCGAAGGCGACGGTTTTCCGCGCGGCCGTAAATTCACTTCCGAAGATCTGCAGCTGCTGCTGCTGTCGATGATCGATACTCAACCTAGCCACGGCTACGAGCTGATCAAGGCGCTCGAAACACGCTCAAATGGTTTCTATAGCCCGAGCCCCGGCATGGTCTATCCGGCACTCACGTATCTGGAAGAACTCGGCTACGTGACCGTGCAACTCGAAGGCAACCGCAAGCGTTACGAACTGTCGGAAACGGGCCGCGAGTATCTGGCGGCCAATCGCGACCGCGTCGAATTGATGCTCGCCAAGCTGACGCACATCGCCCGCAAGATGGATTCCGTGCGCCGCGCGTTTGCCGGCGAAGAGCCGGCCGACGTCAGCGAAGGCGGCTGGTTGCCGGAACTGAGCGAAGCACGCCGCGCGCTGAAACATGCGCTGCTACGCCGTGACAACGTGCCGGCTGCCGAGCAGCGCCGCATCGCCGCGATCCTGATGCGCGCGGCAAATGAAATCGAAGGCGAAGGCAATCCCCGGCGCGACGAAGGCGGCGGCGAACCAACCGCTTGAGATCGCGCTATCCGACACTCGCGTTCGAAGGTGCCATGAGCACCTTCGCGCGCCAATCAAACCGACGGGAGTGGCACCTTATGCTGACAAATGACAACCGGACCGATCTGGCAGTTTATCGCGTGCGCCATCCGCTGAAGTTCCGTCTGTTGCAGGTCAAAGAGGTGCGCGCGCTGACCCCGCATCTGATTCGCGTCACCTTCACAGGCGAGGATTTGCACGACTTCATCTCCGCTTCGTTCGACGACCACATCAAAGTGTTCTTCCCCGAACCGGGCGATGACAAACCCGTGCTGCCGGAAGCCGGCCCTGACGGTCCCGTGTTTCCCGTCGGCCAGCCGCGGCCGATTGCCCGCGATTTCACGCCGCGCCGCTTCGACGCTGAAGCGAGTGAACTGGATATCGAGTTCGCCATGCACGAGGCCGGCCCGGCTGCAACGTGGGCCGCGCAAGCCAAAGTGGGTCAGTACCTCGGCGTCGGCGGCCCGCGCGGGTCTCTGGTGATACCCACCGGCTTCGACTGGCATCTGCTGATCGGCGACGATACGGCGCTGCCGGCAATCGCCCGACGCCTTGAAGAACTGCCTGCCGGCGCACGCGTCGCGGCGGTGATCGAAGTGGCCGATCAGTCGGCGCAGATCGAATTCACGACGCAGGCCGAACTGCATATCGTCTGGCGCCATCGCAGCGAATCGGGCTATCGCGGCGACGCCTTGCTGCAAGCGGTACGCGAAATCTACTTGCCCGAAGACGGTGAAGGCTACGTGTGGGCCGCCGGCGAATCCGCAACGATGCGTGCCGTGCGCTACCACCTGTGCACGGAACGTGGCGTCGACAAATCGCGCATTCGCGCCGCTAGCTACTGGAAACAGGGTACCGAAGCAGTGCATGAAACGCTCGACGACTGACTGTCCGTAGCGTGCGTGCGATGAACTGCGTGAGTTGCGTGTGCCGTGTGGGACGCGTGAGCCCAACAAACGGCGTGCTTCGAACAAAAATAAGGAATTGAACGATGTATTCAATTAGCACAAAGCACGAGCGCCGTTTGCTGTGGCTATTTGCGCTGACGCAGTTCACCATCCAGACTTCTCCTGGTCAGAGGGTGTCAACTTAGGACAGGAAAGCCCGGTGGCAAAGGATCCCGCCACGGATTTTGTGAGGTTGACACTCTCATACGGTCTGCTACCTCATATGGCCCGTGAGCCGCGATAACCCAGAGGATTGTTAGCGGAACGGGAACGGCGCAATGGGTTGGTCGCAGGCACGGCGAACGAGCCGTTCCCGTTCCGCTAACAATTCGTTGAGCTAAACCGCTCCACTGACGGTGGTTATGGGAATTGAATCGGCGTGGCGATGGTTGTGACGATCGGATGCGGGGATTGAAGCGTGGATACGGGAGGGTCGGGTCACACGATTGGCCATGAACGTGCGACTGCGGTGCTCAGGGAAGAGGTTGCGCCGCCCGTTGACGGCAGGATGGGACCGCACTGGACATGCGCGTCCAGCCGACCCGTGAGGACGTGCCGGTTTTGGCGGGCCAGCGATTGCGATTCGGGCTTCATGGGTGGTTCGGCGGTGCCCGGGGTGACGCGCCAGGGAGGAGGCATTCGACGCAGACCATGTGACCGTGTCTGCATACCGGACAGTCGCCCAGCGATCGGCCGGTCAACTTTGCGTAGCGGTCGCGGTAGTCAGGTCTGGGCGTCACGCGGGTTTCGGGCCGAGGGGCCTTGGGTCCGCGGCGATCGTCTGCAGCGTTTCGGCGGTCGCCTGAAACAGGATGTCGTAGACGGTGCGCTTGTTCTGGAATGCAATGGCCGAGATCTCCTGCGGCACGGTGAACACCACGTGGAAGTACGGCACGGGCAGCAGGTCTACCTGACGGTGATCGAGCCATTCTGCGCGGGTGAGCGACTGGCACTTCGGGGCAGTGCCGGTTGCGACACGAGTTGTAGGCGATGCGCTGGTGTCCGCAGGCGTCGCACTGTTCGACGTGGCCGCCCAGGGCTGCTGTGCGGCACTGCTCAATGGCGCGCCTGACACGACACTGCTCACGGTCAAGCGAATCGGTGTGCAGATGCCGGGTTTCGGCTACGTCGAGGGTGTTACCCACGACTACGTTCGTCATGGCACCACCACGCTGTTCGCCGCCCTGAACGTACTCAATGGCGCAGTGCTCGCCACCTGCAAGCCGCGTCATCGGCATCAGGAGTTCCTGTCGTTTCTGCGTGAAATCGACAAGGCCGTACCGGCTGAACTCGACGTGCACTGCATCGTGGACAACTATGGCAGTCACAAGCATCCCAAGGTCAAGGCGTGGCTGGCAGCAAAGCCCCGCTGGCACATGCATTTCATTCCTACCTACAGTTCG
>NZ_DASRSY010000386.1:0-5046 GCF_035656215.1 Paraburkholderia sp.
CATGCGGAATGCCGAACTCACGGAACTCGCCGGACGTTTGCGTTATCAGGTTTTCGCGGTGAACCGTGAAGATCGTTCGCTTTTTTTTTGCGACCGCCGACGCCGTTATATGGGACGACGTAACGGTTTTTCCGAACCCCGTCGCCGCGCAGCCGAGCACTGATTGATGAGTGCGAAACGCTTCCCGCAGCTTGCTGACGAACTCGACTTGATCGGGGAAAAGGGGGTGCATTGATGAATGATAAGTGTTGACATGGTGCACTTCAACACTTATCGTTCATCATCGTTCATACATCATCACGGAGTGACGAATGCAGCACACCCTACGCCCCGGTGTTTACGATCTGACGAACGACGCCTACCACGGCGGCCCCGGTACATCCAAGTCGGGACTGGACATCCTCCACAAATCAGCAGAGAAATTCGCGTTCGCGAAATCGCCCGACGCACCGGAACGAGTATCGACGCCCTCGCAGGCTTTCGGCTCCGCGTATCACGCGATCGTTTTGGAGCCGGACGTGTTCACCCGCACGTACTGCCTCGGCCTGCGCATGTGTGACGTGCCGGAAGCGATCAATGACGCTGACGTGCTGGTTTCGAAGATTCAAGCGCTCAACGCTGGCCGGCTGCCGAAGCTGCCGAGTAGCGGAACGAAAGACGAACTGATTGACCGCATCCTCGCCGGCCGCGCCGAACAAAACGACGACGTTTCGGAAGTCAGTCGCGCCGCGCTCTGCACGATGAAAGGCGCCGAGCTGAAGACCGAAATCGAACGGCTGAACTTCACGCGCACCGGCCTGCTATCCGTCAGTGGATCACGTCACGAACTGGCCGCCCTACTCCGCGCGAATGGCGTGCCGGTCACGCTCTGGTCAGACGTGCAGGCGGAATGGCTGACGAACAACACCGGCCGCATCGTGTTGTCGGAGAGCGACTGGAACACGCTGCACGCAATGCGCGAAGTGCTCATGCGCCACCCTGCCGCCGGCAAGCTGCTGCGTAGGCGTGGCCGCGCTGAAATGTCGTTCTACTGGGTCGACCCGGAAACCGGCGAGCTGTTGCGCGTGCGGCCCGATAAATACACCGATTGCGGCCTGTGCCTCGACCTGAAGACCGCGCGTGACGCCAGCTTCGACGGCTTCGTGTCGTCGATCCAGTCATATCGCTATGACGTACAGCACCCGTTCTATCTCGACGGCATCGCCGCCGCGATTGAACAGGGCAAGCTCGATATTGCCAAGCCGCGCGCCTTCTTCTTCATTGCCCAGGAAGCGGAACCACCCTACTCGGTTGGCGTGTACAGCCTCGATCCCGAAGACGTGGAGCTCGGCCGGCTGGAATACCGCGCCGATCTGCGCAAGCTCGCGCAGTGCCGCGCTACCGGCCACTTTCCCGGCTACGGCGACGACATCCAACAGATCAGCTTGACGTCATGGCACCGCCAGAAAACAGCGCTCGCTGTGTCGGCGGAGTCAGTGCAGTGAGGCGCACCGAGCTTGCCTCATTGCTCGCGATGGCATTCACGCACATCTCTGTGCCCGTGTACTCCTCGATTCAGGACAGCGGCCAGCTGCCGCCGCCCTGCCGCATGGGCGCAAAGCCGACACGCAACAACCCCTCCCCGAACCACGCGCCTGCCGGCAAACGCCGCCGGCAGTGGCGCTAACTCACTCCAGGAATAACGATCACATGTCAGTTCTCACCATACGCAAAGCGGAGCGCGAAGGCGCGCGACTGGTTATCTGCCTGGCCGGCATCAGCGGCAGCGGCAAGACGTTCACGGCTCTGCAGCTTGCTTACGGCCTCGCGAATTTCAACGCGTTGAAAGTCGGCTTGCTCGATACCGAAAACCGTCGCGGCAGCCTGTATGCCGACATCATCAAGAACGAAGCCGGCGAAACTCAGTCGTTCTTGATTGGTGACCTTGACGCGCCGTACAGCCCGAAACGCTACACGGAAGCCCTGCACGAATTCCAGGCGGCCGGTGTTGAAGTGCTGGTTATCGACAGTGGCAGCCACGAATGGGAAGGCACAGGCGGCTGCGAAGAAATCGCCGAGAACGCCGGACGGAATGGAAATAAAGATTGGGCGCCGGCAAAGGGCGCGCACAAGAAATTCATGAATGTACTGCTTGCATCTGACATGCACATCATCGTTTGCATTCGCGCTCGCGAAAAGATCGACATGAAAGGCAAGGATGCCGCCGGCAAAACAGTCGTGAAGTCGCTCGGCATTCAGCCGATCTGCGAAAAGAATTTCATGTTTGAAATGACGGCAAGCATGCTCATGTGGGACGAGGGACAAAAGCAAGACGTGATGAAGTGCCCGGAAGCCCTGAAGCCGATGTTAGGCCGTGGCAACGGCTACATCACGCCGGCAGATGGCAAGGCGCTACGCGATTGGGTCGACGGTGCGAAAGCGCTTGACCCGCAGGTTGAGACAGCACGCAACATGCTGCGCAGCATCAGCGAGCAAGGCATGGAAGCGTACCGCGCCGCGTGGCCGAAGCTGTCTAAGAAAGTGCAAAAGGCGCTTGCAGATGACGGCTCACACGACCGCCTGAAGCTGGCCGCCGAAGCGTTCGACAAGGCACGCGAAGCTGCCAAGCCTGGCGGCGAAGCGCTTGCAGGCTTCAATGCCGAGCTGGCCGGCGATGACGGCGCGGGCAACTTCGTATGAACGCCGCCGAATTCCTGAAGACACTGCGGACGCTTCGCCGCAGTCATGCCGCCGCGCGCAAGCGTGGCGGGAATCTCACCCCGGCCCAAGTCGTCAGCCGCTGGAATGGCGCGTATGCCAACGGCACGTTGGCGAACTGGCGGCAGGCTAAGCACGGGAGCGAAGGCCTGAAATTCGTCAAGGTTGCCGGCCGCGTGCTGTATCCGCTCGACAAGCTAGTTGATTTCGAAGTGGTCACGTTGGCGATCATTGAGCGGAAGGGTGCGCGATGAAAGGCGGCTTCCACACCACTCCCAACGTACTGGCCGTCGAGACCCTGCAATTCCTGGCCGAGCACGAACACGCGGGCGAAGTCATGGCGATTTTCGCGCCCGGCTATGACTCGCTCGCGTCCGTGCTGCGTCGCGCGTTCGATCAGGCGGCAAAGGGCAAGGGCGCCGAGCGACACGCTCAGGGCGCCCCGTTCGAAGCCCAGCCCATGCAGACGATCAGCGATCTGGTCGGCATCGGCTTCGTGCTGGGTCAGGCGATGAAGAAGGCACAGGAGGCGCAGCGGCTTCCGCACGACGCCGCGGTGCGCGAATTGCTCGGCGCGATTAACTACATCGCTGGCGCGGTGATCTTCATGGAGAAAAATCACCATGGCTGACGTGATCGACATGGCGCAGGACTTCGATGCGTTGAACCTGGCGCAAGGATTGGCCGCGCAGAAGATCAAGGCAGCGCATACCCCACGGCCGCGAGCTGTCGGCCACTGCCTCAACCGCGACTGCGAAGCGCCGTTCAATAACCCGGCGCAGTTGTTTTGCAATCCGGTTTGCGAACGTGTTTACACCCTCATCACCACCCACGGATACAGGCACTAACCACCATGGCATCGCTTAACAAAGTCCAGATTATCGGCAACCTCGGCGACGATCCCGAAACGCGCTTCGCGGCCAGCGGAACGGCGATTACGGAAATCAGCGTCGCCACAACAGAAAAATGGACTGACAAACAGTCCGGCGAAAAGCAGGAAAAAACGGAATGGCATCGCATTACTTTTTTCGGTCGGCAGGCTGAAGTCGTTGGCGAGTACATGAAGAAGGGGCGACCGATTTACGTCGAGGGCCGGTTGCAAACCGACAAGTACGAAAAGGATGGCGTGACCCGCTACAGCACGAAAATCATCGCAAGTGATTTCCAGATGCTCGGCAGCAATGACCGCGACGGGGATCGCCAGCAGGGCGACAGTAATCACCTCCCGCGACCGGCAGGTAATGGCGGTCAGAAGCGGCAAGCTCCACCGCCGGCAGATTCGGGGTACGCCGATGATCAAATTCCCTTTTGACGAATAGCGAATAACACCGGGGCGGCCAGTGATGGCCGCTCTTTTCACACCTCACGACAAAGGCTCGACCATGCAGCACACCGAACAAACCAGCAACGCAACGCCGGATGCAATCGCACAGTCAGTGCGAGAGAAATTCTTGAATGAAAAGCTGCTTGATCTGCCTGAATGTATGCGCCGCACCAGCCTGAAAAAAACTCAGTTTTACGAACTGGTTTCGCTTGGGAAAATCACTCAGCCGGTGAAGATTGGGCGCAGCTCGCGATGGCCGGAGAGCGAAATACAGCAGTACATCGCCGACCTAAAGGCGGCTCGCGTCGTCCACTGACGTTCGCCTAGGCCCGCGAATGAGTATGGGTAGAAACATGGTTACCCTCGCTACAGACGAAAAAAAACCCTTGAAGATCAAGGGTTTTTGTTCAAACAGTGGCGGAGAGAGTGGGATTCGAACCCACGGTAGGCTCACACCTACGGCAGTTTTCAAGACTGCTGCCTTAAACCACTCGGCCATCTCTCCAGAACTCGTTGTACTGACGAGGCGCGCGCTGCGCGCCACTACGGCAGTTTTGTTCCGGGCATCCTGCCCTCCCCCCTTCGGGGCCAGCGGCTTCGCCGCTGTCCGCTTCGGCTTCCTGCCTCCGCGTCAAGACTGCTGCCTTAAACCACTCGGCCATCTCTCCAAACTTGTTGCTGGCAGGCTGGGGCTGCCAGCGAGCGTCGTAGTTTATCAGGAACCTTGCGGCGGGCTAGCGCTTGCGTCCTTCTTCGACAGAGCCATCAAGCAACCCACCAGGATCGCCACCGGGATCAGCGCGCCGATCAGCGGAAACAGCAGCACGGGTTCGCGGATCACCATGGGCACAATCTGTGTGGCGGTGGCGAAGCCGATGGTCCACAGGCGCCAGCGGCGGCTGTGGCGGCCGAACCAGAAGCTGGCGAGGAGGAGGAGCATCGCGATGACCGAGAGGACGAAGTCGATCGTCGGTAGTTGCCACACGCTTGCGAAACCGAGCCGGGTGCCGATGACGGAGGCCAGC
>NZ_DASRSY010000387.1:0-4982 GCF_035656215.1 Paraburkholderia sp.
CGCCAATGTCTTTTGCCTCGCTTGGCCTGATCGATCCCTTGCTGCGTAATGTGCAGGACCTCAATTATCAGACACCTACGCCGGTGCAGGCCAAGGCGATTCCTGCTGTGCTCAGTGGCCGCGACGTCATGGCTGCGGCACAGACCGGCACGGGCAAAACGGCGGGTTTTGCGCTGCCGCTGTTGCAACGGCTAGTGCAACACGGCCCGGCGGTGTCCAGCAACCGCACGCGTGTTCTGGTGCTGGTGCCCACGCGTGAACTGGCCGAACAAGTGCTGCAAAGCTTTATCGATTACGGCAAAGGCCTCGACTTACGATTTCTGGCCGCCTACGGCGGTGTGAGTATCAACCCGCAGATGATGAAGTTGCGCAAAGGCGTGGATGTGCTCGTTGCCACGCCGGGCCGTTTGCTAGATCTCAATCGCCAGAACGCAGTGCTGTTTGATCAAGTACAAACGCTGGTGCTGGATGAAGCTGACCGCATGCTGGATCTGGGCTTTGCGCGCGAACTCAACGCCGTCTTTGCTGCCTTGCCCGCTCAGCGCCAGACCCTGCTGTTCTCTGCCACGTTTACCGATGATATCCGCGCCATGGCGGCGGGCATTCTGCACAGCCCGGTCAATATCAGCGTCAGCCCGCCCAATGCCACGGCCAGCAAGATCAAGCAGTGGGTGGTGCCGGTGGATAAAAAGAACAAGCCTGAGCTCTTCATGCACCTTGTGGCTGAGAACAACTGGCAGCACGCGCTGGTGTTCGTCAAAACCCGCAATGGCGTGGAATACCTGGCGGCCATGCTGGATGAAGCGGGCTATGCGGTCGACACCATCCACGGCGACAAACCGCAACCCGCACGCATGCGTGCGCTGGAGCGCTTCAAGACGGGCGAAGTACATATGCTGGTAGCCACCGATGTGGCTGCGCGCGGGCTGGATATCGACGACCTGCCGCTGGTGATCAACGTTGATCTGCCGATCGTGGCGCAAGACTATGTGCACCGTATTGGCCGTACCGGCCGCGCGGGCGCCAGCGGCGTGGCGGTGTCCCTTGTGTGTGCCGATGAAGCGCCGCAACTGGCCGCGATTGAAGCGCTGATCCGGCAAACGCTGCCCCGTGAAGAAGAGCCCGGTTTTGAAGCCGAACACCGCGTGCCGCAAACTAGCGCGACGGGCGAGATCATCAAGAAGCCCAAAAAGCCTAAGAAGCCCAAAGTGCCGCAAGCTGCGTCGGGCGCCATGCAGGTGCCCAGCAAAAAATCGCGCCCGCAAAGTGGCGAAAACAAACGCAAGCCTGCGGCGCAACGCGCTGTGGCCGCGGGTAAAGGCGCAAGCTTGTCCAGCGGTAGCCCATTCAGCGCGCAAAAGCCACGCAGCAAACCCGCCAGCAAGCCAGTTGCGGGTTCACGTAAGCCGGCTGGCAAACCCGCTGGTGGTCGCGGCAAACGCCAACCGTGATCCGTGCGGACGAGTAAGGCCCCCCCCGGAACAGGCAGGCGGTTTGCGGCCCGCTGGCAGACAGCGGCGCGGCTTCGGCGTGCATCAGGTCGGCGGGTAACGGCGCACTGAATCCAGGATCCCTAACAACGTCGGGGCCGAACGGACGTTGAAATCGTGCGTAGCGAGCGTCCGATCGAGCTCGTCTCTGGTGAATGTGTCCGCTTCTCTTGAGGTTTGTTCGACGCCTGCCCGTGTCCGCGGGCTCGGGGGCGCGCGACGGCGCGTGCGGGCAGGCGTTGAATAAACCTTAAGACGACCCGCCGATCACTGACGCGAAGTGACAGACGGTTGATCGACCAGAGCGGTCGTCCGAGAAAGGCCAACCCGGCCCACGTCGAATGTCCATTTTTTGGCGAGCGAAAGGCAGAAGTCGATCCAAAGCCTTCGAAGTCCGCGGCCGAACGAGATTAAAACCGACCGCATCAATCTCGTAGCACCATGTTTCCGATGGGAAAAGTTGCTCAATGGTCGCGTGAACCGACGCTACCCAGGCCTGCCCTTCTCAAATGTTATTATCGGAAACACGACCCGCCTCCCAAGGCGCGCAATTAAGCCGTTGGACCCCATGGACACTCACCTCACCAAACCCGCCGACCAATCGACAACCGACCTCGGTCGCCGCGTCCGCGCCGCCCGCCAGGCGCAGGATTTGACGCTCGAAACCGCGAGCCGCCTCTGCGGCGTCTCCCGCTCGACGCTGTCAAAAGTCGAAAACGGCCTGATGTCCCCCACCTTCGACGTCCTGCAGAAAATCGTCCTCGGCCTGAAGATTGAAATCGGCGAGCTGTTCGGGTCGACACCCAAAGTCAGCGCCAGCGGACGCCGCGCACTGACCCGCAAAGACGAAGGCCAGCGTCACGCCTATCGCGGCTACCAGATGGAGTTACTCGCCACGGATCTGGCGCACAAAGCGATGTTGCCGTTCCGCATCCGCATCTCGGCGCACACGCTGGACGCGTTCGACGACTGGGGCCGTCACGAAGGCGAAGAATTCCTGTACGTGATCAGCGGCAGCGTGTGCCTGTATTCCGAGTTGTACGCGCCGACGCATCTGAACGCTGGCGACAGTCTGTACTTCGACAGCCGCACCGGCCACGCCGCGGTCTCCACCAGCGATGAAGACGCCGAAGTATTGTGGATGGCCACCAGCGTCGACGTCCCGCAAGCACCGGCCACCACCGAACCGACAAAAAAATAGCCAAGGCGCGTGGACCGCGCCACAACACCTCTCAACGCCAAAAGCGAAAACCAATGCCGGTGGCAGCGCTAATGCTACTGCCACCGTTACAGCGCGTTAACAACGCGCAGCCAACGCTAGCTGCGCCAGTTGCGCGATATGCATCGTGTGTTGTCCCGTCCCCTGCTTGATCTGCTCACGGCAACTGAAGCCGTTGGTCAGCACAATCGTTTCCGCGTTCGCAGCAGTAGCGGCACGCACAGCAGGAAACAGCGTGTCTTCGCCGATCTTCTCCGAAAGCGCGTGGTGCTCATCGTTGAAACCGAACGATCCCGCCATTCCACAGCATCCCGTATCGAGCAATGTCCACGTCACGCCGAGCTTGTTCAACAGCGCGGTATCACCTTGCATGCCAAACAGCGCCTTCTGATGACAATGCCCGTGCACGATCACGTCCGCTGCAAGCGTCGGCCAATCGAACGGCTGACGCGCGACGAAATCGGAAAACAGAAAAGTCTGCGCCGACAGCTGTTTCGCTAAAGCATGACCGGGGAGTTGCTTCAGCAACTCATCCTTGAACACTGACAAGCAACCGGGCTCGAGACCGACCAGTGGCACGCCGGCGGCAATATCGTCCCCGAGGTCATCGAGAATCGTGGTCAACAACTCACGCGCACGGTCGAGCAAACCGAAGTCATACAGCGGACGTCCACAACACAAACGGTTCTTCGGCAGCACGACGTGCCAGCCCATTTGCGTGAGCACATCGGCAGCGGCCTGCGCGATCTCGGGCGTGAAATGATCGTTGAAAGTATCGACCCATAGGATGACTTTCTTGATCTCTTCACCAGAACGAGCAGCACGCATAGCTTGAGGCGAGCGCCGCGCAATCTGCCGATAGGTCTGCGCGGCAAACCTCGGCAATTCACGCGCCTGCGCCACCCCGGCAACCCACTTCCCAACCGAAGCCAACCCTGGCGCCGACGTCATGAAATTCGTCAGCCTCGGAAACCTTGCCGCCCACGGCGCCCATTCTCCGACCCGCCCCAAGAACAACGCCTGGCGTGGTCGACGATTCGTCTCGTAGTAATGCGAAAGAAATTCTGCCTTGTATGAAGCCATATCCGTATGCGTCGGGCAATCGGATTTGCAGCCCTTGCACGCGAGGCAGGTATCGAGCGCCTCTTTCACTTCGCGGCTTTGCCAGCCATCGGTGATCACGTCGCCTTGCAGCATTTCCCAGAACAGATGCGCGCGGCCACGTGTCGAATATTTCTCTTCACGTGTCGCGCGATAGCTCGGGCACATCGTGCCGCCTTCGAGCGAGCGGCACTTGCCCATGCCGATGCATCGTTCAATCTCGCGCTGAAAACCGTCGCCTTCCTGACTCGCGAACGTGAGCTTCGTTTGCAAGGTCACTGGTTTGTACGCCGGACCCATACGCAGATTTTCATCAGCGCGATACGCATGCACAACCTTGCCGGGATTCAATCGATTCGCCGGATCCCAGATCGCCTTGAACTGCTCCATGGCCTGCATCAGTTCCGGGCCGTACATGATCGGCAGGAATTCAGCCTTGGCCTGGCCATCGCCGTGTTCGCCGGAAAGCGAGCCGCCGAATTCGACCACCAGTTCCGCCGCTTCGCGCAGAAACTTGCGCCACGTCGCGACGCCTTCCACGCTGCGCAGGTCGAAGGTGATACGTGCGTGCACGCAGCCATCGCCGAAATGGCCGTACAGGCTCGTCTCGTAGCCATAACGATCCACCAGCGCCTGAAACGCGCGCAGATAGCCGCCGAGGCGCATTGGATCGACCGCCGCGTCTTCCCAGCCGACCACCGGATCGGGCGTGCCCGACTCCACCGACAACGCTACCGCCGACGCGCCCGTCTCGCGAATCGACCACACTTTCGCCTGCAACGCGCGATCTTCAACGAGCATCGCCGACACGTCCGGTCCGGCTTCGCCCGACAAAAAATACGCCGCAGCGGTTTCCGCCTGGCGCACGGCATCGTCTTGCGTGTCCGCACCGAATTCGAGCACGACCCAGGCATCGCCTTCGGGCAGTAAAGCGATCTCGTCCTTCTTCAAACCGCGCGCCTGCAAGCCGCGGATGATCGCGCGGTCGAGTCCCTCGATCGCGATCGGCCCGCAGCGCATGAAATGCGGCACGGCATCCGCGGCGATATAGATATCCTTGAAACCGACCACGACGATCACGCGTTTCGCCGGACTCTTCACAAGCCTCACTTTCGCCTGCAGCGTTACCGCGCAGGTGCCTTCGGTACCGACCAGCGCACGCGCGACATTGA
>NZ_DASRSY010000388.1:0-6109 GCF_035656215.1 Paraburkholderia sp.
GTGCGCCCGCCACGTTCGCGAGCGAGGTGCGCCGCTTGATCGTGCCGCGATACTGGCTGCGCGCCACCACTTCCTGACCCGGATAGCAGCCTTTGCGGAAATTGACCGCGCCGAGCACGTCGAAATTGACCATTTGCGGCACGAATTGCTCGACCACCGGCTGCGTGATGCGCGGTTCGCCCGCGCGAATGTCGAGCCAGTCCCATACCGCCGGCGATACGCGCTTGAGCTTTTCGTCGAGCAAAGGCAGGTGCTTCTCGATCGCGGCCTTGGGGCCGACCCACAGATAACGCAGCCGGCCTAGCGCGTCCGGAACACGAATCAAGGAACCCGCTGTGCCGTCCACCTGCACATGCACGCCGTCGGGCAGCGCATCGAACACGCCGGACAGCGCTTTACGCACGTCGCCCGCGAGGCCCACCACGGCCAGCTCGCCGCTTGCATCCACCAGTTTGGCCTTGGCGCGCAGAACGAACATGGACAGCCGTTTCTGCACGGCGGCCTGCACGTCCTTCGACACCAGCAGGCGGATCGTCTCGCCCGTGCGCCACGTCAGGAACGACGCCAGCAGACGGCCCTTGGCCGAGCAGTAGCCGGACAGGCGCGCATTGGCGGCATCCAGATGCTGGGTGTCGTTGGTCAACTGGCCGTGCAGGAAGCTCGCCGCGTCGTCGCCGGTCGCGTCGATCACACCGAACTGCGTCAGCGGCATGTAGGCGCCTTGATGGACGACAGCGTCGAATTCGTCAGCGGCGGGGCGCGGCAAAGGAGGCAGTCCGACGGGCGCGGAAGCCTGTGCCGTGGCAGCGGCGCCTGGCTGAGCACTTGCGGAAGCAATCGAAGACGTGCCTGAAGCGGTAGCGAGCGGTGTGTTCATGGATTCCGGGAACAGTCAATTCTGACTTTAGCTAAGGCAAACAAGTATTATATGAGGTCCAACCCAGCCACGTTCCGCATGCCCCTTCTGAAGAAATGTTTCGTCGCCGGCTCAATCGTCATTGTGCTGGCCGCAGCCGCAATTGCAGGCGGATATCACTGGGCCAACAGCCCACTCGATTTGACCCCCGCGCAACTCGATGTCACCGTCAAGCCGCACAGCAGCTTGCGTAGTGTTACGCTGCAACTCAACCGCGGCGGCGTGCCGGTCGAGCCTGAACTCTTCGTCATCATGACGCGGCTGCTCGGGCTGCAAAGCGATCTGAAATCCGGCAACTATGAGTTCAAAACGGGTATCACGCCGTACGAGGTGCTGCAAAAAATCGCCCGCGGCGACGTCAATGAATACGTGGCGACCATCATCGAAGGGTGGACCTTCAAGCGCATGCGCGCCGAGCTGGACGCCAATCCGGCACTCAAGCACGACACGGCGGGCATGAGCGACACCGATCTGATGAACGCGATTGGCGCACCGGAAGCGTCGATCGGCAATGGCGAGGGGCTGTTTTTCCCGGACACCTATCTGTTCGACAAGAACACCAGTGACCTGGACGTCTACCGCCGCGCGTACCGGCTGATGCGTGTGCGCCTAGACGAAGCGTGGACTGTCCGTGCGCCGAACCTGCCGTACAAGACCCCGTACGACGCTTTGACGATGGCGTCGATTATTGAAAAGGAAACCGGCAAGAAATCGGACCGGCCGATGGTGGCGGCTGTGTTCGCGAACCGTTTGCGGGTGGGCATGCCGCTGCAAACCGACCCGACCGTGATCTACGGCATGGGTGAGAGCTACACCGGCCGCATCAGGAAGAAAGACCTGCAGACCGACACTCCCTACAATACCTACACCCGGATGGGGCTTCCGCCAACACCCATCGCGCTGCCCGGTGTCGCATCGCTGCAGGCGGCGATGAACCCGGCGCAATCCACCGCGCTGTACTTCGTTTCGCGCGGCGACGGCAGCAGTATCTTCTCTGACACCCTCGGCGATCACAACAAGGCCGTGGACAAATACATTCGAGGGCAATGATGGCGCGGGGCAAATTCATAACGTTTGAGGGCATCGACGGTGCCGGCAAAACCACCCATCTGGGCTGGTTTCGCGAACGCCTCGAAGAGAAAGTTGCGAGCACCGGCCGCTCGGTCGTGATGACGCGTGAGCCGGGCGGCACGCCGCTCGGTGAGCAGATCCGCGAGATCGTGCTGCATCAGAAGATGGATCTCGAAACCGAGGCCTTGCTGATGTTCGCGCTGCGCCGCCAGCATCTGGCCGAAGTGATCGAGCCGGCGCTGGCGCGCGGCGACTGGGTGCTGTCCGACCGTTTCTCCGACGCGACCTTTGCCTACCAGGGCGGCGGCCGCGGCCTGCCGCGCGACAAGCTGGAAACGCTGGAGCGTTGGGTGCAGGGCGGTTTTCAGCCGGACCTGACGGTGCTGTTCGACCTGGCACCGGAAATCGCCAACGAACGCCGTCGCGCCGCGCGCGATCCGGATCGTTTCGAAAGCGAGTCCGAGGCATTTTTCAATCGCACCCGTACCGAATATCTGCGCCGGGCGGAAGAGGCGCCGTACCGGTTCGCTATCATTGACTCCTCGGACAGCATTGCACGGATTCAGAAAAAACTTGAAGAGTTGATCACAGTTCTTTGATTTTAAAAGAATATAATTCTGAGTTATGACGGTGAGCGAAGTTCGTTCGATGTCTCGACATGCTTCGTCAACCGATTGATTTAAAAGAGAAACGATGATTTATCCCTGGCAAGCCGATGACTGGAATCGCCTGCAGCAGTTGCGTGGGCATTGGCCGCACGCCTTGCTGCTGCACGGCCAGGCGGGAATCGGCAAGCTGCGCTTCGCGCAGCATCTGGCGCAGGGGTTCCTGTGCGAGGCCCAGCAGGCCAGCGGCGAGCCCTGTGGCGCGTGTGTGGCGTGCAACTGGTTCACGCAGGGAAATCATCCTGACTATCGGATTGTCGTGCCTGAGGCGCTGGCTGCCGAAGCCGGTCTCGGCAACGCCGCAGACGAAAAAGCCGAGAAGGCCGACGGCGACGAAGGCAAGAAGACGCGCGCACCCAGCAAGGAGATCAAGATCGAGCAGATTCGCGGCTTGCTCGATTTCGTCGGCGTCGGTTCGCACCGCGGCGGCGCGCGCGTGGTCGTGCTGTATCCCGCCGAGGGGCTGAACATCGCCGCGGCCAACGCGCTTCTGAAAACGCTCGAAGAACCGCCGGCGGGCGTGATGTTTTTGATGGTGTCGGCGCGCGTGGATCGCCTGCTGCCCACCATCATCAGCCGCTGCCGCCAGTGGCCCATGACGATGCCCGCGCCGGAGGTCGCCACGAAGTGGCTCGCCGCGCAAGGCGTCGCCGAAGCGCCCGCGCTGCTCGCCGAGGCCGGTGGCGCGCCGCTCACGGCCCTCGCACTGGCGAGCGATGAGAACCGCACGCTGCGTGACTGGACCTTGAAGCAACTGGCCGCCGGTGCCGATTGCGACGCCTTTGCCTGCGGCGAGGCGCTGCAAAAGCTGCCGGTGCCGCTCGTACTCGGCTGGCTGCAACGCTGGATGTACGATTTGCTGGCGCAGCACACCGCCGGCGCGCCGCGCTATTTTCCGCAGGCGTCGACGGCGTTGACGCGCTGTGCGTCGCAAGCCGACGCCAGCGCGTTCGCGCGCTTCATGCGCACCGTGACGCGCCAGCGCGCCGTCGAGAACCATCCGCTGAACGCGCGGCTGGTGTTTGAAGAACTGTTTATCGGCTATCGCGAACTGTTCGCGTAAATATTTGAAGCCGGACGGTTTGTCCAAGGCGGGCGCGCTTTACTGTGCCGCGTCCGCCCACGCGTCCGTCCGCTGATTCGTCTTCCATCTCACGCTCAGAGCACCATGAATCTTCCCTACCGCGATGCCACGCTCCACGATCTGCCCGCGATCGTTGCCATCTACAACTCGACCGTGTCGTCGCGGCAAGTCACCGCCGATCTCGAGCCGGTGAACGTCGAAAGCCGTCTGGCGTGGTTTCACGCGCACGGTCCGCAAAAGCGCCCCCTGTGGGTGGTGGAAGATCCGCAGCAGCCCGGCCGCGTGATCGCATGGCTGAGTTTCTCCGACTTCTACGGCCGCCCGGCCTATCAGCGCACCGCCGAAGTCAGCATCTATCTGGACGAAAGCGCGCGTGGCAAGGGTCTCGGCAAGCAACTGTTGTCTGCCTCGCTCGCGGTGGCGCCGGCGCTCGGCATCGACACTGTGCTGGGTTTCATCTTCGGCCACAATGACGCGAGCCTGCGCCTGTTCCGCGGCTTCGGTTTCGACACGTGGGGCTCGCTCCCGCGCGTCGCGGTGCTGGACGGCGTGGAGCGCGATCTGGTGATTCTCGGCAAGCGGCTCGATCCAGTCGCCGCCTGATTGACGGCCGGGGTTGCAGCCGGATCCAAAGCCGGATTCACACCGGGCTCGAGTTGAAGCCGGGTCAAAGCCGGGTTAAAGCCGGATTAAAGCCGGGTTAGATCTATTTATCAGCAGGACTTCACCATGTTTGTCGATTCGCACTGCCATATCAACTTCGAAGGACTCGCCGACCGCCTGCCGCAGGTGCTCGAGAACATGCGCAGCCATTCGGTCACGCATGCGCTGTGCGTCTCGGTCGATCTTGAAACGCTGCCGTCCGTGCTGGAGATCGCCAGCCGGCACGACAATGTCTACGCGTCAGTCGGCGTGCATCCGGATCACGAGGACATGCGCGAGCCGAGCGTTGCCGAACTCGTCGAGCTGGCCGAGCATCCCAAGGTGGTCGCGATCGGCGAGACCGGCCTCGACTACTACCGCCTGGAAGGCCGCACGATCGCCGATATGGAATGGCAGCGCGAGCGCTTTCGCACCCATATCCGCGCGGCGCACGCTACGAAGAAGCCACTGATCATTCATACGCGTTCGTCCGCGGAAGACACGCTGCGCATCATGGCCGAGGAGCGCGCGAGCGAGCCGGGCGGCGTGATGCATTGCTTTACCGAACCATGGGCGATCGCTGAGCAGGCACTGGCGCAGAATTTTTACATTTCGCTGTCGGGTATCGTCACGTTCAAGAGCGCAACCGACGTGCAGGACGTCGCGCGCCGCGTGCCGCTCGACCGTCTGCTGATCGAAACCGACTCGCCGTACCTCGCGCCCGTGCCGTATCGCGGCAAGCCTAATGAACCTGCGTACGTAAGTTATGTCGGACGCTTCATCGCACAACAACGCGAGATGCCGGATACGGCGCTTGCCGCCGCGACGACACAAAACTTCTTCCGGCTCTTCAAGATTCCCGCGCCGGCTGGCGCGTGATCAGTAAAGCCGATAAATATCAAAAGGATAGGGAAGTTTCCTAAAGCAAAACATGAAAAATTTTTCGACTTCGATCGCAGCGTTTCAAGAGGCTTCAGCCATGCAATCCGTCTTCGGTTCAGCACGCCGCGGCGCGTCGCGCCTCGCGCTGGCTGCCACGCTCGCCTGCGTCGCACTGAGTTCGCTGGTCGCCTCGCCGGTTCAGGCCGCACCGATCGACTCGCTCATCAAGTCGGTTAAATTCGACGATATCGACGGCGTCAACAAGCTGCTCGCCAAGGGTATGGACCCGAACAGCGTCGACAACCAGGGCTTCCCGCTGCTGGTGATCGCCGCGCGCGAGAAGTCGGACAAGGTGGGCGCCGCGCTGGTCGCCAATCCGAAGACCAACATCGAGATTCAGGACAAGGCCGGCGAGAACGCGATGATGATGGCCGCTTTGAACGGCGACCTCGATTTCGTCAACCTGCTGATCGCGAAGGACGCCGAAGTCAACAAGAAGGGCTGGGCGCCGTTGCACTATGCGGCTGCGAACGGCCACGACGACATCGTCAAAGTACTGCTCGACCATTCGGCGTACGTCGACGCCGGCTCGCCGAACGGCACCACGCCGCTGATGATGGCCGCGCGTGGCGGTCATGTGTCGACGGTGAAGCTCCTGCTCGACAACGGTGCGGACCTCACGGTGAAGAACCAGATTGGCCTGACTGCGCTCGACTTCGCGAAGACCTACAAGGAGCCAGACGTGGTCGAAGGACTCACCGCCCGCCTGCAGCAGATGCAACAGAAGTGAACTGTTTGAAAAACCGGAGCGCCGGCGGCCGGGATGTCAGCCACCGGAGCAACGCACCG
>NZ_DASRSY010000389.1:0-3430 GCF_035656215.1 Paraburkholderia sp.
CAACAGATCGACCACAATGAACACGATGTAAATCACGAAGCCGATCTGGAATGCCTTGGTCAACTCGGCGAGCGTGAAGCTCGGCACAAGGACTAGCAGGTCGTCGTTCTGCAGACCGTCCACGCGGTTTTTCGGCCAGACGCTCGTTGCCGTTTTCACGAAAAATTCGCGATCACGTAGTCGCGTATGCGCGACGAGAAAATCCTTGATCGGCGGCAGCGCGGCATCGGCGAGCGCGCCTAAGTCCGCGGTCGATAACTGCGCCGATGCGTTGAAGTTACGCGCCTGCAGCGCGTCGCGAATATTCATGCCGACCGGCGCCATGATGAATAGCGACAGAATCAGCGCGATACCGTTGAGCACCATGTTCGGCGGCACCTGCTGGATGCCCAGTGCCGAGCGCAGCAGGCCAAGCACGACCACCAGCTTGGTGTAGCTCGTCACCATCAGCGCCGCGAACGGCGCCACGCCGAGCGCGACAATGACCGCGATCAGCGAAACCGGATTCGGCAGATTACCCATCCTGCCGCTCGCGTGGCGCCTGACTGGCTGGCGGCGTCAGCGTGGTGACGCGCACGCCGAGTTTCTGGCCGACGGCAATCAGATGGCCGGTGCCGACCAGCATCCCGTTGGCGACGATATTGATCACACTCTGGTTGATGCCCTGTTGCAGTTCGATCACGCCACCGGGTTGCAGCACGCTGAGCTCGCCGAGCGGCATCGTGCAGGACGGCAACTGGAAGGTCACTTCGACGGCGAGTCCGTCGAAGTGACGCGCGGTCGAGGGCGCAGCGCCGCTGTCCTCTGGACTGGCCGGCTGCGTGCGCGGGGCTTCGGACGATTGCGAAGGTTCCAACGGCATCTCCCTGATTCGTTCAACGACTAGCCGGTTGCCCGACGGGCGGCCGGTGATTTCCCAGGCCGGCCTGGCGGGAACCTGTGCGACGCACAGGAGGTTCTGGCCCTCCGCGCGCCAGTGTTCGATCGCGATGATGTCGCCGGCGAGCACATCCGCCAGTTCCTGGGCCGTCAAACTCGTGCGGCCGAGTTCGAAAGCAAGCGGCACGGGTAACGCCGCGAATGCCGACGCGTTTTTCTGCGCGGCGACGGTACGCGACGGGGCGAAGCTCCCGCCCGCTTGCGGTGGCGCGGCGAAAAACACGCCGAGCGCATCGGGCGCATCGAACAGCAGTGCGCCGTGGCAAAACCAGTCGTTGTCGCTGCGGCGCAATTCGAAGCGCAACGTGGCCGGCGCACTGCGCAAGCGCGACGCCCCTGCTCCATTGGCCCCCTCGGGATGGGGCGCGAGGCTCGCGTCCGACTCGGCGGCGGGCGGCAATAGCTCGACACGTTGACGGGTCAGCGCTTGCAACGCGGTGATGAGCGGTGCGCACAAATCCGCGAGCAACGCCGCACGCAACACCGCCGGCACCGACGGGTCCGCGGCATCGCCCAGCCATGCCACTTCCGCCGACGGATCGATCCATAGCGTGCCGTACGCGGGACCGACGACGAAGCGATAGGCGTTCGCGTCGAGCGTCGGTTCGGCATCGACGCGCCATCTCACCTGATAGTCGACGCCGCCAAGCGTCAGCGGCAAGGGCGCGAGGGCCGCATAGGCGTGCGTCAGCCCACTTGCCGCGGCCGCGGACAGCCGCGGCAGATACGGCGAAGTATCGAGCGCGGTCGCAGCCACAGACGGCAAGGACGGCGTGGGGCTGGCTCCGGGCCGGCGGCTCGCTTCCGGGTCGGCCATCACCTGATCTGTAAGGTCGTCGATGTCAGCTCGCAAAAGAGGCAGCGCATGCACGGCGGGATCAAGTGGATTCGCGGGTTGACTGAATGGTGTGTCGGCCGGAGATCCCATTTCTGACGGAATTGGGCGACCTGATTTGACGATTTTATGGGCGTTGGTTTGGGGATGCCGCGCGGGGAATCGTAGTTCTGGCGGATGGAGCGGTGCTGTGGGGAGGGTTGGCTACGAAGTGCCGAGGGGCTCGATGAGGGACCTTGATGGGAGGCTTGCTGCTTGATCATTCGAAGGCGGGCCGTGATGCTGAGTGGCAATACACCTACCATGCGATCTCCCAGAGTCATGTCATCGGAACCGAGAAACGGCATGTCGGTGCGGGCACGTTCGATACGTTCGTAATCGAGCGCAATACTGCATGGACCAAACGCGATCCGCACTCCGCGAGCAAGATGCTGCGCGCCCAGCACTGTGACGACGCAGACTGCACGGTCACTGGATACAGCAAGGAAGTATTCTGGTACGCACCGTCGGTCGGCCGCGCAGTCCTTCGTGCCTATTCGCAAAGCGGTGATTCCGATTACATCTGGAATCGCTCTCCCGAGGAGATCCTCAGAGACGCAAGCTCGCTCGTCACTGAGCTCGTCGGCTACAGCAGTGATGCGACCTGCAGGGACCCTCATCCGCCGTTGCTCGCACGCGTGCCATCTGCGCCGTGGTACGGCTTTCCGCTGTTCATGAACGATACGTGGGAGTTTCTGATGCAGCGGGACATGGCACGCGAATAGCCGTCGGACGCGCGCCGGCTAGTCACCCGTGCCCGTCCGCCGCGCGAGCGGCTTCACCCCGTAACCGGCCATCCGATTGACAAAGACAACACTCCTTCATCCGCCGAAGCGGCTGCTCCGTTAGTGCAGTGAGAATGTCCCTCAAAAAGCACGAAGCGGCCAAGGTCGTTGTCACGGCATCGCAGTGTTCCTGGTTGCTCCAGTGCAGATGCCGGAGCGGTATCAGATGTGGTTGCTTCTATTCGCGGCCTCATGCTTCTGTCTCGTAGAGCAAACCGTAGCTCCCGCCCGTTCGTTTTATTCGCGCGAAGCCGAGTTCCCCCAAATGCATACCGGCGATCAAAAGTCCCTCCGAACTGACCAGGTCCAGGAGCCGTGATCGTGTGGTGATTGCCAGGGAAGGGTCCCGATCGAACGCAATCGATACGTCTGGCCGTTTAATCTGGATGTGAGGAAAATGAACAATATCTCCCCAAACAAGCAGGCCCTGATCATGGGATTCGAGAAGATATCCGGAGTGTTCATCTGTGTGTCCCGGTAGCGGCATCGGTCGGATACCGGGAAGCACTTCTCCCTCATTGAAAGTGCGAAGCCTGTCACGGTAGCCGTCGAACACTTGACGCGCTATCAGGAAGTTACCGCGGGCACGCTCGCTGGCGCGGCTCAGATTTCCGTCATCGTGCCAAAATCCGACCTCTCGCTGATGAGCAATAAGCTCCGCACTCGGAAAGGTAATTTGTCCGGCTGTGTCCACTAGCCCTCCGACATGATCGGGATGGGCGTGTGTGAGCAGGATCGTGTCGATCTTGGACGGTTCGACGCCGGCAAGCGATAAATTGGTTCTCAGGCGGCCGCCCCATTGCTTGATGCCTCCAGCCCCACCGTCGATGAG
>NZ_DASRSY010000390.1:0-50206 GCF_035656215.1 Paraburkholderia sp.
TCATGCCGAGCGGGTGGCCGAGCGCAATCGCCCCGCCGTTCGGATTCACGCGCGCGTCGTCATCCGCGACGCCGAGCGTGCGCAGCACGGCAATACCTTGCGAGGCGAATGCTTCGTTCAGTTCGATCACGTCGAACTGGTCGATGGTCATGTTCAGGCGAGCCAGCAATTTCTGCGTGGCGGGCGCCGGGCCGATGCCCATCACGCGCGGCGCGACACCTGCCGTTGCAATTCCCAGCACGCGCGCACGCGGCGTGAGACCGAAGCGCTTCGCGGTTTCTTCGTTGGCAAGCAGCAAGGCCGCTGCGCCGTCGTTCACGCCCGATGCGTTGCCGGCCGTGACGGTGCCGTCCGGACGCACCACGCCCTTCAGTTTGGCCAGCGCTTCAAGGCTGGTTTCGCGCGGGTGTTCGTCTTGCGACACGGTGATCGGATCGCCCTTCTTCTGCGCGATCGTCACGCCGACGATCTCCTGCGCGAGCGTGCCGTCGCGCTGCGCGCGTGCGGCTTTCTGCTGACTGCGCAGCGCAAACGCGTCCTGATCGGCACGGCTGATCTTGTAGTCGGTTGCGACGTTTTCGCCGGTCTCCGGCATCGAATCGACGCCGTACATCTGTTTCATCAACGGGTTCACGAAACGCCAGCCGATTGTCGTGTCGAAGATGTCGGCCTGGCGCGAAAACGCGCTGCTTGCCTTGCCCATCACGAACGGTGCGCGGCTCATGCTTTCGACACCGCCGGCCACCATCAATGCGGCCTCGCCCGACTTGATCGCGCGCGCGGCGATGCCGACGGCGTCCATGCCCGAGCCACACAGGCGGTTCACCGTGGAGCCCGGCACCCCTTGCGGCAAACCGGCCAGCAACAGCGACATGCGCGCGACGTTGCGGTTGTCTTCACCGGCCTGGTTGGCGCAGCCGTAGATCACGTCGTCGATCGCGTTCCAGTCGACGTCCTTGTTGCGCTCCATCAGCGCTTTGAGCGGCACCGCGCCCAGATCGTCGGCGCGAACCGACGACAGCGAACCTGCATAGCGGCCGATGGGGGTGCGAATCGCGTCGCACAGGAATGCTTCGGTCATAGGATGTCTCCAGTTGGTGTGCTGCGTGCGCTGCGCCGCTTCCGGTATCCCTTGGCGGCGCCGGCCGCCTGCGCATGGCACGAGCCGGATGCTTCGCAGCACCGACCCGGTGAGCGCAATGGGGAACGGCCGCATGGCAGCCGTCACGTCAATTCAGCTTAGCGCAGGATGGTGAATGGTAGGCTCGGGATTGCGGCCATTTGTTCTTTATACGAACTCACGGTCATATATCGAACAACTAGCCCCGATAATAGGCGTGTGCGCGAAACCATGTCAAGCGAAGCCGACTCGGAATCAGGGAAAACGCGCAGGCCGCCGGCCTGATTGCAATAGCTACGCAAAGGATCTGAAGATTGACGCGCTCGTGCCGGCAAACGGGCTTTTACGCGTGTCCGCACGAGGTTCTGGACCGTTCTGCGGTCCAGGGTGCTTCCGAAATATCAATCCCGACACGCGTGCTATCAGCGGGTCTGAATCCGCTCGTCCGCGATATAGGCACGAATCACATCGGCGAAGCTGCGGTCGCCGGTCAAGCCGAGCCGTTCGGCACGCGAGGGATCCCACTGCCCCGGCCAGCTGCCGACAATCTTCTCTATCCGCGCATCCGGCTGCCACACGATCCGCTTCGCTGTCTCTTCACCCGCCACCTCGCGCAGCGCCGCCACCATCTCGTCGACGCTCACCGAAATCCCCGGCAGATTCAGCACACGCTGGTTGCCGAGCGCAGCGGCATCGAGCTCGAGTCCGGCGATCAGACTTTCGATCGCCTTGCGCGGCGACAGCAGCCACAAACGCGTCGTGCCCGCTACCGGGCATACTGCCGCTTCGCCGTTCAACGGTTCGCGAATGATGCCGCTCGCAAACGACGACGCCGCCGCATTCGGCTTGCCCGGCCGCACGCTAATGGTGGGCAACCGCAACACCCGGCCGTCGACGAAACCCCGCCGCGTGTAATCGTTGAGCAACAATTCCGCAATCGCCTTCTGCGCACCGTACGACGATTGCGGATTCAAAGCGGTGTCGTTCTGCACGACCTCGGGCAGGTCGCCGCCGTACACGGCCACTGAACTTGTGAACACCACACGCGGCGTGTGCCCGCGCTGGCGGCACGTTTCCAATAGCAAACGCGACGCATCCAGATTGATGCGCATGCCCAAATCGAAATCCGCCTCGGCCTGCCCGCTCACGATCGCGGCAAGATGGAAGATTGCCGCGGTCCTGTCGTCGATCACGCTGTCGAGCACGCTGCGCTCGGCGATGTCGCCCACTTCCGTACGCATGCGGCTGTCGCCGAAATCGCTTCCGGCCACCACGTCGAGCAGCACCAGTTCGGTAATCGCTTGCGGCTTGCCGTGCTCATCCTTCAATGACCCGCGCGCCAATAATTCGCGCGCGAGACGCTGCCCGAGAAAACCCGCACCGCCGGTAATCAGTACTTTCATGATGTGCCTTGTGCCTTGTCCCTGCTTTGTCCGTATTAGCGAGCGGCGTTCAGATACGGCTTGAGCCAATCGAGCCCCGCCGATGTGCCGGCTCGCGGCCGGTATTCGCAGCCGATGTAGCCGTCATAGCCCAGCGTGTCGATCAGATCGAGCAGATACGGATAATTCAGTTCGCCGATATCGGGCTCATGGCGTTCCGGCACGCCGGCAATCTGAATGTGGCCAATGCCTGCCATATCGCGTTTGAGCTTCACCGCAAGGTCGCCTTCAACGATCTGACAGTGATAGCAATCGAACTGCACCTTGAGATTTGGCGCGCCCACTTCCGCGCAAATCGCCTGCGCATCGTCCTGACGGTTCAGAAAGAAGCCGGGTATATCGCGTGTATTGATGGGCTCGATCACGACAGTGATGCCTTCCGCTTGCGCGGCCTTTGCGGCATAGGCGAGATTCTTCAGATACACCTCGCGATGCCGGGCCCGCGACTGATCCGCGCCGATCAAGCCGGCCATCACATGCAGTTTGCGATTGCCGAGCACGCGCGTGTAATCGAGCGCGGTTTCAATGCTGCGGCGAAATTCGTCTTCGCGACCCGGCAGTGAAGCGATACCGCGTTCGCCTGCAGCCCAGTCGCCGGGTGGCGCATTGAAGAGCGCCTGAGTCAGGCCGTTCGCTTCGAGCCGCGCCTTGATTTCGCCAGCACGGAAATCGTAGGGGAACAGAAACTCCACAGCTTTGAAGCCGTCTTTTGCCGCAGCGGCGAAACGGTCGAGAAACGCGTGCTCGTTGTACATCATGGTCAGGTTGGCGGCGAAGTGAGGCATGGCAACAACTCCTTGAAAACGGTTTGGTTCAGCGCGCGCAAGCAGCAATGAATGCATGCTCCGCGGGCAAGATTTCGATCTTGCAATTGATGGATTCCGCCTCTTTGGGCCGAGCCGCCATCGCGTCGATCGCCTGCATGTCAGTCCCTGTCTGCCAGCGTGGCAGCGCCACGTGGCTTTGCTTTCCTTTGTCTGTGTCTACCAGCGCGCGCCGAACATCGTCCGAAGTTCTTCGAGTGCCGCATCGTCGAGCGGCGCAGGTCGCGGGCTTGTCATCAGCCACAGGCGCGCGGTCTCTTCGAGTTCTTCAAGCGCATACGACGCATGCGCCACTGAGCGTTCCCACACCACCGGGCCGAGGCGCTCGAGCAAAACCGCGCGAACGGTGTCCGCGAGTGCGGCGATCTGCTCGGCCACTTGTGGGTCGCCGGGACGTTTGTAACGAATCAGGGGGACATGACCCACTTTCATCACGTAGTACGGGGTGATCGGCGGCAGAACATCGGTGTCGCGCCATACCCCGGCGAGCGTCAATGCAACAAGATGCGTCGAATGCGTATGGACGATGCCGCGCGCCTCGCCGTTGCGTGCATAGATGCCCCGATGCAGCGCGAGCGTTTTCGACGGCTTGCCGCCGGACACCGCATTGCCGTCGAGATCGACCTTGGCGATATCGACCGGATCGAGCCGGCCAAGGCAAGCATCGGTCGGCGTGATCAGCCAGCCGTCGTCGAGGCGCGCGCTGATGTTGCCCGCGCTGCCCACCGTGTAGCCGCGTTGATAGAGACTCGCACCGGTCACGCAGATTTCCTCGCGGACTCGTGCTTCGTTCGTCGTGTGAAGTGCGGGCGTGCCGGTCATTGCGCGGCTCCATCGAGGTGGCGCAGCGCCTTTTCGAAAAAGTCGATCGCGCCGAAGTTGCCGGACTTCAATGCGAGCGCGAGCGGCTCAGAGTCCGTCGTTGCGGTAGCTGGCACGCCGGGATCGATCTGCGCGCCGATCCGCAACGTGCGCACGTCGAGTGCCTGCACCACGGCGCCCGAAGTTTCACCGCCCGCCACCACGAACTTGCGCACACCGCGCTCGCGCAAACCGCGTGCGATCGAAGCCAGCGTGGATTCGACCAGGTGTCCCGCTTCGTTGACGCCGAGCTCGCGTTGCACCGCTTTGACTTCGTCGGGCGTCGCGGTGGCGTAGATCAGCACGGGCTCGCCTTTGTCCAGGTACTGCTGTGCAAAAGCCAGCGCACGCTCGACCACCGGGTCGCCGCGCGCTGCCGCTAGCGGATCGATGCGAAACGCCGGCCGTGTTTCGCGCCAGGCCGCCACTTGCGCGTTGGTCGCTGTCGAGGCGCTACCGGCCAGCACCGCCGACAATCCTTCGGCACGCGGCAACCGCGCGGCATGGTTGCCTTCCGCGAGCAAACCGGCGCGACGGAAATTGCCGGGCAGGCCTAGCGCAATACCGGAGCCACCCGTGATCAGCGTGAGGTCGGCACATGCCTCGCCGAGCACATAAAGATCCGCGTCCGATACCGCATCGGCAATCGCTATTCGCATACCGTCGCAGCGTAGTGCATCGAAGGATTCGCGTACAGTCGACACGCCTTTTGCCACTGTGTCGTAACGCACGAGGCCGACTTTCGATCCGGTCTGCCGCTGAAGTACGCGCACGAGGTTCGCATCGCGCATCGGCGTCAGCGGATGGTTTTCCATGCCCGATTCATTCAGCAACGTATCACCCACGAAGAGATAACCGCGATAAATCGTGCGGCCGTTCTCAGGAAACGCCGGGCAGGCAATCGTGAAAGCCCTTGCTCCCGCGTCAGCGGGCAACACATCGAGCAAGGCATCCGTGACCGGGCCGATGTTACCGGCGTCGGTCGAATCGAATGTCGAACAATATTTGAAAAAGAACTGGCGGCATCCTTGCGCGCGCAACCAGTCGAGCGCGGCGAGCGATTGCGCGACCGCGTCGGCGGCGGGAATCGTGCGCGATTTCAGCGCGACAACCAACGCATCGGCTTCAACGACATCGTTCGAAGGGGATACACCGATGGTCTGCACCGTGCGCATGCCGCCGCGCACCAGCATGTTGGCGAGATCGGTGGCGCCGGTAAAATCGTCGGCGATGCAGCCGAGCAACGCACGTCTGGATAGAGTGGTCATGGCAGGCTCCGCGCTTACTTCCCCACCGGCAAGTCGATGCCGGGAAAAATCCTGATCACCGCGGAATCGTCTTCGCCACCATGCCCCGCGGCCGACGCCATCATGAACATTTGATGCGCCGCCGCGGACAAGGGCAACGGGAATTTCGAGCGGCGCGCAGTATCAAGTACCAGGCCGAGATCCTTCACGAAGATATCGACCGCCGAGAGCGGCGTGTAATCGCCGCTCAGAATATGTGGCACGCGGTTCTCGAACATCCACGAATTGCCCGCGCTATGTGTGATGACCTCATATAGCGCATCGGGATCGACGCATTCGCGCAAACCGAGCGCCATTGCCTCGGCGGCCACGGCGATATGCACGCCGGCCAGCAACTGATTGATGATCTTCACTTTCGAACCCGCACCATGCGCCGGGCCTAGCCGATAGACCTTGCCCGCCATCGCGGCGAGCACGTCCTCGCATGCGGCGTAGGCGGCGTCCGGGCCGGACGTCATCATCGTCATTTCGCCGGACGCGGCGCGCGCCGCGCCACCGGACACCGGCGCGTCGAGCATTTGCAAGCCGGCCGCTTCGGTGCGCTTGCCGAGTTCGATCGCGAAGTCCGGCGCCACGGTTGCACTCGCGATCACCACGCTGCCCGGCTTCATCGCGGCGACTGCGCCTTGCGCGCCGAACAGCACGGCTTCGGTTTGGGCTGCATTGACGACCAGCGTGACGACCACTTCGCATTGCGCGCCAAGCTCGGCGGGCGACGCCCAGCCCACGCCGCCGGCATCGACGAATGCTTGGAGGATCTCGCTGCGCAGATCGCACGCGTGGACCTGAAAGCCCGCGCGCAGCAGCGAGCGCGCGACGCCCATACCCATCGCCCCGAGACCGATGACACCGACATTTCTGGACATCGTTGACCTCTCCGTTGGTGAGCCGCGAGCGCCCCGGTGGAACCCAACCCAACCCGGCTCAATTCAGTTCAGCTCAGCAAATACCCGCTTCCGCGAGCCGCCGTGCCGCGTTGTACATATGCGTGCTCGCCGCATTGCGCGCCGCCATCGGATCACCCGCCCGGATCGCCGCGACAATCGCCGCATGCTCTTCACGCACCTGACGCGAGAAGTCATCGCGCAGCGCTTCGTTACCCCGCGTCACCGCGGTGCCGGCTTCGAGGTACTGATTCAGGAAGGTGAGCGTCTTGAGGAAATACGGATTGCCGGTGGCCGCGGCGATTGCGCGGTGAAAAACAACGTCTTCGGCGACGCCGTTCTCGCCTTCGGCCACTGCTTCGTCGATCCTGACGAGGGCGGCGTCGATCGACATCATGTCCGCATCGCTGCGGCTCATGGCGGCTTCCGAGGCGACTTCCGCCTCGATCGCCCGCCGCAGCGCGAGAATTTGCAGCACCGAACCCGCTTCAACCGCTTCCGCGTAGTCGATGCGCAGCGGCCGGATCGCGCCGTGCGCGGCGATGAACACGCCGCTTCCCTGACGCGGCTCGACCACGCCTTCGTTCTTCAGCCGGGAAATCGCCTCACGGATCACCGTGCGGCTCACGCCGAACTGCTGCGCCAGCACCGCCTCGGTCGGCAGCTTGCCGCCGCGCGTGAAGGTGCCTTTGTCGATCTGCCTGAGCAACTGCTGCGCGACGGTATCGCTCAGCGCGCGGGCAGGAATCTTGTCGAACATGGATGCCCCGATGGATCATGTTGTCGGGTCATCATACAAATTTGAGACTTTGGGTGCATCCATGCAAACCCTGATTTTCTGAGTGGTTCTTTGCAAATGAACTCTGGACCAAACAAACCCGTCCTGGACTTTTCAAGCGAATAAAACTGGTCTGGACGGGTTGCGTTGCCTTGAAGGGTGGCAAAGAAGGCTGGCCTGGATCGCATCATCTGGATTCTTGCGCTATCAGCAATTCAACGCGACAGGCCGTGCGTGCCGCCCCACTCGGCGACCGTCTTCGCTCAGCGAAGAGCCAGATATCAGTCGCAAAGTTTCATGGACCGAGCTTTGGCCGAATTCCATCTATTGCATGCCACTACTTGTCGAAAGCGCATACGTCACGTTATATATAGCCAGATACAACGACACAAAAAATAGATACATCAAGGTCCATGACTCGCTCAATCAACGCCTTTCAGGCGCTCACACTCGTATCAGCGGGGATGGGTGCGACATTCTCAGCCCATGCTCAAGACGACGGAATCCAGCTCACACCTGTGGTTATCACCGGAATATCTCCCTCCCAATACCCTTCGTATCAGATCGACCGAACGAAAATTGGACCGCTAGGCGAGAAGGAGCTTCTTGATACGCCGTACTCAATTAGCGTCGTCCCCTCATCGCTCGCGGAGAATCAGCAACTCCAGAGCGTGCGGGAAGCGTTTCGCTTCATCCCGACGGTTCAAGGCGAAAATATCCGCCCTCAGACTCGCGGGCTGCAAGCCGGGGTTGTCCAGAACACGCGGATTGATGGCCTGAGTATCGCCGCGACAACCGACTACCCAATCGAGCAATTCGAGCAGATTGAGGTTCTAAATGGTCTCGCCGGTGCCCTGTACGGGGCCGCCAGTCCTGCCGGCACGTTCAACTACGTGCTCAAACGGCCAACCGCCGAGCCGTTACATGAGTTCACGCTCGGCTACGCCTCACGCGAGTCTTTGACTGAACACCTGGACCTCGGAGGACACTTCGGCAACGACGACCGCTTCGGCTATCGGCTGAATTTGCTCAACCAGAACGGTGAAGGATATGTGGAGGGCAGTCGTCTGCGCCGACAACTGGCAAGCCTCGCGTTCGACGTTCGCTTCTCTCCGGACACGAAGCTTGAGACCAATTTCAGCACGTACCACTATCTGTCGACTGGATTCCCCGGAACATTTGCATTAGCGCGTAACGTGCCCTTTCCCAGTGCGCCCGACCCTACACGTCCGGGCTATGGGCAATCGTGGGCGGGTGATGACAACGTCACCAACATGTTCAGTGCCACCTTGAAGCACGACTTCAACAAGAACTGGCACTTAAGCGCTGGCGTGTCGAGAGAGACGAACGATCGTGCGTCGACCGTGCCGACCAACACCATCACGAGCAAGACAGGCGCCTATACGACGACCACGGCTACAACTACGTACAGTCTGGACACGATTGTCAGCAACACGGTCGCGCTGAATGGCCACACCGAGCTTGCAGGCTTATCACACGACGTCTTCGTGTCAAACACGGGTTTCTTCTGGAATCGATACACACCGTATCAGACAGGCGCGATTACGCTCGGCACTGCAAGCATCGACGACCCACTGTCTTTTGCGAAACCTCCGCTGCCCGATTTCTCAAATCGATATCGGTCCGTCAATACGGTCCAGCAGTCGATTAGCGTCGGTGACACGATTGGGTTCAACAAGTACTGGTCAACGCTACTGGCCGCGAGCCAGAGCTGGATACACACAGAGAACTACAGCAAGCAGGGAGCGACGACCAGCAAGTACAACGCGAGCGGCATCAGCCCGACGGCCAGTCTGATGTTTAAGCCACGGGATAATATGACGGCGTATCTGACGTACGCTGACAGTCTTCAACAGGGGGACAATGCCCCGGCCGGATCAGCGAATGCGGGAGATAGCCTCGCTCCGTACCGAAGCAAAGAATGGGAACTGGGCTACAAAGTCGACGTGAGCCGGGTTACGCTCGGCGCCGCCCTTTACCGCATCGAGCGACCGTACGCGTATGTAGGTGCGAACAACGTTTTTGCTGAACAAGGTCAACAGGTTAATCGTGGACTTGAACTGACCGCGACAGGCGCGGTTACAAGAGATCTCAACATCTTCACGGGGATCTCGCTACTCGATCCCCGTCTGTTCGACACTGGGTCGGCGTCTACCAATGATAAACAAATCCTCGGACTATCGCGCGTCGTATTCAACGCGCTACTTGACTACTCCGTGCCGGCCGTCGCCGGTCTCGGGTTCAACGTCAACATGAACTACGCAAGTCGTCGGCCTGGCAACTATACGAACACAGACTATGTCGACGGCTATACCGTCTTTGATCTCGGTGCGCGCTACAGAACGAAAATTGCCGGCAAATCAGTGACGCTGCGCATTGCCGTCGACAACATCACCAACCGCCAGTACTGGGCCAACATCACGCCAAGTGGACAAAGTGGCTACAGCGGCTCCGACAATGGTACAGGCACGCTTGGCGCTCCTCGTACCGTCCGCGCTTCGCTACAAATCAATCTCTGAACAAGGACCGACATATGGTACTTCGCACTCTCCTTGCCGCCGCTCTCGGTAGCACCATGAGCATCGCGTGGGCGCAGCAAGCGCCCGGCACAGCAGTTGTCACGATCTATGCTGCCGGAAGCATGGGTGGCGCACTCACCACTATTGCGCAGCAATACACCGCAGAGTCTGGCCAGAAAATTGATCTCGTTACAGGGCCAGCAGGTCTTCTACTGGACAAAATCGATCATTCCGCCAAGGCGGATATTTTCGTTTCCGCAAATATGGCGCATCCGCAGCGCCTCACGGCAGAAGGAAAGGCTGCACCTACTGTCGTTTTCGCGAGAAATCGGGTTTGCGTTCAGGCTCGCCCGGACGTCGGCCTGACAACGGACAATCTGCTCGACAAACTGCTTGATCCGAATGTCAAGATCGGCACTTCAACCCTCAAGGCAGACCCGGGCGGTGACTATGCATGGGAGTTGTTCGCGAAGGCTGACTCAGTCCGCCCCGGAGCGAAGCAGATTCTGGAGACGAAAGCACAGCAACTGGTTGGTGGCCCCGCAGCGCCACAGGTTCCAGTGGGGCAGAATCCCGTGAAATACTTTATGGCGACTCGGCGTGTCGACGTCTTCATCGGCTATTGCAGCTCTCACGAAACAAAGCCCGATTCGACTCTTGTGCAGGTCGAACTCCCGGCCAATCTCAGCATCTCCGCAGACTATGGAATGACAGTCCTGGAGCCGCCGCAGACCGCTACCACGCGAAACGCCGCTTACCGGCTTGCCTTGTACCTGATGAGCCCGGCGGCACAGGACGTCCTCACACGTTACGGGTTCACGCCGGTCGCGCGCCAATAGCATCTGCGCCGTCCAACGCGCCAAGGCGTTCGCTTCTCGCCGGACGGCACGCTTCGACAGAGCGTCCAGGTTGCGCTATGAGGTCCGCCCTCTGCCCGTCGGCGATCGGCGGCACGCGACCGGGAGATAGCAACTGTCGGACTGGATCTTGCAAAGACCTCATCAGCGGCTACTTCGTGGTTATCCCGGCGTCCACCCTACCCCACATGCAAATTTCGCGTCGGCGCATGCGTGCGTTGCCGCGTCTCCCACCCCTCGGCCAAGCCCACGTCCACATCGGACTCGGGCAGCATGGAAACTGCCCGGACCAGGTCGGACGCCCGTTCGGCGAGCATGATCGTCGGCGCATTCAGATTGCCATTGGGCTCGGTCGGGAATACCGACGAATCGATCACGCGTAAGCCCTCGATACCGTGAACCCGCAACTCGGAGTCGACCACGGCCATGTCGTCCTCCCCCATGCGACACGAACCGCACGGATGCATCGTGCTTTCCAGGTTCGCCCTGACGAAGGCGTCGATCTGCTCATCTGTTTGCACATCCGGACCAGGAGCGAGTTCGGCATCGCGGAAACGATCCATCGCCGGCTGGCCGATGATTTCCCGGGTCAACCGAACGCAGCGTCTAAATCCTTCGCGATCCTCTTCGCGATCCAGATAGTTGAAGCGGATCTCCGGGTGCATATAGGGATCGGCTGACGTCGATCGCACATAGCCTCGGCTCTTCGGCTTGTTCGGTCCGGTCAGCACCATGAACCCGTGGCCCTTGAACGGCTTGTCGCCGTCATAGCGCATGGCTGCCGGCAAGAAATGGAATTGAATGTCCGGCCAGCGCAATCCCGCTTCTGAGCGGATGAATCCACCCGCCTCGAAATGGTTGCTAGCGCCGAGGCCATCCTTGAACAAAAGCCAGCGTAGGCCGATCATGAATTTGCTGAATGGATCCATTTTCGAGTTCAGCGTGACGGGTTCCTTGCACGCGTATTGGATATAAATCTCCGCGTGATCCTGCAGGTTCTCGCCTACGCCGGGCAAGTCATGTTTGACCGCGATCCCCGCCTTGCGCAGTACCTCGGCAGGACCGATGCCGGAGCGTTGCAGCAAGTGAGGCGAGCCGATCGGACCCGAGGCAATCAATACTTCCGCCCGGCATCGCGCGGTATGCGTGACGCCGCCTTGATCGTACGCGACCCCGACAGCGCGTTTGCCCTCGAGAATCACGTGACGTGTCATCGCATTTGTGATCACGGTCAGATTGGGCCGCTTCATCGCGGGGCGCAAATAAGCATTTGCTGTGGACCAGCGCACACCATCCTTGACGGTCATATGCATCGCGCCGAAGCCTTCCTGCATATGGCCATTACAGTCCTCCGTCTTGATGTAGCCAGCCTCTGCCCCCGCCTCGATCCACGCACCGTACAGTGGATTCGCCATGTTATTACCGTTATTGGTGGATAGCGGCCCCTCCGCGCCCCGGTACTCGTCGCCACCGAACTTGTAGGTCTCCGCGCGCCGGAAATAGGGCAAGCAGTTGCGATAACCCCAACCTCGCGCGCCGAGTTCCTCCCATTCATCGAAGTCGCACGCGTGGCCACGAATATAGACGAGGCCGTTGATCGATGATGATCCTCCCAGTACTTTGCCGCGCGGGCAGTGCAGTTGGCGGCCATTCAGATGAACTTCGGGGGCGGTCTGATAACGCCAGTTGTACTTGCTCGTATTCATCGGCATCGAAAACGCGCTTGGCATCTGAATGATGACACTGCGATCGCTGCCGCCGTATTCCAGTACCAGAACGCGGACCGCCGGGTCCTCCGTGAGCCGGTTGGCCAATACACATCCGGCCGATCCTGCACCCACAATGATGTAATCAAATTGCTCGGTAATCATGAATTTCTCCTACTTCCAGGATCTTGACGGGTTCGTCTGTGGATCAGTAGCGACTCGTGTCGCCGGTAGTGTATTGCGGTGATGTCTTCTCAATCTGGGCAATGACCGACGCTTCGTACTTCAGATCGAGCGAGCGCGACAACACGTAATAGGCGATGCCCGAGACGAACAGACCGACCAGCCAGGCCAGATCGACGCTGCCCATCGCACGGGAAAACGGGCCGACATACACTTCATTTGAGCCGTCGAGAACGCAGAAGAACGGAATCATCGCAACAAAGCCAATCGCGTAGGCCAGCAAACCGCGCGCGCCCCATTTTCCGTACAGGTTGTTGTGAGGCATGAAGAAGTGCGGAATCGCATAGCGCCCCTTGCGGACGAAAAAGTAGTCCGTCAGATTGACTGCAGTCCAGGCCACCAGAAAATACAGCATGACGACGAGGTAAATATTCAGAACAGAGAGGCCCTTACCCGAGGTATAGATGCTCAGGGCCACGCCGAGTTGAAGGATCACCACGAAGAGAATTGCCAGAATGCGGGTCCTGGGAGTCGGCTGGACTTTCCGGAACGAATCAACTGCCGTGATAGCCGTCAATTTGGCGCTATAGATGTTCATCGCGATCACCGGCAGAAACGCCAGGATCGTGACGGCAACCACAATGCTTCCCATACCTGGTGCCAGGTCGTTACCCACCTGATCCAACGCGACCAGCACATCCGTTGCATGTAGATGGTCCGCGAGCCAACCCCCAATCGCAATCATCCAGGCGCCCGACAGCGATGCGCCCAGGAACACCGCCGCGATCAGCTTGCCGCTCGGCGTGTTTTTCGGCAGGTAGCGAGAATAGTCGGATACGTACGGTGCGTAAGCGATGTTGTAGCTGGCGGCTGCTGCGAATTGCGCAACGAATGCAATCCAATTGAAGCCCAGCGGTGGCAGCGGTGCTGCACCCGGTGCGACGGCGGCGAGAGGCAAGTCATGCACCCAGTGCATCAAAACGGCCACTGTCACCAGGCCGTAGAGTGGAAGCGACAGATACAACGCCCATTTGAAACTGCGGTGCATCCAGTCGTGGCCAAGAATTGCCAAAATCGAAGCCGGCACCGTGACTGCCAACGCCACTTTGACTGGGTCCCAGTTGAACAGTGCTTTGAGACCCTGCATCATCAACACCAGATTGACGATGTTGAATCCCGCAAACACGAATAGCGTTGCCAGCAAGACAACGATGACCCCGCGATAGCCGAACTGCGCTCTCGACTGAATCATCTGCGGCAAGCCAAGATGAGGGCCTTGCGATCCGTGAAAAGCCATGAACAACGTGCCGAACATGATGCCCAGCGTGCCGGCTATCGTCGTCCACAGTGCGCTCAGGCCAATGCTGGGACCGACAAAGCCGATAGTCATGGTGAAGAACGTGAAATTACCGAGAAACCAGAACGGTCCCTGCCTGGATAGCCTGTCGGTTCTTTCGTTACCCGGAATAAAGTCGATTGAATGACCTTCGATGGCCCCGTGCTCGACCCCAACTACGGCGCGTTTAACTGTTTCGTCTGTTGCTTGCATCATGTACCCCTGGCTGCAATGAGAGGTTGATGGAATAGAGATGAATCCGGCATGCATGCTGGCCACGACGTCCACTCGTTACGTGGCGCTCGGCTCACGTTTATCTGGGGGCGTCGTCAGCGCATACGCGCTTCAGTGCAGCGTGATCCAGACCGCCTTGCTCTCCATCAGATGATCAAGTTGTTCGGGCCCAAGGTCCTTGCCGAAGCCGGACTCTTTGAATCCGCCAAATGGCATTGACGGATCAATGGTGCTATGTGCATTAACATAGACCGTGCCGGCGCGCAATTGCGGGATCAACCTGTGCACGCGGTTCAGGTCATTGGAGTAGATCGCCGCTGCAAGACCGTACGGCGAATCATTTGCCAGCGACAAAGCATCGTCCAGGTCGTCAAAGGGAGCGGTTACCAGCACCGGGCCGAAGATCTCTTCGCGGACTATCTTCATGTCGCTGCGACAATGCGCAAAGATGGTCGGCTCGACGAAATAGCCTGGCCGGTCCAGTACATGACCACCGTGCACCACTTCCGCGCCTTCGCGCCGCCCCGCTTCGATATAGGAAGCGACGCGATCCTTCTGAAGCTCCGAAACGAGCGGGCTGATGAAGCAATCCCGATCCAGACCGGGAGCAATCTTCAGCTTGCGGGTATGTTCGATCAGCGAGCCAATGAACCTGTCGTGAATGCCGCGCTGGATGTAGACCCGTGTCCCCGCATCGCAGACCTGTCCGGAATTGAAGAAGATGCCGTTTGCGACGGCCTGCGCCGCCGCCTCGACGTCGGCATCCTCCAGCACCAGCACCGGCGACTTGCCACCCAGTTCGAGCGTGAGGCGTTTGATGCCTCCCACGGCCGCGTGCCCGACAGTACGGCCCACCTCGGTGGAACCGGTAAACGTGATCTTGTCGATGCCCGGATGAGTGGCCATGGCCGCGCCAATTTCGCGCCCACGTCCCGTTATGACGTTCACGACGCCGTCAGGAATCCCGGCCTCCTGCACCAGCTCCGCGAAGCGAAGGGTCGACAGCGAGGTAAGTTCTGCGGGCTTGATCACAGTGGTACAACCAGCGGCAAGCGCTGCGGCCACCTTCCACGCCATTGTTTGCAGGGGGAAGTTCCACGGCACGATCACGCCGATCACACCGATGGGTTCCTTGCGCGTATAGGCAACGTATTCACCAGGCAGGGAGGGTTCAACCGTGCGGCCGTGGAGCTTCGACGCCCACCCGGCAAAATAGCGGAACGTGTCGATCGTGCCTTGAACGTCGACGTCACGCGCATTCGCGACGGACTTGCCTACGTCGATCGATTCGATCTCGGCCAATTCAGTTGCGTTCGCCTCGATCAGATCAGCGAGTCGATGGAGCAGCCGTTCTCGCTCAAGCGGCTTGAGCCTTCGCCATGGTCCGCCATCAAACTGTTTGCGGGCAGCTTCGACCGCGCGATCCAGATCCGCGGTGGTGCCTAAGGGAATGTGCGTGATCACGCCCGTGGTGGACGGCTCGATCACGGCGAAGGATTCCCGGTCGCCTTGCGGCACCCACGCGCCGCCAATAAACATTTTCTGCGGCTTGATGAGAAAGCGTTGCGTCTCTTCGAGGACGCCAAACTTCGCCAGGTAATTTTGTACGACGGTATCCATCATTGTCTCCTGTCTTACGGATTGACTGCCATTCAGCCTCTAATGGGCTGGTTTCATGCGAGTGAGTCCGCGTGTTCTTGCAACGTCTGGCGAGGACCTCGCGGGATCGCCGGAAGGGTCAGCCGCTCACAAACGACCGGAGGTCCATCGATATAAACGTGGCTTGTGGCAGCGCGGCGTTCTGAGAGACTATGGACGACATGCCCGGGGGTAAAAATCACGTGAATCAGATGTTCATATCGGGAATATCGAAGCAAGCGGTGCAATGGGAGCGACGACAGTGATCCAGTTGCAGGACGTGGACCTCAAACTACTGAGGGTTTTCATGACGGTGGTACGGTGCGGGGGGTTTTCCGCTGCCCAGGCGACCCTGAACGTCAGCCAGTCGACGATCAGCGAGCAGATGACGACGCTCGAAACGCGCTTGGGACTCAAGCTTTGCGAGCGCGGGCGGAGCGGATTTCGCCTCACTGAACACGGCGTGGCGACTTACGAGGCGGCGCAGCGGCTGCAGGTGGCGGTAGAAAGCTTCTGTGTGGATACCGATGCGCTAAAAAAGCACGTCTCGGGAAAGCTGTACCTCGGCATCATCGACAACACCGTAACCGACTCGGCCTCGCCGCTGCCGCAAGCACTGCAAGCGTTCGTGTCGCGGGGGCACGACGTGCATCTGGATGTCTACGTGGGCACGCCTGCCGAACTGGAGGAACGTGTGCTGGATGGCCGGCTGCATATTGCCGTCGGACATTTTCCGCTTCATGTGCCGGGGCTGACCTACACGGATCTCTATTGCGAACCGGACGGCCTATATTGCGGAAAGAGTCACTCGCTTGCCGGCCGCTCGCAGGCCGACATCGCACTCGAGCAGGCCATCGCGTCAAGCCGTGTTGTTGCACGGGGTTATCTGCAGCAGCACGACCTTCAAATGCTCAAGGTCAGCAAAGCCGCCGCAACCGTCGACAATATCGAGGCGCAGGCGATCCTTATTCTATCGGGGGCATACATCGGATTTTTGCCGATCCACTACGCTGCCCGATGGATCGCGCGCGGCGAGATGCATCAGATATGCCCGGACCAGTTCGGCACCCAGTGGCCATTTTGCGCGATCATACGGCGGGCCGCCGTGCCCCCGACCATCCTGCAGGTATTCATGATCGACTTGATGGAAAGCTACCGTACGGTCGGGCAAACGGCGCACACGGGGCAGGCTTAGGGTTGTGCGGACGCAAGAGGCGTCGGCTCGCCATTTCGATAGTGATAGATGGTGATGGGAGAATCCGTGAGATCGCGATTCTTGTCGAACCGGTAGTGGCCCGAAACACCACGGGAATCGATGTTCGCCAGCGCAGCGCGGTACTGGGCCGGCTCGATCGAGTTCGCCTTCGTCATCGCTTGCGCCACGATGTTCACGCCATCGTACAAGGCAGCGCTGTAGGTTAGCGGATCGGTATGAAAGCGTTGCTTGTAGTCCGCCTTGAACCGGCGGCCTTCCGGTGTTTGGTCCAGGACGGGGCCGCCTTGCGGGCAATACACGCGCGTGTCGACCGAATCGCCGCCAAGTTTCGCCAGTTCAGCGTTACACATTGCATCGCCACCCAGCAGGTAGCCATTCATTGCGAGGCGCTTCATCTGCTTGCGCAACGCACCGGCCTGCGCGTAGTAACCACCATAGAAGATTCCTTCCGCGTTCGCACCCTTGACGTGCGTGAGAATCGACACGAAATCAGTCGCCTTGTCAGTTGTATATTCCCGATCCACGATCTCGATGCCGTTGGCTTTAGCCGCGTTGACGAATTCATCGGCGACGCCCTGACCATACGCGGTGCGATCATCGATCACGGCGATACGCTTGATCTTCAGTTCCTTTGCCGCAAATTCTCCCATCCGGCTGCCTAGTTGGGTGTCGCTGGCGGAGATGCGAAACACGAACGGATAGTCGTGCTGTGTGATCGACGGATTCGATGCGACCGTCGCCATCACGATGCCTGATCCGTTCACGAGGTTCGAGATCGGAATCGCGACGCCAGAATTGAAAGGCCCGAAAATAACCTTCACGTTGGCGTCCACCAGACCCTGCGCGACCGTCATACCGGTACGCGGATCGGCGGCGTCGTCTTGCGAGACCAACTCGAAGCGGGTTTTCTGACCTCCGATCACGAGACCCTCGGAATTCAGACGCTCGATCGCCATTCTCACGCCGTTTTCGTCGTCCTTGCCGATGGCGGCTTGCGGGCCGGTCAATGGCCCCGTCAAACCGATCTTGACAACCTGCTCACCTGCTGTCGCGCTCAGGGAGATCATGCTCAAAACGACTGCTGTCAACCAGCTTGTACCTGCGTATGACTTCTTCATCATGCTCTCCTCACCCCGAGTGGTGTGCCAAACCGGGTCGCCGACGAGGAGCGAATCTCACCGGCATGGCACAGATAACATCGCTTGGCCCCGTCCTCCGCGACAGCTCTTCCGATGTACGGACAGTTGGGTTGACAGCAATTCTGTGTAGCCAAATTCCTCAATAAAATGCACCATTGATGAAATACATTTCGGAAACTCCCGAAGTAATCGAGAGGCACCACGATGCAAGTTCAGGACACGGATCTCAAGCTATTGCGAATTTTCGAAACCATCGTGCGATGCGGTGGCTTCGCGGCTGCGCAGCCCATTCTCAACATCGGCGCGTCGAGCATCAGCGAATATATGTCGCAACTGGAGACGCGACTCGGACTGCGGCTATGTGAACGCGGACGCGCCGGTTTCCGCCTCACTGAGGAAGGCGCGGAACTGCACGCCGCCGCGCAACGTCTGCTTGGCGCGGTCGACACGTTTCAAATGGAAGCCGGCGCACTGCGCAATCAACTTTCCGGCGTGTTGCGCTTCGGCATGATCGAAGCGACGTTGACCGACAAGTACTCGCCTCTACCCATGGCGATTCGCGAGTTCGGCCAGATGGCGCCGGAAGTGCGCCTGCATGTGCAGATCGAAACGCCGGGAAGTATGGAGCAGCATGTGCTGGATGGTCGTCTGCATCTCGCCGTGGGGCCGTTTCCGGTGCACATTCCTGGCCTCGATTACTTGCCGCTCTATCGTGAGGAACAGGGTCTCTACTGTGCGTCGACTCATCCGTTGCACGAACGGGCGAGCGGCAGGATTCCTGTTTCTGTGCTCAGTAAGCAGCGACTGGCGGCCCGCGCTTATCTCGGCAATCAGGAATTGAAGTTGCTGCACATGCCGGAAGCCGCGGCCTCCGTCGATAACGTTGAGGGCCGGGCCATGCTGATTCTGTCCGGCAACTACATCGGCTTTCTGCCGCCTCACTACGCGCGGCCCTGGGTGGACAACGGCTTGTTGACCCGCATCGACCCCGAGCACTACGTGACGCATCTGGACTTTCAGATAATCACGCGCAAAGGCGGCGAATCGGCACGGGTCGTACAGGCCTTTTGCAATCAGTTGCGGGCCGCGGCCAAAGAAGTGAGCCGCGCCTCGCGAAGCGGCAGGTAGCACCCGTGGTTGATAACCCGGCCATGTGTGACCGGCTATCACGTTCCACGCGCCGAATAGCGCGCGGATTAGCGAGAAAGGTTTCGTTTGACTTTGCGTTGATGCATGACACGGCCGATGGTGTTCAGCAGCAATTGCGCCGCAAGAATTGAAGTCGAGCCCGAATGGTCGTAATCAGGCGCAACTTCCACAAGATCGATGCCGATCACGTCGCCTTGCTCTGCGAGGCCCGCGAACAGTTCGAGTCCTTCGTAGTACAGCAGGCCACCGTGGCTCGGCGTGCCCGTGCCAGGCGCAATCGAGGGATCGAAACCGTCGATATCGATCGTCAGGTAATAGCGCACGCCCTTCGGGATGCGATCCAGCACACCCTGGATGCCGAGGCGCCGGAGATCGCGCACCGAGATAATGTCCGAGCCCATCTCACGCGCCTGTGCATAACCCTCGCGCGCAGTCGACGACACGTTGCGAATGCCGATTTGCGTCATGCCCGACACAACGCTTTTCTCTGCCGCGCGCCGCAGTGGATTACCGTGGCCGTATCGCACGCCATGACGCTCGTCGACGAAATCGAGGTGCGCGTCGATATGAACGATATGAAACGTCTCCTGACCTTCGAACGCGTTGATGCACGGAATGTTGATCGAGTGATCGCCGCCCATCACCACCGGCAACGCGCCTGCCGCCAGAATCTTGCGCACGCCGTATTCAATGTTTGAGTGGCTCTTTTCAGTGTTGGTGTGCACCATGTCCGCATCGCCGATATCCACGATACGCACTTCGTTGCTGGGCAGATAAACCACATCGTCTTCGAAGTCGTATGCGCCGCCGTGGCCGAACGAGAACAGCGTCGACGCATCGCGAATCGAACGTGGGCCAAAGCGCGCCCCGGCACGCCACTGGGTGCCGCAGTCGAAGGGCGCGCCCATCACTGCGACATCCGCATCGATCTTGTCCCAGTCGAGACACAAGGGGGATTTCGCGAACGTGCAGATTCCCACAAACGGCAAATTGAGCCGCCCCGTTTCGTAGCTGTTTTCAGACATGATTGCCTCCGTCCTGTTTTATTCGTCCAGATAGGGGCGACACATAGGCGCCGCCCTCTCCATTGCTGCAGCAGCGCCCTTTGTCAGGAGCGAGTGGTGCATCTGCAACGGAGTCTAGGCAAACAAATTCAACGGAAGAATGCCAAAAATAAGAAATACACTTCGGAATAGTCCGAAGCGATGTTGACACGTAACGAAACCGTCGAGTTCATCTAGGGCACGATGCGCAGCTATCCAGCCGCAACTTTATATGCAACATGGGCAAACGCGTATCGCGCACAAGTCCCGTTGAATCAATAACTTAGCCTGCCACCTCAGAGCAGATTCCATTTATACGGACCTGGAGCAAAAGCGGTCAAAGTTGGCGAAACAGAAGGCTTGAGCTATCGTCACGCCTTTGCGCAGCATCGCGCCGGCCGAATCGCGCGATCGTTGCGCGCACTCCTTCGAACGCACCGTCCTAGGCCTATGAGCAAAGCCCTGCCGCCGTCTTCCGCCGTTCCTGTCAGCGCCGAGCCGGCCCCGGACAAACCGGGCGACTCGTATGTGCAGTCGTTCGCGCGAGGCCTCTCGGTGATCCGCGCGTTCAATGCCGCTCGCCCCGAACAGACGCTCACCGACGTCGCCGCCGCCACCGGCCTGACGCGCGCCGGCGCACGCCGCATCCTGCTGACCCTGCAGACGCTCGGTTACGTGGAGGCCGAAGGCCGCCTGTTCCGCCTCACGCCGAAGATCCTCGACCTCGGTTTCGCGTATCTGACCTCGATGCCGTTCTGGAACCTCGCCGAACCGGTGATGGAAACGCTGTCGGCGCAGGTTCACGAGAGTTGCTCGGCGGCCGTGCTCGACCGCACCGAGATCGTCTACGTGCTGCGTGTGCCGACTCATAAGATCATGACCATCAACCTGTCGATCGGCAGCCGCTTGCCGGCGTATTGCACGTCGATGGGCCGTGTCCTGCTGTCCGCGCTCGACGACGAAGCGCTCGAAGCGACCCTGAGCTCGGCGCCGCTCTACGCGCACACGCCACGAACGGTGACCGACAAGGAAGAGCTGAAAAAGCTGATCGCGCAGGTGCGCCGCCAGGGATGGGCGATCGTCGATCAGGAGCTGGAAGGTGGTCTGATTTCGCTGTCCGCGCCGATTCGTAATCGCCAGGGGCGCGTGATCGCGGCAATGAATATCAGCGGCAACGCTCAGCGCAATTCGGCCAGGCAGATGGTGAAGGCGTTTCTGGAGCCGCTGCAGCAGGCCGCGCAGACGGTCTCGGAGATGGTGGCGCGGCGCGGTTGAGGAGACCCGATCAATCAATCGATCGGCTTATCCGCTGTCTCTTTCAGCATCGACACCGCGATCAACGACAGCGACATCGGCAGCTCATTAGCTGCCTGAGTCACCTCGTTGGCTCATCTCTGCCTCCTCATTGCCCCAGATACCGCTCCACCAGCCGCGTCCAGAATGCCGCGCCGACCGGCAGATTACGGTCGTTGAAGTCGTAATGCGGGTTGTGCACCATGCAGCCGTCTTCGCCCGCACCGTTACCGATCCGCAGGAAAGTGCCGGGCCGTTTCTGCAGCATGAAGGCGAAATCTTCGCTCCCCATGAGGATGCCGGTCTGCTCGACCACTTTGTCGTCGCCAACCAGCTCGCGTGCCACCTGCACCGCGAAATCCGTTTCGACATCCGAATTGATCACCACCGGATAGCCTTCGATGTACTCCACCACCGCCTTGCCGCCATAGCTCGCGGCCTGGCTTTCGGCCAGTTCCGTAATGCGTTTTTTCAGCAACGTGCGCACTTCAGGGCTGAACGAACGCACGCTCAACTCAAGCTTCGCGCTGCTCGAAATCACGTTGTTCGCGGTGCCCGCATGCATCGAGCCGACCGTCACCACCGCCGGCTGCGACGGATCGACGTTACGCGCCACGATCGTCTGCAATGCCATCACAATGCTCGCCGCGACTACCACCGGATCGACCGTCAGATGCGGCCGTGCCGCATGACCGCCGACGCCTTCGATCGTGATGATCGCCTTGTCGCCCGCCGACATGAACGGCCCCTTGCGGAACAGCATCACGCCCGGTTCTTCGCCCGGATGGTTGTGCAGACCGAACACGGCGTCGCACGGGAAGCGCTCGAACAGGCCGTCGTTGATCATCTTCATCGCACCGCTGTCGATGCCGCTTTCTTCGGCCGGCTGGAAATACAGATGCACCGTGCCCGAGAAATTGCGCGTGGCGGCGAGGTGTTGCGCGGCGCCGAGCAGCATCGTCGTATGGCCGTCGTGACCGCATGCGTGCATCTTGCCGTGCGCGCCGCTCGCATACGGCAACCCGGTTTGTTCGATGATCGGCAGCGCGTCCATGTCGGCGCGAATGCCGATGCTGCGCGTGCCGTCGCCCACCTTCAGCGTGCCCACCACGCCGGTTTGACCGACCCCACGCGTGACCTGCCAGCCCCATTGCTCGAGCTTCTCAGCCACCAGGGCGCCGGTTTGCACTTCCTCGTAAGCGAGTTCCGGATGGTGATGGATGTGATGACGGATCTCGCGCAGGCTCTCGGCAGCAGGCACCAGATCGGACACTTCGGTAAAACGCACGGCTTCGCTCATCTATCGCTCCATGGGAATTCACGCCGCGTCACGCGGCAAACAGGCAAGCACTATAGCCACGCCATTTGTGTCGTGCTTGCAGGAAGCGACCAGGGAGCGGATGGCGGTGGCTGGCTAGCCAAGCTTATCGAACGTTGGCTTCCGCCTGCAAAAAAGCAATCAGTTCGTGCCCTGCATCTTCCAGCGCGCCAGAGTTATCGATCGTCATGCACCGAAGCCCTTCCGGCAGCGAAAACGGCGCCCGTCGTGCGAGCCGGGCCGCGACCTGTTCCGCCGACTCACGCGCCCGCGCACCGAGCCGTGCTTCGAGAATATGCGGCGCGGCGTCCACATGCACGACTTCCGTGCGAGGATAACGCGCCAACGTATGCTGCAAATGCTGACGCGAGCCGTTGATCACAACCGTGCAACCGCGTGCAAGCCACACATCGAGTTCGATACCGATGCCATAGCGCAGTGAGTGGCTCGACCATTCCAGCGCGAACAGACCGAGCACGGAACGCGCCGCGAATTCTTCGACGCTCAGTGCAATATGCTCTTCACCCTGGCCGCTCGGCCGTGTGATGTAGCGATGCGCAAACAGAATCGGCTCGCCCATCAGGCGGTGGCGCGCAAAACCCAGCAATGAATCTTTGCCCGCGCCGGACGGCCCCATTACATAAATCAAACGACCTGCCATTGTTATTTCACCTCGGGGTATGAAACGGCACGCGCTGCCACAGGACGAACGGCTCGCCGGGCGCGGGCTCGACAAAGAGCGCCGCGTGATCGATAGCAAGCGGCGCGAGCGCGGGTGTTTTCGACTGCCACCATGCAACCAGCGTCGCACGCTCATCAGCATTGGCGAGCGAGCTGGATAGCGTCATGTGAAAGCGGAATTCGTCGAAAACGTACGGATAACCCCATTCGATCAGCAATGCACGTTGCCGTTCGCTCAACGGCGCCGCGAGACGGCGCGCGAGGTCAGCGGCGGGCGGCTTGGCGCGCAATCCGTGGAGCGTCTGCAACGCACTTGATGCAACGTGACGAATGTTCGCCTCGCCATCCGGATCCGCAGGACGCAGTGCGACAAAATCGCCGAGCGTCGCGGCTTCGACAGATAGCGAGAATGGGTTTTGCGTGGCGGCCCATTCGCGCGTCGCTTCCAGCAGATCTTGTTGCGTAACGTTTTCAGCAAGGCGGAACGGTGCAACCAGCGTGCCGTGCCAACCATAGCGACGCGGTGCTTCGGTTAGATCGGCCAGCGGACGCGTCAAGTCTTCCGGTTGCGGCGACACGCATCGCTCGCCGCTTTCCGCGTCGCGCCCCAACCACGCCGAACCCGCCTGCCACCAGGCCGATTCCCGCGACGGCGCGTAATACACCGCGAAACGTGCCTCGGCCCCCCATGCCGCGCCGCTCATACGTCGTGCTCCACCAGCAACTGCACACGGTCCGCCGCGAAATGCGTAAAGCCGTATTTGATCGGCGTACCTTCCAGATCGACGTCGACGTTTTCGACCCACAACACCGGCTGCTGCCGGTTGATATTCAAACGCCGCGCTATTTCCGGCTCAGGCAACACACTGCCGATACGGCTCCACTTGCGCAAATAGTCGCTCACGCCCAGTTCAGCCATCGACCTGGTGATGCTGCCCGTGCGCTCCAACACCGCCGGCAAGTCCGTAAAACGCGCAGCCGGATACCAGTTGCGCGCGAACGTGAGCGGCACGCCATCCGATTCGTGCAGCGACTCGATCCGGTAGACCGACGCGCCCGCCCGCAGGCTGAGCGCCTTCGCGACATTCGGCTCGGCCTTCACGCGCGCGGCCGACAGCATCGTGCCCGCCGCCGCATGATGCTGCTGCCGCAAGTTTTCTGTAAACCGGGTGCGCCGGCCAATCGTATAGTCGATCGCGCCGGGCTGCACGAACGTGCCACGTCCCTGCTCGACGCTCACGAGGCCCAATGCGGCCAGACCGAGCATGGCGCGGCGCACGGTATGGCGGTTGACGTCGAAGCGTTTGGCCAGTTCGCCCTCGCTCGGCAAACGGCCTTCCTCGCCGAAGCCGCTCGCGGCGATTTCCGCCGCCAGAATCTGCTCGATCTGCCGCCAGACGGCAACGCCCGCGCCGCGTTCGAGCAGCGTGCCCGGCGTCGCGTTGTCGTTCAATGTCATGGTGCTGTCATTCCTCTGGGTTCAAATATTCGCTATGCCATGCATTGTAGTGTGCAAGCCGTGATGGAAATGTGAAACGGCGGCCAGGCACATCACCGCCGGGCAAGCATACCCCTAAACGTCTAGACGTTTAGATGAATAGATGGTCAAATGACCGCTCGCTGGATCAACAGGAATTTCGATGAGTGCCACTTCTGCCTCGCCTTCCTCCGCCACGCGGCGCGCATGGATGGCCGTGCTGGCCCGCACATCGCGCGCCGATCTCGAAGCCGCGCTGGAACGCGCGCTGCAAGGCGTCCCGCCCCCTGCTTACGACTGGCTGCGACCACCTGAAATCGGCCTCGCGATGGTGCGCGGCCGCGTCGGCGGCAGCGGCGACCCGTTCAATCTCGGCGAGGCCACCGTCACGCGCGCCACGTTGCGTTTGCGCGTCACGGGTGACGCAACCGCAACCGTCGGCGTTGCCTGCCATCTGGGCCGCGACCGCCGGCGCGCCGAACTGGCTGCTCTGGCAGATGCGCTGCTGCAAATGCCCGAACATCACACTGCCTTGCATCAGCAATTGATCGAGCCGTTTGATGCACAGCAAGTCGCTGAACGCGCGGAGCGCCGGCAGGATGCTGCGGCGACACGCGTCGAATTCTTTACGATGGTCAGAGGCGACTGATGGAAAACTCGCAGATTGCATTGTCTACCTTGACACCCGGTTTCGCGGACCCGGTCCACGACACCCAGGCGGTGTTCCGCACGTTGCTCGATGCGCTGTCGCGCCCGGGTACCGTGGGTGTCGTCGAAAACGGTTTGCCGGAAATGCGGGCCACGCGCGCCGAGTTCGCCGCATTCGCCGCACTGCTGACGCTGTGCGACTACGCCACGCCCGTGTGGCTCGCACAAGCGGACGCGGCACTGGGCTCGGCACTGCGCTTTCATACCGGCGCGCCGCTCGTCGACGAACCTGGCCAGGCCGCGTTCGCCTATATCCACGAGGCAAGCGCCATGCCGGCGCTGGAAAGCTTTGCCCTCGGCGAAGCGGAATCGCCGGAGCACTCGGTGACGTTGCTGATCCGCGTCGACGCACTGACGGGCGGCACGCCGGTCGTATTAAGCGGCCCCGGCATTCAGCACACCACGACGATCGCGCCGATCGGCCTGCCCGAGCACTTCTGGCGCGAACGCGCCGCCCTCGCACCGCTCTTTCCGTGCGGCATCGATTGTTATCTCGTCTGCGGCAGCACGTTGATCGGCCTGCCGCGCACAACTCAAGCGAAGGTGAACTGATGTACGTTGCCGTCAAGGGTGGAGAACGCGCAATCGAGGCGTCGTGGCGTCTGCTCGACAAGAGGCGCCGCGGCGATACGCGGCTGGCCGAACTCAGCGTCGCGCAGATTCGTGAGCAATTGCGCCTTGCCGTCGCCCGCGTGATGACCGAAGGCTCGGTGTACGACGAAGAACTCGCCGCGCTCGCGATCAAACAGGCCGCAGGCGATCTGGTCGAAGCGATCTTTCTGCTGCGTGCGTATCGCACTACGTTGCCGCGTTTTGGCTATACGCAGGCGATCGATACCGAAACCATGCAAGTGGAGCGCCGCATTTCCGCGACCTTCAAGGACGTGCCCGGCGGGCAGTTGCTCGGCGCGACTTACGATTACACGCAGCGTCTGCTGGATTTCGCGTTGCTCGCCGAAGGCGATGCCGGGACCGATGCGGCCTCAACGCCAGCTTCCATTCAAGCCGCTCAGTCCACAGCAGAGGCTATGCCGCGCGTGGTTACGCTGCTCAACAAGGAAGGTCTGATCGAGCAGGAACGCCCCACGCCGGAAGCGCCGGAACCTGGCGACCTCTCGCGTGAACCGCTCGCATTTCCCGCGAGCCGCGCCACGCGTTTGCAGAACCTCGCGCGCGGCGATGAAGGCTTTCTGCTCGCCATGGGCTACGCCACCCAACGCGGCTATGCGCACACGCACCCGTTCGCCGGCGAAATCCGCTTCGGCACGATCTCCGTTGAAATGGAACTCGACGAACTGGGCGAAGCCGTTGAAATCGGCGACATCGATATCACCGAATGCCAGATGATCAACCAGTTCGCCGGCAGCGGGGACGTGCCGCCTACTTTCACGCAAGGCTATGGCCTCGCGTTTGGACACTCCGAACGCAAAGCGATGGCAATGGCGCTGGTGGATCGCGCGTTGCGCGCTGAGGAACTCGGTGAAACGCTCGCCTCGCCGACGCAGGATATCGAATTCATGCTTTCGCATAGCGACAACGTCGAAGCCTCCGGCTTCGTTCAGCATCTGAAATTGCCTCACTACGTCGACTTCCAGTCCGAACTCGAACTCGTGCGACGCCTGCGGGCGCAACACGGCGCAGCAGGTAAAAATCAGGGCAACGATCAAGGCAAGGATCAGGATCACGATCAGCAGGAGCAAGCCGCATGAACGCGCCGGACACCTCTCTCACCACGCCTTCGTATGACAGCGCCGCGGACGGCTACAACTTCGCCTACCTCGACGAACAGACCAAGCGCATGCTGCGCCGCGCGTTGCTCAAGGCAGTCGCCGTGCCGGGCTATCAGGTGCCGTTCGGCTCGCGGGAAATGCCGTTGCCGTATGGTTGGGGCACCGGCGGCATTCAGGTGACCGCGGCGATCATCGGCAAGAACGATACGCTGAAGGTCATCGATCAGGGTTCCGACGAAACCACCAACGCGGTCAACATCCGCCGCTTCTTCGCGCGCACCACGGGCGTGGCGACCACGCGCCGCACGACGGAAGCGACGATCATCCAGACACGTCACCGGATTCCCGAAGCACCGCTCATCGATAAGCAGATTCTGGTCTATCAGGTGCCGATGCCCGAACCGTTATTCCGCCTGGAGCCGCGCGTCGCCGAATGCAAGAAGTTGCACGCACTGGCCGACTACGGGTTGATCAGTGTGAAGCTGTACGAGGACATCGTCCATCACGGCAGCATCGCCACGACGTACGACTACCCGGTGATCGTCAACAACCGCTATCTGAGTTCGCCGTCGCCGATTCCGAAGTTCGACAACCCGAAGATGCACATGAATCCCGCGCTGCAATTGTTCGGCGCCGGCCGCGAACGGCGCATTCACGCGATACCGCCGTACACCACCGTGCGCAGCCTCGACTTCGACGATCATCCGTTCGAAGTGCAAAAGTGGCAGCACGCGTGTGCGCTGTGCGGATCGACGGAAAGCTTCCTCGACGAAATGATTGTCGACGACGGCGGCAAGCGCATGTTCGTGTGCTCGGATAGCGACTATTGCCATGAACGCCGCGGCGATCAGGACCTCGAACTGCCGTCATACGAAGCACGCAAAGGAGAAACCGCATGACGCCGCTGTTGAGCGCCCGTTCGCTCACCAAACAATATGGCGGCCGCAACGGCTGCAGGAACGTCAGCTTCGATCTGTATCCGGGTGAAGTGCTGTGCATCGTCGGCGAATCCGGCTCGGGCAAGACCACGTTGTTGAATGCACTCGCGCTGAAAACAGAAACCGATAGCGGCTCGCTCCACTACACGGCCACGCATGGCGAAAAGCTCGATCTGCTCGCCTTATCCGAACCACGCCGACGTCTATTGATGCGCACCGAGTGGGGTTTTGTGCAGCAGAATCCGCGCGACGGCCTGCGCAGCGGCGTCTCTGCCGGCGCGAATATCGGCGAGCCTTTGATGGCCGTCGGTGCGCGCCACTACGGCGATATCCGCCACACCGCAACGCAGTGGATGGAACGCGTCGAACTCGACGCCACCCGCATCGACGAATTTCCAGCGGCGTTTTCCGGTGGCATGCAGCAGCGTTTGCAGATCGCGCGTAATCTCGTCACCGGTCCGCGCCTCGTCTTCATGGACGAGCCGACCGCCGGTCTCGACGTCTCCGTGCAGGCACGCCTGCTCGATTTGCTGCGCACGTTGACGTCCACGCTGCATCTGTCGGTGCTGATCGTCACGCATGATATCGGCGTGGCGCGGCTGCTTGCGCATCGCCTGATGGTCATGCAAGGCGGCGAAGTGGTCGAGGCCGGTCTGACGGACCAGGTGCTCGACGATCCACAGCATCCGTACACGCAAACGCTGGTTTCCTCGGTTCTGCCGGTTTGAGGCTCACAATGCGATCCATTGAAACAAGCAAGGAATCACACACCGCTGAACGCGCGTTCGTTGAGAACCACGCACTGATGCTAAGCGCGGTCGATATCGGCAAGACCTTCACGCTGCACGGCCAGGGTGGCGTCCAGATCGAAGCGCTCGCGGGCGTGTCGCTCGACGTCGAACGCGGCGAATGTGTCGTGCTGGTCGGGCCGTCAGGCGCCGGCAAGAGTACGCTGCTGCGCTGCTTGTATGGCAACTACCTGGCCAGCACAGGCTCGATTGCGATTCGCGACGCGGCGGCGGATGACGGGCAGCCGGTGTCGATCACCGGCGCCGAGCCGCACGACGTGCTGCGCCTGCGCCGCGGCGTGGTCGGCTACGTCAGCCAGTTTCTGCGCGTGATTCCACGCGTGCCGACGCTTACACTCGTCGCCGAACCGCTGCTGTCTCGTGGCGTGGCGGAAGACGAAGCCCGTGCACGTGCTGCGGCCCTGCTGGCGAGATTGAATGTACCCGAGCGGCTGTGGTCGCTCGCGCCCGCCACCTTCTCCGGCGGCGAGCAGCAGCGTGTGAACATCGCCCGTGGTTTGATCGCGGGGCATCCGGTGCTGCTGCTCGACGAGCCCACGGCCTCGCTCGACGCGGAGAACCGCGACGTGGTCGCCGATCTGATTGTCGAAGCACGCGAGCGTGGCGCGGCGATTGTCGGTATCTTTCATGACGAAGATACCCGCAACAAGGTCGCCACGCGCCGCCTTGAACTCCAGCCGCCGCTACGTCACTAATTGACACGAAACCGCACTAAACTGAACTGCTGAGCTGAAACACTGTGTCGAAGCACAGCGGTGTCGTACTCAAGACAGACTACGGAGCAAGTCGATGTTGATCAGGAACGCTCGCATCGTGACGCGAGACGAAGTATTTACCGGCATGCTGCGCGTCGAAGACGGCGTGATTCGCGACGTCGAGCGTGGCACGACCTCGGCGCGCGAAGCGGAAGATTGGGACGGCGACTATCTGTTGCCGGGTCTGATCGAACTGCACACGGACAACCTCGAGAAGCATCTGGCACCGCGTCCGGGCGTGCAATGGAATACCGACGCCGCCTTCGTGATCCACGACGCGCAAGTAGCGGCGGCCGGCATCACCACGGTATTCGACGCTCTCGCGATCGGCTCGCGCTCGAACGTAGGGCTGCGCGGCCGCGATCTGCAAACGCAATGCGCCGAATCCCTCACGCGCTTCTCCGAGCGCAAGCTGCTGCGCGCCGAACACTTTCTGCATCTGCGCTGCGAGATCGCCACCGCCGACGTGGTGGAGGTGTTCGATTCGTTGTGCGGGCATCCGTTGCTGCGGCTTGCCTCCGTGATGGATCACACGCCCGGCCAGCGTCAATGGCACGACCGCGAACAATGGCGCCGCTTCCAGGAGCGCAACGGCAAGCTGACTGACGAACACGTGGCGACCGCGCTGGCCGAACTGTCCGTCGAACAGGAACGTTACGCCGACGCGCACCGCCGCGAGATCGTTGCACGCTGCAACCGGCTCGGTATTCCGGTAGCGAGCCATGACGACACGCTGATCGAGCATGTCGAACAGGCCAAGGCCGAAGGCATCGTGCTAGCGGAATTCCCGACCACCCGCATCGCCGCAGAAACGGCACGCGAGCACGGTATTTCGACCATCATGGGGGCGCCGAATATCGTGCGCGGTGGCTCGCATTCCGGCAATGTGTCGGCGCTCGAACTGGCTAAGGCTGGCTTGCTCGATATCCTGTCGTCGGATTACGTGCCTTCCAGTTTGTTGACTGCCGTGTTCGAACTGGTCGGTAAGGCCGGCTGGACGCTGCCGCGCGCCATGGCGACGGTCTCCGCCGAGCCGGCCCGCACGGCGGGCTTGCATGACCGCGGCGCGATTGAAGCGGGTTTGCGCGCGGACTTCGTACGCGTCACGATGCTCGACACGTTGCCGGTGCCGCGCGCAACGTATCGCGCCGGGGTGCGGATCGTCTGACGATCGTGCTCAGGCCTCGCTGGGTGCGGGCAGCGGCGGTTCCACCGCGGCCCAGCGCGTCCAGCGAGGTGTGCGGTCAGGCGCTTCGACGCGAAGGGTGCGCGAGCCGTCACCGAATACGAGGGATTCGATAGTGAATGCGCTCCCCTCTTCAATGCCCGCTTCGCGCACGTGCCCGGATTGAAAGGTGAAACTAAGATTGCCTTCGCGCAACAAATCGAAGTAGGCGTCGAAATCAGTAGTTGATGAACGTGTAGCCCAACGATTCAGGAGAGTGGCGGCGATTTCGGCGTCGTACATTCTGCACCTCTCTGGACATAAGCCGTATCCCGACTATAGCTGAAAAGTAAGCTTCGTGCTGCACCGCACCAATGCCTGCTCACTACGCCCTCTTTCCATGACAGCTCGCGCCCTGCTCAGACGTCCTCCACGAATTTCCTGTGTCATTTGCGCCTATAACGAGGCGCCTCGCATCTGCGCGGTGCTGGCTGTGGCATGCGCCCACCCGTTGCTTGACGAAATCATCGTGGTGGACGACGGTTCGACCCACGGCACCGCTGAAGTAGTTGAAGGCGAAGTGTTTCCTGCGAATCTGGCCGACCTTCCCGAATTCAGAAAAACGCTTCGGCATGCATTGCAGTTGCTTCATAAAAACGGAGCGCGGGGCGCCATTGCCGCGTCGCAATGAATCCACGCATTTGGGATGCGAGTGCGGCCGGGCGAGTGCGGCCGACATAGCGGCGCTTGAAGCGTCGAAACGACACGTCGGCGTTTTTCATAGCTGCTCTTTATAGGCGCTTCTTTTAAAGGAAGCGCTTCAGGCAGTCGGCTCCGCCTCACGACCTTCCGTTGCGCCTTCGCTCGCCTGCTCCTGCTCCTGCTCCTGCTCCTGTTGCAGCTTCCGCGCCTCGAGCACATCCTGGTAGCGCATATACCCACACCGCCCCCCGGATTTAGCCGCATACATCGCCGCGTCGGCGTTGAGCAGAAGCTCCTCCACCGTGGCGCTGTCGTCCGGAAACTGGCTGATGCCGATGCTCGCGCCCACCGTCATACTTTGTCCGTCGATCAGCAGTTCTTCGTTCAACGCGCCCATGATCCGCGAGGCAATGCCCGGTGTTGCCTCCAGGGAACGCGGCCCCTCGATCAACACGATGAACTCGTCACCGCCGAGGCGCGCGGCGACATCTGCCGTGCAGAGCACCTGTTTCAGCCGCTGTGCCACCGCTGTAAGCACCTTGTCACCAATCGAATGGCCGAACTGGTCGTTGATCTGCTTGAAACGGTCGAGATCGACGAACAGCACGGCGAGCCCTTCCTCACGCCGCTTCGCTTCCTCGATCGCTGTCGCGAGCTTCTGCATGAACAACATACGGTTCGGCAGGCCGGTCAGCCCGTCGTGCGTGGCGAGATGCACCAGCTCGCGTTGCTTGTTATGCAGCACATCCATTTGCGACCTGATTTCGCGGCGCAAACGATCGAAGCAGCGCGCCAGTACGCCGATCTCGTCGGTACGTTTGAGCGGCATCGTTTCCATCGCGTGCTCGGCGAACAGATGCGTCGCGGCGTACGCGAGGATGTGCAAAGGCTTGGTCAGCGCGCGGGCAAACAGAATCGCGAGGCACAGCGCCAGCACGCTGAAGATCAATACCATGCGAATGATTCTGTTACCGAGCTGGGTGGCGCCGGACAATACATCCTCAAGCGGCTTGGCGAGGCCGAGCACGACAAAGCGGTTGCCCTCAGACGCGCCGAACGGCCTGCGCACGAAAGCGAGCACCTGACCGGCCGCCTGCCTCGGCCGCACAAGACCGTTCAGCAGAACTTCACTTGTTGACTGATCGAAGAGCGGCTTGGTGACGGAAAAGCTGTCCTGCATCAGAACGCGACGCCCCCTGTCGAAGCCGAACGTTTTCGAGGCATCCGGATGGACCAGGAAATCGCCCCATTCGTTGGCGAGATAGACCTGATAGTCGCTCGGCAAATCGCTTTGCAAACGTTTGAGCAGACCGGCAAGATCGATGTCAATAATTACGACACCCACCACGGCCCCACTCGCATCCGCCACGGGTGTGCCGAGCCGCAGCGTTGGCTTGCCCTCGGCGGCATGCGTACCGTACTCGTGGTTCACCGAGATCGGCGAGGTGTAAATACGTCCGGCCGGAAACGCGAGTGTGTCGAACACATACGCGAACTGGCCTTTTTCCTGCAAGCTGTTTCCCGCGACCCGCACCAGGCCGTCCCCTTCACGGTCGAAACGGATCAATTCGAGTCCGTAGTGCTTGCGGGTAATCAGGCGGATTTGCAGGTACTCGGGGTGGTGAATCATGAAGCTGGCATACACCTGCGCGAGCCGTTCGCGCGGCAGATTCGCGCCAACACCGCTGTCGGTCTGCGCGACACCCGCCGAAGACGGCAGGCTCGCGAGCACCAGCGCGTCGGCAGCGACATCGTTGATCGCAACGGAAAAGCGCTGGCCCAGCAGTTCCGTGGAAGTCAGCAGGCTGCGCTCGGCTTCGTTCACCAGCATCGTACGGTTGGCACGATACGCGTAATAACCGGTCGCGCCGGACGCGAGCACGCCGATGCACGCAAGCAGGATCGATAACTTGAATGTCAGACCGGGACGTATCATCAGAAGCGCTCCGACCTGTCACCGGACACGATCCTCTTCCACAGATCTTCGCGCCGCTGAATATCTTCCACCGGACCGATCCAGACGATGTGCGCGTTGTCGCTGTTTTCCGCCGGCGCCGTCAATGTATTGGCGAGCCCCTGACGTTGCGTCAACAATGCACTGACGTCCGGTTCGAGCATGTAATTGATCCACGCAAGCGCGAGCGGACGATCCTTTGCGGCACGTGTCATCGACCAGCAGTCCAGCCACGCAAGCGCCCCTTCGTCGGGAATCACATAGCCCACGTCCGCGCCGGCGCGGCGCAACGATTCAATCTGCTGGGTGCCATAGTTACCGAACATCAAGGCAACTTTGTGCTGGATGAAGAACGCGGTCGCTTCTTCCGGCAACTTGTAATAGGTCAGCAGGTTGCGGCGCAGATCGACCAGTTTGTGAGCGATCACGCGCATCTGCACGGCGTCGAGCTGGAAGGGATGGGGATATCCCAGCGCCAGCGCGGTGAACGAGAAATTATGCTGGGCACTATTGAAGTCGAGAACCTTGCCGCGGTAACGCGGGTTCCACAATTCGCGCATCGAGCGCGGCGCAACGGCGATCTGCTTGCGGTCATAGATCAGCCCCATCGACGAATACGTGAATGGAATGGCGTACACATTGCCTGCCGAGGTCAGCCCTTCGATCGACGACAGCGCCTGAAACCGCGGCAACTGTTTTTTCGTATTCGGCAAACTGGCCAGATCGAGCGGCGCCAGCAGATTCGCGCGGGTATAGCGTTCGATTTCGGCCGTATTGGCAGCGAGCACATCGAACGGCGGCGCACCCTGGACATGCATCCGCGCCCATAGCGCCTCGTCCGAATCGACCAACGTCACTTCGACCTTCGCGTGAAAGCGTGCTTCGAAAGTCTTGACGACGTCGGCGTCCGCATAACCGGGCCATGCCAGTACGCGCAAAACCTGGTCGGCGGCCATGACCGGTGCTGACGACAAAAGGCTACAGCAGAAAGCGGCGTTTATCAGTAGCGTCAAAAATCCGGAAAGCCCGCCGCAGCGCAGTGAACTCGCGCGTGCCGCTACAACTGCAATCCGGCGCCGTAACGATGGGTTGAAACAGCGCATTTCGTCGGCCATGGAAATCGTGTGCATATACAACACCGCTTAGCAGAAGGCCTTTACGACGAGCGCGGACAGGCGCGCGGCGTTTAACCGCGGGCGTAGTGCTCGATGACTTTGTTCAGACAGATATCAATACGCGCGCATGCTGCGATGGCGAGCGTGCGGAGCGTTGATAATAGCGCCAAGCAGACCATTTTTGGTTTCGGCCTCGCCTCAGTAGAGAAAAACGAACTATCCGGCGTGATTTAACAAATGGGCTCATCTGCATTTAACGGTAATTCTTGCGAAACCTTTAACTTACCGTCAGGCAATTGAAACAGGAACGCCTTAATAGTCTGAAATATGCCGTAGTAAATAGTGTTACTTTAAATACCGGTTTGCGGAACAACGCATTATGCGAAGTATCCGGGCAAGGTCAAACGGCCCCGCGGTCCCGCCATTAGCCAACTTCATTACGAGGTCTTTACAGGCCAACCCGCAGCGCACGCAATCAATGCAATACGCATGGAGGCGCCGTCGAATCTCGATCAGATTCAGGCTTTAGAAGCTATTCCCTTTCGCCATCCGGTGTTTCACTAGCTACTCAATCTTTTTGAACTGATAAGCTTGGCGCGCGCTGCTAGCCGCCCCGGCCGGCAGCTTCAACCCAAGCCCGGTCGTGAGTCGCGCCGGGCGTCCCGCAGCGGCACAACCGCATACGGGAGTATTTGAACTACACCGAGGAGTAAAACAGTGAAAAAACTGCTAGCGGCTTTGACGGTTGCTCTGCTTGCTACCGTCTCGATTGGCGCACACGCTAAAGACTGGTCGACTATCCGTTTCGGCGTTGACGCCAGCTATCCTCCGTTTGAGTCCAAGGGCTCGGACGGCAAGCTCGCGGGCTTCGACATCGACCTCGGCAATGAAATCTGCGCGCGCCTGAAGGCCAAGTGCGTGTGGGTCGAAAACGACTTTGACGGCATGATCCCTGCCCTGAAGGCGAAGAAGTTCGACGGCGTGCTGTCGTCGATGTCCATGACGCCGCAACGCGCTGAACAGATCGCCTTCTCGTCCAAGCTGTTCAACACGCCGACGCGCCTCGTCGCGAAGAAGGGTTCGGGCATCCTGCCGACGACCGATTCGCTCAAGGGCAAGACGGTTGGCGTCGAGCAAGGCACGATCCAGGAAACGTACGCTAAGACCTACTGGGAAGCGAAGGGCACGAAGGTCGTGCCATATCAGAACCAGGACCAGGTCTACGCCGACTTGCTGTCGGGCCGTCTGGACGCAGCGCTGCAAGACGCCGTGCAGGCTGAAATCGGCTTCCTGAAGACCCCGCGCGGTGCGGGCTTCGACTTCGTGGGCAAGAATCTGGACGATCCGAAGATCCTCGGCAACGGCGCGGGCATCGGCATGCGCAAGGAAGACACCGATCTGAAGGCGAAGGTCGACAAGGCGATCGCCGACATCATCAAGGACGGTACGTACAAGAAGCTCGAGAAGAAGTACTTCGACTTCGACGTGTACGGCAGCTAAGCCAGCCACGCGCGTCTGACGACGCGCTTGCCGGCTTGCAGGGAACGGGCTCCGCATCACGCGGAGCCCGTTTCGTTTGCGGAACCGCTTTGCCGCGCCGCCCGGACTGTGATGGAACCGGCGAGGCCCGCCCGCGTGCCGCGCGCCTTCCGGATGACGCCGCATAAAACCACGCGTCGCGTCATATCGGCTAAGATCGTGCGATAGAGGCGCCGCGAGCCAGCTCGCCAATGACCGACGATGAAGCACCCATTTCCCCTGTAATCAACGACATAGCGCGGCATGCTTCACTTGCCCGCGGATTTGAAAACCATGCAAACCCAAACCCATCCGCTGATTGCCCCAACGCTCGGCACCGCCCGTAATCTGACGAGTTTTCACTACGGTCCTGGCGGCGGGCAGAAGATTTACATCCAGTCGTCGCTGCATGCCGACGAGTTGCCTGGCATGCTGGTCTCGTGGGCATTGCGCCGCAAGCTCGCCGCGCTGGAATCCGCCGGCAAGATGCGCGGCGAGGTCGTGATCGTGCCGGTGGCCAATCCGATCGGCCTGAATCAGCATTTTCTCGGCCATCTGACGGGCCGCTTCGAGACCAACAGCGCGCAGAACTTCAACCGCAATTTCTACGAACTGTCGGCGCTGATCCAGCCCGGTATCGAAGCGCGTCTGACCGACAACATCGACGCCAATCGCACGGCAATCCGCGCGGCGATGCATGAAGCGCTCGACGCGCAAAACCCGGCAACCGAACTCGAATCGCAACGTCTGGCGCTGCAAAAGCTCTCGTACGACGCCGATGTCGTACTGGATCTGCACTGCGACTGGGAAGCCGCGATGCACCTGTACACGAATCCGGACCTGTGGCCGGAAGTCGAGCCGCTCGCCTGCTATCTGGACGCCAAGGCCTCACTGCTGGCGCTGAATTCGGTGGGCAATCCGTTCGACGAAATTCACAGCTTCTGCTGGTCGGATCTGCGCGGCCGTTACGGCGACCGTTTTCCGATTCCCAATGGCTCGATCTCGGTCACGATCGAATTACGCGGTCAACGCGAAGTGTCGTACGAGTACGCCGATCGCGACGCCCAGGCGATCATCGAGTACCTGACCTCACGTGGCGTAATCGACGGTACGCCGGCGCCGCTGCCGGCGCTCGAATTCGCCGCGACGCCTTTGGCCGGCGCCGAGCCGATCGTCGCGCCGATGAGCGGCGTGCTGGTTTACCGCTGCGAAGTCGGTACCTGGGTCGATGTCGGCCATGAGATCGCCGATATCGTCGATCCGTTGACCGATCGCGTCGTGACGCTGAAAAGCAGCGTGGCCGGCGTGCTGTACGCGCGGCATTTGACGCGCTTTGCAACGGCCGGGCTGGAATTCGCGCGCATTGCCGGCGCGAAGGCGTTCCGAAGCGGATCGTTGTTGAGCAATTAAGGCTTATAAGCCGCTCAGAAAGCCGGAATGATCGCGCCTTTGAACTGCGTGTCGATGTACGTGCGCACTTCGTCCGACTCATAAGCCGCGACAAGCTTCTTGACCCACGGCTTGTCGCGATCCTGCGCACGTACGGCGATCAGATTCGCGTACGGACCTTTGAGGTCTTCGATCGCAATCGCGTCTTTCGTCGGCTGCAAACCGGCCTTCACCGCGTAGTCCGTGTTGATCGACGCCGCGTCGAGGTCGCCGAGCGACCGCGGCAATTGCGCGGCGTCGAGTTCGATCAGCTTGATCTTCTTCGGATTGTCGGCAACGTCGAGCGGCGTTGCATTGACACCGTTCGTGCCGACGCCCGGCTTCAGCTTGATCACGCCATATTTCTGCAACAGCAGCAGCGCCCGGTTGCCATTCGACGGATCGTTCTGGATACCGACCTTCGCGCCTTCCGGCAAGTCCTTCAGCGACTTGAGCTTCTTCGAATAGAAGCCCATTGGCGAAACGTAGGTCAGGCCGACGTTGACGATCTTGTAGCCGCGTTGCTTGATCTGGCTATCGAGAAACGGCTGATGCTGGAAACCGTTGGCGTCGAGGTCGCCAGAGTCGAGCGCCGCGTTCGGCTGCACGTAGTCGTTGAATTCGATGACCTTCACATTCAGCCCCTCGCGCGCCGCGACCTTGGTCACAACCGACCAGATCTGCGCATCCGGGCCGCTCATCGTGCCGATCTTGAGTTGTTTGTCGTCAGCATGCGCAAACGTTGCCGTGAGCGAAACGGCGGCGATAGCGAGCAGATTCTGAATGATTTTGCGGCGTTGCATGCGTGCCCCTCGAACGGTTTTGATTGATAGGCGCGGATCGTCGCATGCTGCCGATACACCCGAAAACCAATCGTTTTTCACACGCTTATATGCACGATCCAGAAGAAGCTTATGAGCCGCGTGCCTTGCTTGATTTCAACTAGCGAAGCTATGTGAGTGTCGCGCCGGCGCGACAGATTTCAAAAATAAGCAAAGCTGTCACATACCTTACTCTGCGTTCCCTTAAATTTCGGGCCATCGCACGACCTTACCAAAGAGCACGGCGTCGCGATCGCTTAATTTTTAATCGGAGAAAGTCTTGAACAAGAAAGTATTGACCGCCGCTACTCTCGCCGTCTTCGCCAGTGCCGCCCACGCGCAAAGCAGCGTCACGCTGTATGGCTTGATTGATGCCGGTATCAGCTATGTGAACAACTCGAAGACCGCCACCGGCCACGGCAACCTCTTCAAGTACGACGACGGCGTTGCTCAAGGCAGCCGTTGGGGCCTGCGCGGTACCGAAGACCTCGGTGGCGGCCTGAAGGCGCTATTCGTGTTGGAAAACGGTTTTAACAGCGGCAACGGCACGCTCGGCCAGGGTGGCGCAATGTTCGGCCGTCAAGCGTATGTCGGTCTGTCGCAGAACGGCGTCGGTTCGCTGACGTTCGGTCGTCAGTATTCGTTTTCGACGGATTATCTGGGCGGCAACTACTCGACGGGTGGCCAAACCGTCGCGGGTAACTACGCTTACCACATCAATGACGTCGACCAGTTGACGTCGAGCCGCATCAACAACGCGGTCAAGTTCAGCAGCGCGAATTTCGCGGGTCTGACGTTCGGCGCGATGTACGGTTTCTCGAACCAGGCTGGCGCATTTGCCGGCTCGCCGGCTAGCGGCACGACCGCAGCACCGGTGGCGGGTTCTTCGCGTGCGTACAGCTTCGGCGTGAACTACGCGAACGGCCCGTTCGGCGTCGGCGCAGCGTACACGGACATCCGTTACCCGAGCCAGGCGACCCCGGCGTTCTCGACCAGCATCGCCAACGTTTCGACGGGCAACGTCCGCGATCTGCGCACGTTCGGTGTCGGCGGCCGTTACTCGATCGGCGCAGCGACGCTGTGGGCGTTGTACACGAACACGCGCTTCGAGCCGATCACGGGCGGTTCGACCACGTTCGCTGCATACGAAGCGGGCGCAAAGTACGCGTTCACGCCGGCACTGACGGCAGGCGCAGGCTACACGTACATGCACCTGAGCAATGCGAATCGCGGCCACTGGAACCAGGCCGATCTGAGCCTCGACTACGCGCTGAGCAAGCGTACGGACGTGTATGCACTGGGTATCTACCAGATCGCAGCGGGTCGCAACGGCACGCAGGATCTGCAAGCGCAGATCGGTTCGAGCACGAGCTACTTCAGCACGTCGGGCACGGGCGCGGACAACCAACTGGCATTCCGCGTCGGTATCCGTCACAAGTTCTAAGCGAGTCTTGCCTTTGCCGGCGAGGAGCGTCAGTTCCTTGCCGTCCCGAGGTGACGGAAAACGCCCTGCGGGGCGTTTTTCTTTTAGGCGATCGGTTTTTCAGGTGCCTGCGCTGATGTAAAGATGTCTTGCGGCGGCCGGCCACTTCCGGCGGGGGCGCCGCATCTGGTACGCTGCGCCCTTTGCTACCGCTTGCATTGGACTCGATGGAAACCCCTTTCAACGATCGCGGCGTGTCGGTCACGCGCAACGCACTCTCGTCGGCCGGTCAGGTCTTTCCGCTGCGCGACATCGTGGACGTGCAGGTCGTCACCGTGCAGAAGAATAAGGTCCTGCCGCGCGCAATCTCGCTACTTGGACTCGTCGGCGCTATTGTCGGCGGGATATTCGGCTCCCCACTCGGCATGGTGTGCGGCACGATGCTGGTGGTGGTCGGCTGGCTTACGTGGGCGACACAGGACGTCACGCATCGTCTGATGGTGCAGACCGCGAATGGTCTGCGTGAGGCGCTCATGAGCACCGACCGCGAGTTCGTCGAGCGCGTTGCCGCGGCCGTGCACGAGGCGAAGGCAGCCGCTCCGGCGCCGAAGGCTTGAGTGTTCGCCATCCGTAAAACGCCGGGCATTGCGCGTTAACACAAAATTGATTCGCGACGCGGCAGCTTTTGCGCGTCGTTGAGACGCGCGCCGCTAGAGTGGTTGGGTGTCAACAACGCGCGCCGCCATGCCGGGTCGGCGCAATCATGATGCTCACGTCCGTAGCAACGTCTGAAGTCTCCGTCCAGCGCGCACCGCGCGAATCACGCATTCCCCGCCGCACGCATATCGTCGTTCCGCTTGTCATCATCGACGTCACCGTGCCCGGCACTTCGCCGGCACATGGACGGCGCGCGCTGCATACCGCTCTCGGCGGCGATCTGCGTCTCTACGTCGTTACCATCGACAAAAAACTCGAGCGCGTGACCTTTCGCGTCGAAGTGACCTCGCGCTCGCTCGAGGACGTGATCGGTCTGCTGACAACCGCCCTCGACCGCGCCACGCTCGGTCGCGCGCAAGCCACCGTGATTCGCCGTCCGCGTGACTATTGACATAGATCAATGCTTGCACGGGCAACTGGCTAGCCGCACCCCAAACCTTTACACATTTTTGCAAATGCCCGCGGGTGGCCATGTAGAGTCGCCGCTCCTGTTATCGCGTGTTCCCTCCCGCAGGCCCCCGCAAGCGTCCCGGTTTCCCCGTCCACGCCGCGGCAATCCAATGAGATTGCCGCCAGTGCTGTCCAGGCTGTCCAACTCGCAGCTCACGATGCATCGCCTTCGCCAGGGATCCGCCTTTTTGCAAAGCGTGATCCTATGTTCCTGTCGTCTCTCGATGCCGCGCGCCGGCATGTTGGTCATCATCTTTTTCGTTCAGCGGTAGCGGCCCTGGTCGCAACCGGCGCGCTCGCCGCGTTGACCGGCTGCTCCACCACCTTCCCTACGCCCACGCCGCCAGCAGCAAGTGCCGCGCTGATCAACGGCGGCAACGACGGCCTGCTGATTCAGCTGCACGTGGAACGGGCCGACGAAGATCATGCACGCCTCGGCCTGCCGGTCCAGCTTGACGGCAAGTCGGTGTACATGGCGCTCGACACGGGGACGCAAGGCGCGCGGGTGTTGAAGTCGGTGCTGCCGGGTTCGAACTATTCAAGCTCCGGCAGCGTGACGTCGCTGTCATTCGCGAACGGCGTGGAGATTCTCGGCTCGGGCGTCAAGGTGCCGTTCAGCCTCGCCGGCACCACGCCAACGCCGATCGCCGCGCAAGCGGTGGACGTCGTGCGCTGCCTGCCGAACGCGCGGCACTGTGTCGGGATGGACGGCTACACCGGTGAATTCGGCTGGGCGTTTTCCGGCATCGTCGGCGTCGGCGCCGCCCAGCCGGACGACAACAGCTACACGCAACCGCTGCGCGCGCTGCCCGGCAACATCGGTCAACGTTATCTGGTGCACTCGAACTTCGCAAAGCCGTACATGGTGTTGAGCCCTTCGAGCGCCATTACGAAGGACTACACGATGGTGCCGATGACAGTGTCGAAAGACGGCAACGCACAATGGCCGCGGGGCTGCGTGAATGTGGGTAACAAGATGACCTTCTGCGCGCCGCTAGTGTTCGCAACCGGCAGCACCGGCATGATCCGCATCGAAACGGACACAGCGCCCAACTGGACCGGTGACGGCGACGTCGGTAATGTGCTCGAGCAGGGCAACTATGAAACGGCAATCGGCACCGGTCCATGGGTGCACCGTTACGAGAAGGCGCAAGTCACGATCGTCAAGGCGAAGCCGGACGCTAACCGCATCGTGGTCGGGTTGATGGCCATGCAGAACATCGACGTGCTATTCGATTTCCAGCGTGCACAGTTCGGTTTGCATGCAGCGAACGAGAGCGAACGATTCGCTCCGTGATATTCATCGATCGATAAGATCGATAAAAAAGGCCGTGCGGAATTTTTCGCACGGCCTTTTTTCATTTGAGTGAGCGCCTTAAAAAACACAAACACAAACCCGCCCGCGTCACTCCATACTGAGTGGATTCACGTGCCAGATATTGCGCGCATATTCGCCTATCGTGCGGTCCGACGAAAACTGCCCCATGCCCGCGACATTTTCGATCGCACTCTCGGCCCATCCGCGCTTATCGACGAAACGCGCATCCACTTCGTCTTGCGCTTTCGAAAACGCGGCAAAATCGGCGAGCACCATGTAGTGATCACCCCAATCCACCAGCGTGTGGAAAATATCCGAGAAGCGTCGCGGATCGTCCTGCGAGAAGTAGCCTGAGCGAATCTGGTCGAGGGCCATGCGCAAATCCGGATTCTCCTCGTAGACTTGCCGCGGCCGGTAGCCGGTAGCGCGCACGCTGTCCACTTCGTCAGCGGTGTGGCCGAAAATGAAGATATTCTCGCGCCCTACTGCGTCGCAGATCTCGATGTTGGCGCCGTCCATCGTGCCGATCGTCAACGCACCGTTCAACGCGAGCTTCATGTTGCCGGTGCCTGACGCCTCGGTGCCGGCCATTGAAATCTGCTCGGACAGATCGGCTGCGGGAATGATCAACTCGGCCACGCTTACGCCGTAGTTCGGTACGAACACCACCTTGAGCCGATCGCCGATCAATGGATCGTGATTGACCTTCTCGCTGACGTCGCCGATCAGTTTGATGATCGTCTTCGCCATGCGATACGCGGACGCAGCCTTGCCGGCGAACATCACCACGCGCGGCACCCAATCGCGCTCCGGATTCGCGCGAATCTGGTTGTAGCGCACGATCACATGCAGCACGTTCAGCAACTGCCGCTTGTATTCGTGAATCCGCTTGACCTGCAGGTCGAACAACGCATCGGGATCGAAGTGCAGTTTGGTGTGATGCGCGAGCCGCTGCACGAGGCGCAGTTTGTTCTGCCGCTTCGCTTCACGGAAAGCGTCGATGAAGGCGCTGTCGTTGCGCAGATTGCGCAGTTGTTCCAGCTCGAACAGATCGCTGCGCCAATGCTTGCCGATCTGCTGATCGATCAGCGACGACAGCGACGGACTCGCCTGCGCCAGCCAGCGCCGCGGCGTGATGCCGTTGGTCACGTTGGTGAAACGGTCGGGATAAATCCGCGCGAAGTCGGCGAAGATATCGCGCGTCATCAGTTGCGAATGCAGCTTCGATACCCCATTCACCTTGTGACTTGCGACGATCGCCAGATACGCCATCCTCACACGCCGCTGGCCATATTCGTCGACCAGCGAAATGCGGCGGATCATCTCGCCGTCATGTCCGGATTGTTCGCTGACATGCTTGAGAAAACCCGCATTGATCTCGAAGATGATCTCCAGATGCCGCGGCAAAAGGCGCGCGAGCATCTCGACATCCCACGTTTCGAGCGCTTCGGGCATCAAGGTATGGTTCGTGTACGAGAAGATCTTCGTGACGTGCTGCCATGCCTTGTCCCACGGCTGATGATGAACATCCACCAGCAAACGCATCAGCTCCGGAATCGCCAGCACGGGGTGCGTATCGTTCAGATGCACCGCTACTTTTTCGGAGAAACGCCCGAACGTGCTGTGCGTGCGCTGATAGCGGCGAATCAGATCCTGCATCGTCGCTGAAACAAAGAAGTACTCCTGACGCAGCCGCAATTCGCGGCCGGCCGGCGTCGAATCATCCGGATAGAGCAGCCGCGACACGTTCTCAGACATGTTCTTGGTGTCGACCGCGTTGCGGTAGTCGCCGCGGTTGAACGCGCCCAGGTCGAGTTCTTCGCTCGCGCGCGCGGACCACAGGCGCAGCGTGTTCGTCGCACTGGTCGCGTAACCCGGAATCACCGTGTCGTAGGCCATGGCGTTCACATGCTCGGTGTCGATCCACTCGACATGCTCGCCACGCTGCACGGTACGCCCGCCGAAATGCACCATGTACTTGATCTCGGGCCGCGGAAACTCCCACGGATTGCCCGCGCGCAGCCAGTAGTCCGGCGCTTCGACCTGCTCGCCGTCGACGATCTCCTGGCGGAACATGCCGTATTCGTAACGAATACCGTAGCCGAAGCCCGGAATGCCGAGCGTCGCCATCGAATCGAGAAAACAGGCGGCGAGCCGCCCGAGACCACCGTTGCCGAGCGCCGCGTCCGGCTCGATATTGACCAGCATGTCCATATCGACGCCGAGACTCGCGAGCGCTTCCTTCATCTGATCGTGGATGCCGAGCGCGAGCAATGCGTTCGTAAACGTGCGGCCGATCAGGAATTCCATCGACAGGTAGTAGACGCGTTTGACGTCCTGTTCGTACTGCAGGCGCGTGGTCTTCATCCAGCGCGCGACCAGCCGGTCGCGCACGGCGAGCGCCGCGGCGTGCAGCCAGTCATGCGGGTGAGCGGTGACGGCGTCCTTGCCGACGCCGTACATCATGCGATTGGAAATTGAGCGCCGTAGCGCATCGACGGTACTGTTGAGCTGGTCGAATTCCAGATCGACGGCTGTCATCGAAGCCTCCGGGAAAAAACGACGCGACATACGCGAACCGCATAAATGACGGACGGGAGGCGCGTGTCGGTCAGGCGGGTTAACGAACAGAGTACGACATTTTACGGCCCACGGACACCGGCGAGCACGAGCGGGGCTCACGCACATGCCATGCCCGTCGAGACGCCGTACTTCACGGGTTTTGCGCACGTACGCGGTGCAGGCGGCCTGTGCGCGGCACTGCGCACGTGCATCGGCCCACAAAACAGGCAAACGATGGCGCGCGACGAAAGGCGCTTTCATAAGAGAGACAGCACGATTATTTTTTCGACGTGTGACTTGCCGATGAAATGCGCTGACCGGTTCGATGCGTGGTCAAATCGACGGGTCTCGTCTGCCGAACTGTTATGCCGAAGTGGCTTATGACAACCCGGCACGGTACGGATTCGAAGACGCAGCACGGGCTTGACCGTTAGTTGCGTTGTGAGCGCCCGATAAAGCGCCCCGCCCCGCCGACCTCCCAGCACGATTTCCACGACTCTGTAACAATTGCTCCAATCCCCGCGCGAGCCGCCCTGACTGCCGGACTCAGGCCGCGCGCGCTTCACCCCACGCAACCCTGCCGCTGGCGCGCCGTGCTGTCCCTCCGACATATCCGGCGCTTCGGCATGCATAACCCGACGAGCCACGCCTTGTCCGACAAACCCAGCGCCACCCGTGGTGCCACGCTCGACCAGACCTTCCCAGTGGACGGCCCGATGTCCGCCGCCAACCGCCGCGCGATGGCCGCGATCATGCTCGCGGTCGCGCTCGCCACGCTCGATACCGCGATCGCTAATACCGCCCTGCCCGCCATCGCCGCGGATCTGCACGCGGCGCCTGCCGCGTCGGTGTGGATCATCAACGCGTATCAGCTTGCGATGGTCGCAACACTGCTGCCACTTGCCGCGCTCGGCGACATCGTCGGGCATCGCAGGATTTATATTGGCGGCATTGCGCTCTTCACGCTGGCGTCGCTGGCGTGCTCACTCGCTTCGACGCTGCCGATGCTGGCCGCCGCACGCGTGCTGCAAGGCCTCGGCGCGAGCGCGATCATGAGCGTCAATACGGCGCTGATCCGCTATCTGTATCCGCCGCATCGGCTCGGACGGGGCCTCGGCACTAATGCGCTGATCGTCGGCGTGTCGTTCGCCGTCGGGCCGACGGTGGCATCGCTGATTCTGTCCGTTGCCGCATGGCCGTGGCTGTTCGCGGTCAACGTGCCGCTTGGTCTGCTGGCGCTAGGCTTCGCGTGGCCCGCGCTGCCGTACACCGAGCGCGGCAAACACAACTTCGACCCGATTGCGGCGCTCCTCAACGTAATCACGTTCGCCGCACTGATCTTCGCGCTCGGCGAGGCGGCCCAGCGCGCCTCGACGCAACTGGTGCTGAGCGCCGCCGCGATCGCCGTTGTGTTCGGCGTATTGCTGATTCGCCGTGAAGCCGGTCATCCCGCGCCGATGCTGCCCGTCGATCTGTTCAAGCGGCCGGTGTTTGCGTTGTCGGCGGTAACCGCGGTGTGCTCGTTCGCCGCGCAAGGGCTGGCGTTCGTGTCGCTACCGTTCTACTTCGAAGATGTGCTGCATCGCAGCCAGGTCGAGACCGGCTTTCTGATGACGCCGTGGCCGGTGGTGGTCGCGTTGGCCGCGCCGCTGGCGGGCAGTCTGTCCGACCGCTATCCGCCGGGCCTGCTCGGCGCGATCGGCCTTGCGGTGATGTCGGCGGGCATGGCGTCGCTGGCGTTGCTGCCGGCGCATCCGGATGTGCTCGACATCGGCATCCGCATGGCGATTTGCGGCGCGGGCTTTGGCTTCTTCCAGTCGCCCAACCTGAAGGCATTGATGGCGAGCGCGCCGCCCGAGCGCAGTGGCGGCGCCAGCGGCATCGTCGCGACTGCGCGGCTGCTCGGACAGACCACCGGCGCTGCGCTCGTCGCGCTGAGCTTCGGTATCGCCGGCCGGCATGGCCCAACACTCGCGCTCAGCGCCGGCGCTTTCTTCGCCGGCGCGGCGAGCCTCGCGAGCGGACTGCGGCTGTTCGCGCCGTCGCATCGCGCGGGCGTGCACGCGAAAGCGTCGGCGGAATAAACAAAGCAGGCGCACTGCTGTCCCGATCGATCAACGCGCAGCGAAATACCCCTTCACTGCTGCGATAAACGTATCGATATCCGCACGCGACACATCTTTATGCGTGACGAATCGCGACGCGTACAGCATCTGCGTAAGGATGCCGCGCTCCTTGAGCCACGCTTCGAGCGGCACGCAATCCTGCTGCGGAAACTGCGCGAACACCATGTTGGTCGCGATTGACTGCACCTTGACCTGATCGATCGATTCCAGACCGGCGGCCAGATGCGCGGCGTTCGCGTGATCGTCGGCGAGACGCTCGACGTTATGATCCAGCGCGTACAGGCAAGCCGCCGCCAGCACGCCGGCCTGGCGCATGCCGCCGCCCAGCACCTTGCGCCAGCGATGCGCCACCTCGATCAGCGCCTGGCTACCGACCAGGACCGAGCCGACCGGCGCGCCCAAACCCTTCGAAAAACAGATCGAGACCGAGTCGAACGGTCCGCACAGCGCCGCGACCGGCTTGCCCGATGCAACCGCCGCGTTGTAGACCCGCGCGCCGTCAAGGTGAACCGACAAGCCGCGCTGACGCGCCAACTGCACCGCCTCGTCGACGTAACCCGCCGGCAGCACCTTGCCGCCGATGGTGTTTTCCAGCGCCAGCAGCCGCGTGCGCGCGAAGTGGTTGTCGATCGGCTTGATCGCGGAGGCGATCTTCTCGAGCGGGATCGAACCGTCGGCGGCATTCTCGAGCGGCTGCGGCTGGATGCTGCCGAGTACCGCCGCACCGCCACCTTCGTACTTATAGGTGTGCGCCAACTGGCCGACGATGTATTCGTCGCCGCGCGCGCAATGCGCCATCAACGCTGCCAGATTGCTTTGCGTGCCGCTCGGGAAGAACAGACCCGCTTCCTTGCCGGCACGTTCCGCGACCGTTGCCTGCAGACGCAGCACGGTTGGGTCGTCGCCCCAGACGTCGTCGCCTACTTCGGCGGCCGACATCGCCGCGAGCATGGCCGGGGTCGGACGGGTTACGGTGTCGCTGCGCAAATCGATCATGATGAAAGCCTTGTGTGTCTCTGTTTGTCTACGCTACGTATGGAATTCATGCGGCCCGGTTTACCCACCTGACTTCGGCAGCCACGCAAGCGGATCGACCGGCTGGCCGTTCTGGCGAACTTCGAACTGGATCGACGCCACGCCCCGGCTATCCACACCGACTTCGCCGATCGTTTGCCCTTGCGCGACGGCGTCGCCTTCCTTGACCAGCAGCGTACTGTTCTGCCCGTAGGCGGTAATCAGCGAGTCGTCGTGCTTGATGATGATGAGCGGACCGTACGCCTCGATACCGGTGCCCGCGTAAACCACGCGGCCGGTCGCGGCGGCCTTGACCGGATCGCCCGGGTGGCCGCCAATCACGATGCCGTTCGACTTGCCTGGCGCAAAAGTTTTCAGCACGGGACCACGCAACGGCCACAGCAGCACGCCTTGTTGCGGAACACCAGCGGCACCGGGCGCGCCAGGCGTCGTGGCCGAACCATTCTGACCGGCAACACTGACCGGGGGTGTCACCACACTACCGGACGCCATCGGCGGCGCCACCCGCAGCACCTGCCCCGGATTGACCGCCGAATTCGACGCAAGGCCGTTCCATCCCGCAATCTCCTGCGGCCTACGGCCGTACGCCGACGCGATGCCCGCCAGCGTGTCACCCGGATTGGCGCGATAGTAGCCGGCCGGCACAGGGACCGTGCCAAGGGTAGTCGGGTGCGACGGCGCGCTGCTGTAGAACGGCGTGCTGTCCCACGGCATCGACGTACAGCCGCTGATCATCACGCCGAATGTCGCTGCGATCAGCAACCGGCTCGTCGTGAATTGCCATTGTCTTGTCATGTGATTTTCCTCGACATTTGATTCAATCTGATTCAACCAGCCCGAAGCATTTGCCGTGCCGCTCGGCGCGCTCGCTGCGGCGCCTATCCATTATGCCGCCGTGTGCAACGACAATGGTTCGACACGGCATCGGACGGAGAATCGTCAGACACTGCCCTCAGCCTCGATCACCAGAATGCGCGCCACACCGATCGGATGCGCGACATGCTCGGTGCCCACCGACGCGTAGAACACATCGCCCGTTTCCAGAATAGCCGACTGTTCCACGCCGTCTTCGCGATATCGCATCTCCACGCGGCCGTCGAGCACGGCGAACACTTCCTCGCCGTCGTTGACATGCCACTTGTACGGCTGATCGGTCCAATGCAGGCGTGTCGTGATGCCGCGCATGTTGGCGATATCGAGCGCGCCCCACGGACGCGTCGCGGTGAAACTCTTGCTGCGAATGATCTTCATGGTGAATAACAGGTTGAGAAGCAGACGCTGCCGCCGCGTTATCCGTACCGCATACCGAGCCACCCGGCCCGGTAGGATCACGCGTTTCGACTGGCCCCATTATAGGTGTTGCGGCAACCACGACCGCCGGCACGAGATCGCTCGAGCAGATTCGTGTGACTATTGAATCCTTTCAACCCTCGCCTATACTCAGTCATGCTGCCGGAACGCACCGTACGCAAAACGCCTGGATCCTGCGAGGAGTTGGGGATGAACAAAGCCACGTTTCTGGCCGTGCAACTCAACGTCGATGATGTAGCGGCGTCGCCCGGTCTGGTTGAATTGCTGAACACGCACCTGGTTTTCGCGGCAGACGTTGCCGAAGCCGCCGACGCGCTGGTCCAGTTGGCCAGCATCGCGGGATTGGCGAGTGGCGTCGAAGCCAGCGTCGAGATTCCAGCTCTGGCGATCGAACGGCTACGCGAGGCGCTCGACAATCTCAGCGGCTACGACGAATCCTGGTTGCTTGCCCTGGAACCAAGCCGCGCGCTGTTCGATGAAATAGGCCGCCGGCACCGCACCCTGCATTAAAGCCGCGCTCGCGGATTACATTCGCACTGCTGCGCACCCTCGGCGTTCATCGACAAGCGCCGCCGGTCCGCCACTTTTCGCTCAC
>NZ_DASRSY010000391.1:0-7585 GCF_035656215.1 Paraburkholderia sp.
ATCCTGTTCACGGTGGCGTCGTTCGGTTGCGCGCTGTCCACCTCGCTGCCGACGCTCGCGCTCGCCCGCGTGTTTCAAGGCTTCGGCGCGGCGGGCGTCATGAGCGTGAACGCCGCGCTCGTCCGCATGATCTATCCTCCCGCGCAACTGGGGCGCGGCGTTGCGATCAACGCGATGGTCGTTGCGGTGTCGTCCGCGGTCGGGCCGACAGTCGCCTCCGGGGTGCTCGCCGTCGCCTCGTGGCCGTGGCTGTTTGCGATCAATGTGCCGATCGGGATCGCGGCGATTGTCGGCGCCTTCAAGGCACTGCCGATGAATCCCGGCCACGAGTCTCCGTACGACTATCTGAGCGCGGTAATGAACGCGTTCGTGTTCGGCCTGCTGATTTTCGCCGTCGACGGTCTCGGTCACGGCGAGCACGTCGGCTGGGTTGTCGCAGAGGCACTCGGCGCGGTTGTGATCGGCTACTTCTTCGTGCGCCGTCAGTTGACCCAATCCGCGCCTCTACTACCGATCGATTTGTTGAGGATTCCGGTGTTCGCCCTGTCGATCGGCACCTCGGTCTGTTCGTTCTGCGCGCAGATGCTGGCCTTCGTGTCGTTACCGTTTCTATTGCAGGACACGCTCGGTTTCTCGCAGGTAGACACCGGTTTGCTGATGACGCCGTGGCCGGCGGTGATCATCATCGCCGCGCCGATTGCCGGCGTACTGTCGGACAAGGTGTCGTCAGGCTGGCTAGGCGGCGTCGGACTCGTTGCGATGACGGCCGGCCTGCTGCTGCTCGCCACGCTCGGCGCGCATCCCGAGCCCATGCAGATCGCGTGGCGTATGGCGCTATGCGGCGCGGGCTTCGGAATCTTCCAGTCGCCGAACAACCGGACCATGTTGTCCGCCGCGCCGCGTGAGCGCAGCGGTGGCGCGAGCGGCATGCTCGGCACCGCGCGCCTGACCGGACAGACGCTCGGCGCCGCGCTGGTCGCGCTGATCTTCGGCGTCGCGCCACAAAATGGGCCGACTATCGTGCTGTATGTGGCTGCGTGCTTTTCAGCGGTCGCCGCCGTGGTCAGCACGCTGCGAGTGATGCAGGGCGCGAGCGTGCGAGCCGCGTGAGCCGCGTGAGCCGCGTTTTTTCCGGCTTCAGTTCAGTGCTTGCCAATCTGAGTGCGTTGCAGTCTTGAGAACTTTGCCAGCCGAGTGAGCTATCGGCTGAATGCAACGTTGTCTGAATGTGGTGCTGCCGGAATACGTTGCGGGCCTAAACGCATTGCCGGTCGGTCGACTACGTCATTCGCCTGAACCAGACACAACAAAGGCGCGAATCGCATGCTGCAATCCGCGCCCTTTTTCAATGCTTCTGCCTTACTCAACGGGGTTCGACGTGACCAGCGCGCGCGGTTCCTGACGGAACCTGCGCGGCCGCTCATGCGGCTACGACGATGCCGTCACGTCAGCGAGCTTTACCGCTTTGGCCGTCACCGAAGAAGCGGTCGCGACATTGCGCAGATCGCCCAGGAACGTATCGCGCCAGACCGACAGATTGTTCTCACGCATCGGCGCCATCATGTCCGCATGACGCGCCTGACGTTCGGCGAGCGGCATCGAAAGCGCGCGCTCCAGCGCCTCGGCCATCTGCGACAGATCGAACGGATTGACGACCAGCGCTCCCGGCAGTTGCTCGGCCGCACCGGCAAATTGCGACAACACGAGTACGCCCGGATCGGCCGGATCCTGCGATGCGACGTACTCCTTCGCGACCAGGTTCATCCCGTCTCGCAGCGGCGTCACATAGCCGACCTGCGATTGACGGAACAGCGCCATCAGCAGATTGCGTTCGTACTTGCGGTTCAGGTACTGGATCGGCGTCCAGTCGAGTTGCGCGAAACGGCCGTTGATGCGGCCTGCTTCGCCCTCTAGCGTCTGACGAATGCGCTGATACGTCTGCACATCCGCGCGCGTCGGCGGCGCGATCTGCACCAGCGATACGCGTCCGTGCCACCCCGGTGCATTCAGCAGCAGCCGTTCGAACGCCTGAAAGCGCTCCACCAGACCCTTCGAGTAATCGAGCCGATCGACGCTCATGATCAGCTTGCGCCCGCGCATGCCATCACGCAGGCTGCGCACCGGCTTGCGGTCGGTGAACTGTTCGGCGGCCTTGGCAATCGCATCCGGATAGATACCGATCGGGTACGCGCCCACTTTCAGGAAGCGGTTGTAGGCGTGCATCATGCCGTCTTCACTCGAGGTGCCATGCTGGCCGCGCTCGATAAAGTCGACGAACGACTGGCGGTCCGCGTCGGTCTGGAAACCGACCACGTCGTAGCTGCACATCGCCTTGACCAATTCATCGTGCGGCGGAATCGTACGCAGTACTTCTGGAACCGGAAATGGAATATGCAGGAAGAAGCCAATTGGATTCTTCACCCCGAGTTCACGAAGGCAGCGCGCGAACGGCAGCAGGTGATAGTCGTGCACCCAGATGATGTCATCGGGTTTGAGCAGCTCCTTGAGCTGCTTGGCGAGCGTCGCGTTGACGCGCTGATAGCCCGCGTATTCCTGCCGGTCGTAGCGCGACAGGTCGTTGCGATAGTGGAACGTCGGCCACAGTGTCGCGTTCGAAAAGCCGCGATAGTACTGGTCATAGTCGCGCTTGGTGAGGCCCACGGTCGCGTACGTCACATTGCCCTGCTTTTCGATCACCGGAGCGGACGGCTCGCTCACCGTTTCACCGCTCCAGCCGAACCAGACTCCGCCGGTTTCCTTCAACGCGTCCAGCACGCCGATCGCCAGGCCACCTGCTGCGGGGCGGCCTTCCTGGGTCGGCGCCACACGATTCGATACCACGATCAGTCTGCTCATTGGTGCTCCACCTAGTCAGTTGTTTCGTTGCATACGGATATGTGCCAAAGAGGTGCACGCAAGTCGCGTGCCGTTTTTTGAGATATTAGAAATAAAAATGTATGCAAATGTGACGAACGAGCCGAAACGCGCGATTCCGAAGCACCGCGAGGAAATTTTTTCTGGTTGGTATGACGAAACCGAAACCTTGCTTATCCGCCGTCAGACGGATTCAAGCGTCCTGTTCTGAGCCGAGATCGCGCTGGTACTCCAACCCTTCCGGACGCACGCCGCCCTGGTTGTGCTCACCGTCTGGCGGCGCATTGGGCGCGACGCGGTTCTGCGCTGCCGGGTCCGGCGACTCCACCGGGTCGTCGTTGCTGCTGGCCGGCCGGGAGTCGCGCTTCGTATGGCGCGCGGAACGTCGCAATGCTGGATGTCTCATGATCGATGCCTCCAGGGGAAGCCTGCCGCCATCGACAGCGGCACCCATATAGTCTAGAGGCCGCGACGGTAAATTGCCGGTAAAAGATGCGCCAGCTTTGTAACAAGTACATAAATTCACTGCTCTGAACTGCGGTCTAACGCACAGACCGTGTCAGAGTTGCATTGACGACATATGCGACTGCAGACGTGGACTGGCTTGTGGCGTTTGAGTGGGCTGCGGCGGTGGGTCGCCGATCGGCGGGGCAACGGGTTCGATTGGGTCCGGAGTTGGGCTCGGAATTGTGTCAGGTTCGCCAGGATCTGGCTGCGGCGATGGTGGCTCGATCGGCTCGGGACGGTGAGCGTACTTCGGCAGGGCGAGTGCGGGAGCGGTGGCGAATTCCGGCATGTTGGTTATCCTCGGTTTTGCATTCCAATGGGATGTCGCAAGGCCTATGCCGGATGGGGCCGCCAACGCGCAATCAAATCAACCCCATCGCCAAAAGCAAAAAACAACCTTCAAGCGTCCGCGCCCCCCAAAGCCCGCGATTCATCCGCAGCATCACCGTCATCACGCGCGTCGTTTCCATACTCAACGAGACGGTTATAAAGCGTCTTCAGACTAATCCCAAGAATCTCAGCAGCGCGCGTCTTCACCCCACCACATTGCTCGAGCGTAGCCAGAATCAACTGACGGTCAGCTTCGGCAAGCGAAGTGCCAAACGGAATCGTAATCGCCGTGCCGGCGGCAGGCTTCGACAACGTGATCTGCAGCGGCACCGCCGCCGTGCTGTCCGAATCCGTACCCGACATGATGTGCGCGCGCTGCACGTAGTTCTTCAGTTCACGCACATTGCCCGGCCACGGATACGACATCAGCATTTCCTTCACCGCGGGCGGGAAATGCTTCTTCGTGCTGTGACGCTCATTGAGATCGTCAAGGAACGCTTGCGCGAGCAGATCGACGTCCTTACCCCGGTCGCGCAGCGGCGGCAGACTGATCGGAAACACATTCAGGCGGTGGTACAAGTCGAGCCGCAACTTGCCTTCCAGCACCGCCTGCTCAGGATCGCGGTTGGTCGCCGCGATCAGGCGGACGTCCGTTTCGATTTCCTTGGTCGTGCCGACCCGCATGAACATGCCGGTTTCCAGCACGCGCAGCAGTTTCACCTGCAACTCGATCGGCATTTCGGTGATTTCGTCGAGGAACAGCGTGCCGCCGTTCGCGCGTTCGAAATAACCTTTATGCTGGCGGTCCGCGCCGGTGAACGAGCCACGCTCGTGACCGAACATCTCCGACTCGATCAGGTTCGGCGAGATCGCACCACAGTTCACCGCGAGGAACGCATGTTTACGTCGCAAGCTCAGTTGGTGCAGCGTCTGGGCGGCGACTTCCTTGCCGGTGCCCGACTCGCCTACCAGCATGACCGAGGCCGCCGTCGGCGCAACGCGGCCGATCTGGTCGTAGACCTCCTGCATGGCGGGTGAATTGCCGAGCATCAAACCAAAGCGGCCCATGCGGCGCAACTCACCGCGCAAGGTGCCGATTTCCGCCTTCAGGTCGCCGGCGCGCGGCAGGCGCGACAGGATCGCCTTCACGCGCTGCATGTTGATCGGCTTCACCAGGTAATCGGTGGCGCCCATCTTCAGCGCGTTGACCGCCGACTCCACCGTGGCGTGGCCGGTAATCACGATCACCTCGACGCCGGAGCGTGGATCGAGATCTTCAAACAGATCGACCCCACTGCCGTCGGGCAGCTTCAGGTCGGTAAAGACCACATCCGGCATCTGCCGGACCAGTTGAATGCGCGCTTCGCGCAAATCGCCCGCAGTGGCGGTGGTGAGACCGTCTTCCCCGATGATGGCGGCAAGCGCCTCGCGGGTACCGGCATCGTCATCGACAATCAGTACGTGTGGCATCGCGTCTCGAGAGCCCGAAAGCGTGAAAGGGGGAACATTTAAAACAGTATGCTGGACAGCCAGGCGGCGGCTTGCGGCTGCGCCTCGTATGCATCCAGATGTGAGCACACGCTAACATTTCGTGACAGCGCCGAGCCTTTGACTTGATTCAATATCGCAACAATCGACGGAGAAACCCCACCGCAGGGTGCGACATTGTTGTCCATTTACCTATTATACGGCTTAATCGAGACCAATCTGTAATAGGCGCCAGACGCCGCTTGCCGAAGCGGCGCGTCGACGATACGGCGTACGCAAGGGTTCTCAACCGCGGCACTCAACTGCGCGGAAACGGCCATGCGCCTTCTTTTCCGTTCGGATGCGCCGAGCCATTTGCGCGGCGCGGTTTCGCTGCACGTAGCGTAAAGCCAGAAAGCCGCCGAGGGCCATTACCGCGCCGAAGATGCCAATTTGGGGTCGTCCCATGGCGAACTCCTTGTTATCGTCAAACGAATCGGCGTCGAGCATTGCGTGTTAGCGCGCGCTCAAAACGCCAAGCAGGAAGCCGGCGCCCGCGGCAATACCGATCGAGCGCCACGGGTTGTGCCGCACGTAGCGTTCGGTATTGACCGTCGCGACCCGGTAGCGCCGCTGCGCGGTCTGCTGCACATCGCCGAGCGCCGATTGCAGCGTTTCGACATGCGCCCCAAGCCGGTCGCGCAGGGCGTCGACGCCCTCACCCGGCACGTTGGCGGCAAGCCGCAGCATCTCCTCCGAGTCCGTCAGCAGCAGCCTCAGATCCTCGACAATCTTCTGGCCACCGAGTGCAAGCTGTTGCGTGGTGTCAGTCATCATTCACTCCTATGTCTGAATTCGGCGTTTCGCGCATTGTTTGAGCCTTATTTCCGGCGCGTTGCAATCAACCGACAAACCGCATCCGCCGCCGGCGCGCTTTGAACCGAGCCGCTCAAAAAGCATTCGCGTGTCGGACGGACAACGCAAACGTCGTGCCCGGTAAATTTGCCGCCCTCATTCGATGCCGGCGCGGTTAAAGCACTTTCGACCGACCATGCGCCGGACTATTTCGTCGACCGTCACATGAATTGCCGGATGCAGCGCCAAAGTGGTTAAATCGAATTTCTATGAGATAGTGCCCGCATGGGTCCATGGGCCCGTCTTGCTCCAAGGCCTGCGCGCCGCAACACCGAACTACATTTGCACAGGATTCCCCGTTTATGGCGTCAAACGATCTGGCCTCGCCCACCGTCACCGTTGGCGGCAATGCTTCGGCACAGGCAAAGCAGCGCGTCGCGGACGGCATCGCGGGACTGAAATCGTACGGGCTGCTGTATGGCTCATCGCCGGTGATGCTCGATCTGTACGAACAGATCGAGCGCGTTGCCAGCACTGACGCGACCGCGCTGATCATCGGCGAATCCGGCACCGGCAAGGAACTGATTGCCCGCACGATTCACGATCAAAGCAGGCGCAAGGACGCGCCGTTTGTCGCCGTGAACTGCGGCGCGATTCCCGACGAACTCATCGAAGCCGAATTGTTCGGCCACGAAAAAGGCAGCTTCACCGGCGCGGTTCAAGGCCGCATCGGCTACTTCGAACATGCGAACGGCGGCACGCTGTTCCTCGACGAAATCACTGAAATGGCGCCGGTGCGCCAGGTGAAACTCTTGCGCGCGCTCGAGACCGGCACGTTTTTTCGGGTCGGCGGTAACGAACTGATTCGTAGCGACGTGCGCGTGATCGCGGCGACCAATCGCGACCCCGCGGTAGCCGTGAAGGAAAACGGTCTGCGCGAGGACCTGATGTACCGGCTCGCGGTTTTTCCGTTGCGCGCGCCGCCGTTGCGCGAACGTGAGAGCGATCGCGAGCTGCTCGCGCAACACTTCCTTGCCTTGCTGAATCAGCAGGAAAGCGCGAGCAAAAGCTTCAGCAAACGGTCGATCGAAACACTGCGAACCTGGTCGTGGCCGGGCAACGTGCGCGAGCTGAAGAACGCGGTGTATCGCGCGTTCATTCTCGCGGAGAAGACGGTCGAGCTGCCGCATCCGCATCTGGCGTCGCGCGTGAAAAAACCCGTGACCCAAGGCGACGCAATGAGCGTGTGGATCGGCACCCCACTCGCCGATGCGCAAAAGCAGATCATTCTCGGCACGCTCAAGTATTGCGGTGGCGACAAGCGGCGCGCGGCCAAAGCGCTCGGCGTGAGCCTGAAAACGCTGTACAACCGCTTGAGCGTGTACGGCGGCGACGAAGGCGCGGAAGAAGAAAACGAGCAATAAGCCGTGCCAGGCACTCATGCAGCTCGTTCGCGTGAGCCTGTGATTTTTCGCGCTCGCCACCTACGTTTTTCATCCCGTTTTGCACTCCGTTTTGCACTCCTTTTGCACCCCCTTTTGCACTCCTTTTG
>NZ_DASRSY010000392.1:0-7978 GCF_035656215.1 Paraburkholderia sp.
CCGTTGACGACGTTGCCCTGGCTATCGTCCGGCTGCGTCCAGATGTAGTCCTGGGTGGATTTCGTATAACGCGTGGTGTTGCGGATCGTCAGGTTGCTGTTGATGTCGTGCTCGATGCGCACCGTGCCAACGTCCGAGGTCGTCTTGCGGAAGTCGCGATCGATCAGGCCGTAAAAGTTGCGGCGGTCCACATTGGCCGGATAGATCGTGTCGACATTGGCCGGCTTGTTGGTCGTCGTGTAGAAGTACGGAATACCGCTGTCGGGCAGGTCGTCGGTCGAGAGATGGTAGTAGCTCGCCGTGACGCGGGTCGGCGTGCCAAGGCCGTAGGTGAACGACGGCGCGATGCCCCAGCGCTCGTTGTTGACGGCGTCGCGACCGGCCACGTCGTTGTTGTGGCTCATCACGTTCAGGCGGAAGGCCGCGTGATCGGCCATCTGCCAGTTGCCGTCCGCGGTGAAGCGGCGATAACGGTCGGTGCCGAGGCCCACGCTTCCGTCGGCGGAATTGCCCAGATGCGGGGTTTTGGTGATCAGGTTGATGCTGCCGCCCGCGCCGCCGCGGCCGCCGTAAGCGCCGTCCGAACCCTTGGTCACCTCGACGCTTTCGAGATTGAACACTTCACGGGTGGTCGCGCCGATGTCGCGCATACCGTCGACGAAGGTGCTGCCCTGCGCGTCGTAGCCGCGAATGAAGGGCCGGTCGCCGAGCGGATTGCCGCCTTCGCCCGCGCCGAAGGTGATGCCTGGCACGGTGCGCAGCGCTTCGGTCAGCGTCGATGCGCCGGTGCTTTTGATCAATTCCTGCGGAATCACGGTCACGGACTTCGGCGTATCGACCAGCGGCGCGGTGAATTTGACCGACGCCGAGTGGTCGGTCTTGAAGCCGTCGTCCGCCTGGCCCTGCACGGCGATCGGCGCGAGCTGGCTCTCCTTGTCGGGCGACGCCGTGATGGCCGTGCCCTGTGCGAGAGCTGGGCCGGCCGCCAACATGCCGCACAGCGTCGTGCTGATTTTGCCGAGCTTCGGTTCGTCGGACCGCAACTTCATTTTTATCCCCATCGTTGAGAGCTGGTGGCCGGGTAGGCAATGCATTCCTTACCCGGTCATTCCATATTTATTACAAAGTGTTTTCGGAGTGCATTCTATGCAATATAGTTGTAATTGAGAAGCGTTCTCATCATAAAAATCCGGAATATGAGATTTGAACCGTGAGCCGCCGTATGGATTTGAGGGGTTGATCGACGAAGATGGGCCAGGAAGACGGGGATTTGGCGATGAAAAATAGATGGCAACGACTTTGCGTCTGTCGTGTGAGCGGTTTTTTCTGTGAGTGAGGCGCCGCTCCTGATCGAAGGGCGTGTATCCGCCTTGAGATTTCTTACTGTGCCGCCAACCCGGCCAGCGTCTCCCGCAGCCACACGAGCGCCGGATCGGCCTGATTACGCGGATGCCACCCCGCGTACAACGTGAAACCGCGCGCGTCGAACGGCAGCGCAAAGGTATCGAGCCGATCGACGTAGCGTGCCGCGAAGCGCGACGGCAGCGTCGAAACATAGTCGGTGTTCGACAGCAACTCCGGCACCAGTGTGAAGTGCTGGACCGACAGCGCGACGCGTCGCTCGCGGCCGAGTTCGTCGAGATGCTCGTCCATGAAGCCGTGAAAGCTGCCGCCGCTAGTCGACACGAGTACGTGATGGAGCGCGCAGTAGGTGTCGAGGTCGAGTGGCGCGGTGCCGCGCGGGTGGCCCTTGCGCTGCACGAACACGAAATGCTCGTCGTAGAGCTTGCGAGCTTTCATCGACGGCGGAATCATCCGGTCGGAACCGAGCAACAGGTCGATTTCGCCGCTTTCGAGCCGTGACGCGGCGGTGGGCTGATCGCCGATTACAAACGCCACGCGCACACCCGGCCCCGCCAATGCCGGCAAACGCTCCATCAGGCGCATGCCGAGCACCGCGGTGGCGTTGTCGTGCGCGGCAATCACGAAGCGCCTTATGTCGATGAGGGGATCGAAGGCCGACTGGTGCCGCACCACCGCTTCGAGACTTTTCAACGCGGCATGCAGCGGCGTCATCAACTCCAGCGCCCGGGCCGTGCGCGTCATGCCGCGGCCGGTTTCGGCGGGCAGCAGCAGAGGATCGCCGAAGATCTGCCGCAAGCGCGCGAGTTGCGTGGAGACGGCCGGTTGCGTCAGATGCAGCCGCTCGGCCGCGCGCGTGACATTGGACTCGGCGAGCAACGCGTCGAGCGAAACCAGTAAATTCAAATCGATGCCGCGCAGATCAATCATGTTGATAGGTCGCATATGAGTAATTGATTTCTAGAATACGTACCGCGCTTCTACAGTTCAAGCACCGAAACGAACTCAAGGAACATCAACATGAAAGCCTGGATGCTCGATCAACCCGGCAAGCCGCTCGCCTTGCGCGACGTGACCCAACCGCAGCCGCGCCGTAACGCCGTGCTGGTGCGAATGGAGGCGGTGCCGCTGCTCAGTTACACGCGTAACTATGTCGAAGGGAAATTGCCGTACGCGTACCCGCCGGGACCGTTTTCGCCCGGCACCAATGGTGTTGGCCGGATCGTTGCGGTCGGCGAGGGCGTCGTGGCGTTTCGCGCAGGTCAGCGGGTCGCGGTGAATCCGTACTGGATTGCCGACGAAACGGTGCGCGAGCCGGCGCAAGCGCTGCTGGGGCTTACCGGCATCAGCGCCGACAGCGGCGTGTTGCTGGCTGAGTTTTCACACGGCACGTTGCGCGAACTGGCCGAATTCCCGGCCGCGACGCTGATTGCGCTGGACGGTCTGGATGAGATCGATGCAGCACGTCTCGCGGTGCTGGCCAAATTCGCGGTGCCCTTCGGCGGTTTGCGACGCGGCCGTCTGTCGGCGGGCGAAACGGTGGTGGTCAACGGCGCGAGCGGTTACTTCGGTTCGGCGGCGGTGCTGGCCGCGCTGGCGCTCGGCGCGAGCAAGGTCGTCGCGCTCGGCCGGCGCCTGGAACCGCTGCAAGCGTTGGTCGAGCAAGGCCGCGGGCGTGTGGTGCCCGTCGTGCTGACCGGCGACGCCGCGCAAGACACAGCGGCGATTCGCGCCGCAAGCGGTGGTGGCGCTGACCTCGCGTTCGACATGGTCGGGCAAGCCGCCGACGCGAACGCGACCCTCGCCGCATTGCGCAGCCTGCGCCGCGGCGGGCGGCTCGTGCTGATGGGTAGCATGCAGGTGGATCTGCCGATTCCCTATGGCGAGATGTTGCTGAACAACTGGGAATTGATCGGCCACTTCATGTACACGCGCGCCGACTATCTCGCGCTGGTTTCGCTCGTGACGTCCGGGCAGATTCCGCTCGAGGCGGTCGAGTTGAAGTCGTATCCGTTCGCCCAACTCGAAGCGGCCATCGACGCTGCCGGCCGCATGTCGGGTCTGCAATGCACGGTCGTGGAAGGCCAGTCCCCGCAAGCGTGGGGTTGAGCACGACGCACGGTGATATCAGATCAGTCGCGAACCCGTTCCGGATGGCGAAGGCGCGAATGATTGCGGCCGTAGATCCCATAGATGACGAGCCCGATCACGAGCCAGACAACGAGCCGTAACCACGTGACGAGCGGTAGCCCGGCCATCAGCAGCAGGCAAAACAGAATCCCGAGGATCGGGATCACCGGCACGCCCGGCACGCGGAACGGCCTGGAGGCTCCCGCGTCGCTGCGGCGTAGATAGATCACGGCGCCGCAGACGAGAACGAACGCGAACAGGGTGCCAATGCTGACCATCTCGCCTAATACGTTGATCGGTGTGAACGCCGCCACAACCGCGACGATGGCGCCGATCATCATCTGGCTCAGATGAGGGGTTTGCAGACGCGGATGGACTCGCGCGAACAGGTGCGGCAGGAGGCCATCCTGTGACATCGTGAAGAAGATGCGGCTTTGGCCATACAACAGCACAAGTATCACGGTCGTCAGGCCGGTCAGCGCGCCGATCTTGATGAGCACGGAAAACCAGGTGACACCGATCGCATCGACACCTTTCGCGATCGGATCCGGGACGTTGAGTTCGGCATACGGCACGAGTCCGGTCAGTACGCCAGCGACCGCAATGTAGAGTATCGTGCAGACCACCAGCGAGCCCAGAATGCCGATCGGCATGTCGACCTGCGGCTTGCGTGCCTCCTGGGCCGCAGTGGACACCGCATCGAAGCCAATGAAAGCGAAGAAGACGACGGCCGACCCGCGGAGAATGCCGCTCGCGCCGAAGTTGCCGAATTCACCGGTGTTCTGTGGAATGAACGGATGCCAGTTGGCCGGATGTACAAAGAAGGCGCCGATGACGATGAACGCCAGCACCACCGTCAGTTTGATCGCCACCATGATGTTATTGAGCCGCGCCGACTCCTTGGTGCCGAGCACGAGCATGGTGGTCAGCACGGCGATAATGAAGACCGCCGGCAAGTTGACGATACCGGCGACCGTGCTGCCATCGGCGAGCGTTACCGTGGTGCCGGGCGCAGCCGCGAAGGTGGGCGGAATGCTAATCCCAACGTTATGCAACAGGCTCACGATGTAGCCTGACCAGCCGACCGCAACGGTCGCCGCGCCCATCGCATACTCGAGGATCAAATCCCAGCCGATGATCCACGCGAATAATTCGCCGAGCGTGGCATAGGTGTAGGTATAACTGCTGCCGCAGACCGGCAGCATGGCGGCCAGCTCGGAGTAGCAGAGTCCGACAAAGGCGCAGGCAATCCCGCCGAGCACAAACGAAAGAATGATGCTCGGCCCCGCATAATGCGCCGCGGCCGTGCCGGTCAGAACAAAGATGCCGGCGCCGATGATCGCGCCGATACCCATCGCCGTAATGCTGAGCGCGCCCAGCGACTTCGACAGATGGTGTTCACCGCCCTCCGCGCTTGCAACAATATCCGCGACGGATTTGCGCGCCATATAACTTGTGTCGGCCATGATGAGTCGTCCAGTTCGTATGTTGGTGAATCCGAAATCGAATCGATCCGTGACGCACTGCAATAAGCGACTTCTTTAAAGGCGACTGACACTGTTGATGTTGCGGTTGAGGAGGGAACTGTCGAATTCAGTCTAGTCTGGATTTAATCCGCTGTGTACTGAAGATCGGTGTTGCGGTTACCAAAACGGCCTTGCGGGTGAGCCGCAAGGCCGTCTTTTAATCATCGAATCCTGATCAATCGATGCCGTGAAACACCGCATCGTCCGGACCGAGATAAACCGGCGGGCGCCACGCGGCGTCGCGCATCGAATGCTGGACCAGCTTTTCGACACCCAGCAGCACCGCGAAAATCGCCATCCGCACCGGGATGCCGTTATCGGTTTGCCGGAAAATCGCAAGGCGCGAATCGTGATTCAGATCGACGCTTAGATCGTTCGCGCCCGGCCGGCTGTCGCGCGGCAGCGGGTGCATGATCAACGTATCGGCGCCGCATACGCTGTCCATCAGCGCCTGATTAATCTGGAAATCCGGCGTGTAGCCTTCGAACGATTCGTCGGTGAAGCGCTCTTTCTGGATGCGTGTGGCGTACACCACGTCGGCGCCGCGCAGCCCGGCGGTCAGATCGTGGGTCTGCTCGATCACGTGATCGTTGCGCGAGATCTGCTCGATGATGTAGCTCGGCATTTCGAGCATGGGCGGCGAGATCAGCGTGAACTTGATGCCGCGATACAGCGCCAGCAGCTTGACCAGCGAATGCACCGTGCGGCCATATTTCAGGTCACCGACCAGCGCGATATGCGAACCGTCGACGATCTTGCCGAGCCGCGAGAACTCGCGCTGGATCGTGTACAGGTCGAGCAGCGCCTGGCTCGGATGTTCGCCCGGACCATCGCCGCCGTTGATCACGGGCACGTTGGTGGCGCGCGCGAATTCGGCCACCGAGCCTTGCTCCGGATGGCGGATCACCAACGCATCCACATAGCCGCTCATGACGCGGCTGGTGTCGTAGATCGACTCGCCCTTTGCCATCGACGAAAACGTGAAGCCGGTGGTGTCGCACACCGAGCCGCCGAGCCGGCAGAATGCCGCGCCGAAGCTCACGCGAGTCCGCGTGCTGGCCTCGAAAAACAGATTGCCGAGCACCGCGCCTTCGAGCACACGGGAGATTTTCCGGCGCCGCGCGATCGGCTGCATGATGTCGGCGACGCGAAACAACGCCTCGACCGAGTCGCGCGAGAACTGATCGACCGACAGCAGCTGCGGCTTGCCTTCGAAAAGCATCTGGCTCGCAAGTGACTGCGAATCTACGCTTTGCGTATACTTTTCGCCTGGCTCGCCATGCACCACGATTTCCGACACGAAACGCTCCACGATCTCCGGCATGGCCCGCGATTCCTGCGAATCGTCCGGCAGCAGCCATGTGTCGAGCGCGCGGCGCGATACGCCGATGCGGCTCGCGAACGTGTCGCGGGTCATATTCAGGCGACGCATCGCGTCGCGTAGGAAGGCTTGTTGCGGGACGCTCATACGGGCACCTGTCGGGAGTGGGTCGCGTACTGGTCATGTACGCGGTGCGTATATTAGTTTCCCTGTCGTAGAAGTCAAGCAATTTTGCGTGAGCTTGGCAAACCTGCTTGGCAGGCCCGTTTTGCAAATTCGCGCCGGACGCGGTTACACTGCGTTTTATGCATCCCGGCCAAACGTTTCGACTCCGCCCGTCAACCACCGCACGTCTCGCTTTTGCGAACGTCGTGGCCGCACGCGCGAATCTCGCGAACGTTAGCGCCAAAGCCAAAAAACAGCCGCTCATCTGACCGGAGCACGCTGTTCCGTCAGATGTTGCGACGGAACAGCCGGTCAACGCCCTCCGCGGCATTCCCTGTTTTTCTTCCCTCGCACCGCTGATCGGAATCGATACGGTCGTCATCGAGGTAAAGACATGTCTATTTTTTCGGGTATCTGGGTTCCGCTCATCACGCCGTTCGCCGATGGCGAGGTGGACCACGCCGCGCTGCGCGCGCTGGTGCGCCGCTATGCCGACGCGGGGATTGCCGGACTGGTTGCGCTCGGTACGACCGGCGAGCCGGCCGCGCTCGACGCCGCCGAACAGGACGCCGTGCTGGCGACGATTCTCGACGAAGCGCAAGCCGTCGCTCGCGGCGCGGTTGATGCACAAGCACGAGCACAAGCGCTGCCGGTGCTGGTCGGCGTGTCGGGCAATCACACGGCGAGCATGAAGGAGCGCATCGGGCAGCTGAATTCACTGCCGATAGCCGGTGTGCTGATGGCCGCGCCGTACTACATCCGGCCTTCGCAAGCGGGCATCGTCGGGCACTTCATGGCGCTTGCCGATGCGAGCGACAAGCCCGTCGTGCTGTACGACATTCCCTATCGAACCGGCGTGCGGCTCGAACTCGACACCCTGCTGACGCTCGCCGCGCATCCGCGGATTCAGGCGGTGAAGGATTGCGCCGGTTCGCTCGACACCACGCTCGCGCTGATTCGTGACGGCCGCTTGCAGGTGCTCACCGGCGAAGACATCAATATTTTCAACACCTTGTGTCTGGGTGGGAGCGGGGCGATCGCAGCCTCGGCGCATCTGCGGCCGGAACGGTTCGTCGCGCTGTATCGTGCGCTGTCAGCGGGCCGGCTCGACGAAGGACGGCGCATTTTTCATGCGCTTGTGCCGCTGATCCAGGCGCTGTTCGCTGAACCGAATCCGGCGCCGGTGAAGGCCCTGCTCGCTGCGCAAGGCCTGATACGCGACGAGTTGCGCATGCCGATGACGCGTGCCGGCGATGCGCTGGTCGCGCGGCTCATGGCATTGGAAGGGCTTGACCGGATGGAGCCGCAGACGGTGGCATTGTCAGCTTGAGTGCGGATGCGCTTGCCGTGCGTATCGACGCCCAACGCGCACGGCAAGTTCGCTGGGTCCGGAGATCGCATCTGACACGCGGCATCCGGTACACGCCATCTGACGTCTCGCACGGCCGTCTGTATTTGAGATGATGGTTCGTGA
>NZ_DASRSY010000393.1:0-3685 GCF_035656215.1 Paraburkholderia sp.
AGCGCGAAGATCCGCCAGATCAACTTCATCGGCAACAAGGCGTTCAGCACGGGTACGCTGCGCGACGAAATGCAGCTGTCCACGCCGAACTGGTTCTCGTGGTACACGAAGAACGACCTATACGCGAAAGACAAGCTCACCGGCGACCTCGAAAACGTCCGCTCGTATTACCTGAATCGCGGCTACCTCGAGTTCAACATCGAGTCGACCCAGGTGTCGATCACGCCGGACAAGAAGGACATGTATCTGACGGTCACGCTGCACGAAGGCGAGCCGTACACGATTAGCAGCATCAAGCTGGCCGGTAACCTGCTCGACCGCGAGCCGGAGCTGGCCAAGCTCATCAAGATCAAACCGGGTGACCGCTTCTCGGCTGAAAAGCTGCAAGCCACCACCAAGGCGATTGTCGACAAGCTCGGCGAATACGGCTATGCGTTCGCCACCGTCAACGCGCAGCCGCAGATCGATCAGGAACACCACAAGGTCGACCTGACGCTGCAGGTGGATCCGAGCCGCCGCGTGTACGTGCGCCGTATCAACGTGGTCGGCAACACGCGTACTCGCGACGAAGTGGTGCGCCGCGAAATGCGCCAGCTCGAAAGCTCGTGGTTCGATTCGAACCGCCTCGCGCTGTCAAAAGACCGGATCAACCGCCTCGGCTACTTTACCGATGTCGACGTGACCACAGTGCCGGTGGAAGGCACGCCGGATCAGGTCGATGTGGACGTCAAGGTGGCCGAAAAGCCGACCGGCGCGATCACGCTGGGCGCGGGCTTCTCGTCGACCGACAAGGTGGTGCTCTCCGCGGGCGTGTCGCAGGACAACGTGTTCGGTTCGGGTACGAGTCTCGCGGTGAACGTGAATACCGCCAAGACGTACCGTACGTTGACGGTCACGCAGGTCGATCCGTATTTCACCGTCGACGGCATCAAGCGGATTACCGACGTCTACTACCGTACGTATCAGCCGCTGTACTACTCGACGGATTCGAGCTTCAAGATCGTCACGATCGGTGGTGACCTGAAGTTCGGTATTCCGTTCTCCGAAGTCGACACGGTGTACTTCGGTGCCGGCCTCGAGCAGAACCAGCTGGACATCGACGCGAACACGCCGCAAAGCTATATCGACTACGTGAACCAGTTCGGTCGTGTGTCGAACAACGTGCCGATCACGGTGGGCTGGTCGCGCGACGCGCGTGACAGCGCACTGGTACCGAGCCGCGGTTACTTTACGCAGGCGAACGCCGAATATGGCACGCCGCTCGGCGGTACGCAGTACTACAAGGCCGACATTAACGCGCAGTACTATTACTCGTTTGCGCGCGGTTTCGTGCTGGGCTTCAACTTCCAGGGCGGTTACGGTAACGGCCTGGGCGGCAAGCCATACCCGATTTTCAAGAACTACTACGCCGGCGGTATCGGTTCGGTGCGAGGCTATGAGCCGAGCTCGCTGGGCCCGCGTGACGCGAAGACGAACGACCCGATCGGCGGCTCGAAGCTGCTGGTGGGTAACGTCGAATTGACGTTCCCGCTGCCGGGTACGGGCTACGACCGCACGTTGCGCGTCTTCACGTTCCTCGACGCTGGTAACGTCTGGGGTACGGAAGGCAACAGCATCGGCGCGAACGGCCTGCGTTATGGCTATGGTGTCGGTCTCGCCTGGATCTCGCCGATCGGCCCGCTCAAGCTCAGCTTGGGCTTCCCGCTCACGAAGCACACTGGCGACCAGTATCAGAAGTTCCAGTTCCAGATCGGGACGGCGTTCTGATCAGGCGGCCGGCGCTCCGGCGGCTGGCGGTCCGAACTACGGACGGCTTCCGGCGGCGGCCCCGGCCAAACTACAGTATCGAGAGGATGACTTTGCTAACCGGTATGTTTTCGAAACGTGTGGCGTGTGCGTTCGCGCTGGCAATGACGCTGGGTGTCGGAGTAGCGGGGGTAGCGCACGCGCAGGAAGCCCGGATCGCTGCGGTGAATTCGGACCGTATCCTGCGTGAATCGGCTGCCGCGAAGGCTGCACAGGTCAAGCTCGAGGCGGAGTTCGCCAAGCGTGACAAGGATCTGGCCGACATGGCGCAGAAGCTGAAGTCGATGTCCGACTCGCTCGACAAGAACGGCGCGTCGATGTCGGCCGCCGATCGCGCGCAGAAGCAACGCGATCTGTCGCAGCTGGATACGGACTTCCAGCGCAAGCAACGCGAGTTTCGCGAAGACCTGAACCAGCGCCGCAACGAGGAACTGGCTGCGGTGCTCGACCGGGCCAACAAGGTGATCAAGCAGATCGCCGAGCAGCAGCACTACGACCTGATCGTTCAGGAAGCGGTGTATGTGAGCCCGCGCATCGACATTACCGATCAGGTGCTCAAGGCATTGGCGGCGTCGGGCAACTGAACACGGCCGCAGGCCACCTGTAGCTGGGGTCGTAGGCCGGTTCGCAGCGCGGGGCCATAGAACTGACAAGTTGGACTGATTTGCAGCAACCATCTTGCATGGGATCGGAGTAAGTGCTTTGCATGAGACCAGAGTAAGTGCTTTGCATGGGGCCGGCGTAACGCGCTAAAGCGCGAACTCCGGCCGACAGCTGAAGCGCTAACTTAGATCGACACAGGAGACAGAATAGGCATGGCATTTACGCTCGAGGACATCGTCCAGCGGTTCGGCGGTGAAGTAGTCGGAGATGGTTCGCAGCGCGTCGGCAGTCTGGCGCCGCTCGACCAGGCAGGCCCGGACCAGCTGGCGTTCCTCGCCAATCCAAAGTATCTGTCGCAGGTCGAGACGACCCGTGCGGGCGCGGTGTTGATCAATGCCGACGACCTCGCGAAGCTGGCCTCCCGCGACGCTCGTAACTTCATCGTCACGCCGAATCCGTACGCTTACTTCGCGCGGGTCGCGCAGACTTTCATCGACATGGCATCGCCCAAGGCTGTGCCCGGCGTGCACCCGAGTGCGACGATCGACCCGTCGGCTCAGATCGCCGCGAGCGCGGTGATCGGTCCGCACGTCACGGTGGAAGCGGGCGCAATGATCGGCGAAAACGTGCGCCTGGATGCCAATGTGGTGATCGGCCGCGGCACGCGGATCGGCGCAGGCTCGCATCTGTATCCGAATGTCGCGGTGTACTACGGCTGCAAGCTCGGCGAGCGCGTGATTGTGCACGCGGGCGCGGTGATCGGTTCGGACGGTTTTGGCTTCGCGCCGGATTTCGTGGGCGAAGGCGATGCCCGTACCGGCAGTTGGGTGAAGATTCCGCAGGTCGGCGGTGTGTCGATCGCGGCAGACGTCGAAATCGGCGCGAACACCACTATCGACCGTGGCGCCATGGCCGACACGATCATCGAAGAGTGCGTGAAGATCGACAATCTCGTGCAGATCGGCCACAACTGCAAGGTCGGCGCTTACACGGTGATCGCCGGCTGCGCGGGCATCGCGGGCAGCACCACGATCGGCCGTCATTGCATGATCGGCGGCGCGGTTGGGATTGCCGGTCACGTCACGCTGGCGGACTATGTGATCGTCACGGCGAAGTCGGGCGTGTCGAAGTCGTTGCTGAAGCCAGGCATGTACACCAGCGCTTTCCCGGCTGTGAACCATGCCGACTGGAACCGGAGCGCCGCTTTGCTGCGTAACATCGACAAACTCCGCGACCGTATCAAGGCGCTCGAAAATACCGCTTCGGCAAGCAAGCC
>NZ_DASRSY010000394.1:0-2335 GCF_035656215.1 Paraburkholderia sp.
AACCCTCGAAGACGTGCGGCGCGCGTTCGAATTTGCGCGTGCGTACCGTCCGGCGCTGACGCGCTATGAGCGCGCCGCGATCCTGCGGCGCGCGGCCGACGCAGTGCGTGCACGCACCGAAGAGATCGCCGCCGTCATCACGGCGGAAGCCGGTTTGTGCAAGAAGGATTCGATCTACGAAGCGGGCCGCGTCGCGGACGTGCTGGTGTTCGGCGCCGGCGAAGTGCTAAAAGACGACGGCCAGATCTTCTCGTGCGACCTCACGCCTCATGGCAAGAAACGGCGCGTCTACACGCAACGCGATCCGCTGCTGGGCGTGATCTCCGCGATTACGCCGTTCAACCACCCGATGAATCAGGTCGCGCACAAGATCGTGCCATCGATTGCAACGAACAATCGCATCGTCGTGAAACCGTCGGAGAAAGTGCCGCTGTCATGCTATCTGCTTGCGGACATCCTCTATGACGCCGGCTTGCCGGTGCAGATGCTTCAGGTGTTGACGGGCGATCCAGGTGTCATTGCCGACGAGTTGATCACGAACCCCGCGGTCGATCTCATCACGTTCACCGGCGGCGTCTCGATCGGCAAATCGATCGCCTCGCGGATGGGTTACCGGCGCGCCGTGCTCGAACTGGGCGGCAACGACCCGATCATCGTGATGGAGGACGCCGATCTCGACGAAGCCAGTTCGCTCGCCGTATCGGGCTCGTACAAGAATTCGGGCCAGCGTTGCACCGCCATCAAACGCATGCTGGTACATGAGGCGGTTGCCGACCGCTTCACGGATCTCGTCGTAGAAAAGACACTCGCCTGGAAATATGGCAATCCGGCGGACAGTTCAGTCGATATGGGAACGGTCATCGACGAAGCGGCCGCGCAGTTCTGCGAACGCCAGGTCAACGACGCCTTGTCACGCGGCGCCCGTCTGCTTGCGGGCAACGTCCGCGACGGCGCGCTTTACTCGCCGACGGTGGTCGACCGTGTCACGCCCGACATGCCGCTCGTCAAGTACGAAACGTTTGGACCGGTGTCGCCGATCATGCGCTTTGCCAACATCGACGAAGCGATCCGCATGTCGAACTGCACGGACTACGCGTTGTCATCGTCGGTCTGCACGAACCGCTTCGATTACATCACGCGGTTCATCACCGAACTGGAAGTGGGCAGCGTGAATGTGCGCGAAGTACCCGGGTATCGGCTCGAACTCACGCCGTTTGGCGGCGTGAAGGACTCGGGACTCGGCTACAAGGAAGGGGTGCAGGAGGCCATGAAGAGCTTTACCAACACGAAGACCTACTCGCTGCCATGGTGATGATGGGGTGAGGTCGGGAAGCGCTGACGCGCTTCCCGACATGCAACCAGTGCAATGAGAAGCGGCGGCGCGGCGGCGGAAATCACGTTGAGAGGGAACGTGATGCGCAACGCAGCCGTCATTTTTTCAAGTTCCGTTGGGGTAAGATCAAAGGCAAGGGCAACTGGAAATTCCTGTACCACGCCGTCGACAATGAGCAATACGGTCAGCCGGCGACATGACTTGAGGAGCCGGGCCAATGGGAAGCACCAACGCAGTTGCGGCGGCGGCAATCGCCTTCGTGGGTAGTCACTTTGTCTTGTCCCATCCGCTGCGCAAGCGTTTGGTCCGCGCAATCGGCGAATTGGGGTTCCTGGGCGTCTATTCGCTGGTTGCTTTCCTCACGCTCGGCTGGCTGGTCGTGGCCTACCGAAAGGCGCCCCTGACGGAATCACTATGGCCGGTCGGAAACGGGCTCTGGGTGGTTGTGACCGTCGTCATGCTGATCGCGTCAATCCTCCTGCTGGGCTCTCTGATCCGTAACCCGGCGCTTCCCACCGGTGGCCAGCCCAGTTCGTTCCCGGATGCTGCGCGCGGCGTGTACGCGGTGACGCGTCACCCGATGATGTGGTCGTTCGCACTTTGGGGGCTGTGCCACATTGCCGTGTTCCCGGTGACCAGGAACATCATCCTCGCCACGGCTATCGTCGTCCTCGCGCTCGTCGGCGCCGCATTGCAGGATCGGAAGAAGGAGCAGCTCCAGCCCGATCTCTGGCCCGTATGGGAATCGAAGACGAGCTACCTGCCGTTCGCCGCGATCGCCGCCGGCCGTGCGCAGTTGGGCGGATTCGGTTTGCACGCGCTGTTGGGCGGCGTAGTCGTCTGGCTCGTCGCGACGTGGGCGCATATCCCCTTCGCCGGGTGGGCCGCAGGCATCTGGCGCTGGCTGTAGCCGCAGCCCCGGCTGTCACGCCATGCAGCGATAGCGCGCCGCCAGCGATGCGGGTTATTGCATCGCCACATCTTTTCTGGAAATTCGCATGA
>NZ_DASRSY010000395.1:0-19572 GCF_035656215.1 Paraburkholderia sp.
GCGATATTCCCCAACCCAGCAGCGACAGCCGGCATCGCGACGCCTTCGGCCGTCGTCGTGGCAGCGACGCCCGCCGCGAATGTGCTGCCTGCGTCAGCGCCCGCCCCAATAGCGGCCGACGCAGCCCCCGCCGTCATGACCGACGCGACCACCATCACCGCCAGCATCCCGATCGTCTGGAACGCCCCCGCGCTATCCGCCAGCGACGTCACACTCGTATGCAGGTCGTCCTGCACCGTCGACTGTGTAAAGCTGCTGCCCAACTGCGCCTTCAGCGCTGCCAGTTGCTGCTGCGTGCCCGCCGTGTCGACCCTGCCATCCGTATTGAGCTTCTGCAGCGCGCCGCCGATCTGGTTCACCGCATCGACATTCAACTGATAGTTGCCAGCCGACATGAACCCGCCTTGCTGTGCGACGGTGCCCGTTGTCGTGATCAACTCATAAAGATCGGGGATGTAGGTGCTCTGTGTCCCGATGTCCGTCGAACGCTGCTGGTTCGTCAGCGAACCCGCGTTGACCGTCAACGTATCCGTCGCCGTAATCGAACCGGTATTCGTGATCGATCCACCGTTCGACGCAGTGAGCGTGACGTCCTGCCCGCTGATCGTGCCGTCGTGCTGAACCACTGCATAGTTCTGCGGCAGGTACACCTGCGGCATGAGGGCATCGACCGTCGGGCAAGTCGCCGTCCCGGTTGCGGTACATCCCGGCTCGGGCACGGTCTCTTCGACATACCAGAGCATTGGCTTGTCGAGTGCGGCGATCTGGTTTTGCGTCAGCGCCGTGCCAAGTGCGATGTTGTTCGCCTCGGCATACTGGATCGCGTTACCGTACAGCGCTTTCTTTTCCTGATCCGTGACGGACGACTGCTTCGTGTTGTCGTAAGACAGCCCACTCACGAAACTCGCCTGCCCTGTCTGCGTCAACGCAGCCTGCTGCAACAGCTGATTTTCCGTGAACGGATCGTAGTAAAACTGCGTGGTGTTCGGCTGCAGGCTCGCCGGCAGATTGGCCAGCAACTGGCTCGGCCCGATGTTGCCAATCACAAGCGATGCCGGACTGTTGACCAGATAGCTGACGTTGGGGGCGCCAGTAGTGGCAGACGCGCCGGTCGCTACCGTAACGCCCGGAGATACCGGCGTCGACGGAGAACTCGAACTCAAGGCCGGGGCAGAGATCGTCCCCGCCGCATTGCCTGGTGCGGTGACGCCTGCTGACGTGCTGCCCGCCGTGCCAAGCGAGCCGCTGGAACCCGCCGCGATGCCGCCTGCGACACCCGACGCACCGGCCAGACCGCTTCCGATGGTCACGATAGCGCCAACCTGAATCGCTGCGTTTGACGCAACGACCGGCGTGCCCACAGGACCGAGCGAGATGACCTGATTGGAGCCGGTCGGTTGCGGCGTATAGACAGCCGGCGACGTCAGCCCGTTGACCAGCGTTGCGCCCGTCAGCGCAACCTGCTGCCCCAACACGTTGCCGGAGTTCTGCAACTGGCCGCCAGCGGTCACCGATAACGACGGTGCCTGGATCGTGCCCGACAGGCTCTTGTACGGCGTCGGCGGCTGAACGCTGTCGCCACCGTGATACGCGCTGCCGAACAGCGTTGAGCAGTTTGCCGCGGTTCCGCAACCAAAGTTGTCCGGTGGCTTCGAGCCGCCAATCACGACACCATAGAAGGCATCGTGCCAGTACGCATTCAGCGTCTGGTCCTGGTTGGTCACAGTCGATGCAGCAGAGATCGATGCCTGGCTGCCTGCCGTAATCAGACTGCCCGTGTTGACCAGCGTGCCCACGCTAAACGACAGGTTGCGATTCGCCGTGATTGTCGAAGCGTCGCCCGACTGTTGGTCGACAAAGGCATCGCAGTAATGCGTTGACGCGCCGCTGCAGCCGAACTGTGCGGTCGTGCCAAAGTTCTGGTACACCTGCACCGGCGCCGACATCGTGCTGGTAAGCGCCGCCGTGCTGATTGCGATGTCGCGTCCGGCCTGGATATTGCCCGACGTGTTCGTGATGGCCGACGCCTGCGTGAGGTTCGTCTGCGGGTTGTTCGGATCGGTGTTGCTGCGCGTCGTCCCTGCGCCGCCGATTACGACATCCCGGCCGGCAAGCAGGTTGCCGTCGGTGTTGTTCAGCGTAGGCGCGGCGATGATCAGGTCCCGCCCTGCGAAGACCGTGTTGTTTATCTGCGTGTAGCTGTAGGTTTGGGTGACCGTCTGGTCACCGTAGATATTGGCCGAGTCGTTCTGCGGCCCAAACGTCGCGTAGAAGTGCAGAAGCTCCTGTGCGATTGCTGCATTAGTCATCGCATCGGTGAAGTCCTGCCCGGGACGCTCAAACATGACCATCTGGTCCGGGTACGAGATCATTGTCCCGAAGTAACCGCAGTCCGCAGCGGAAACGCCAGCAGCACATCCCGTCTTCGACGTCACGGTGTCAGTGTGGTAGCCCTGATTCGTGAAGCTGTTCGCTGTCACGCGCAGGTCCTGCCCTGCATACAGGCTCCCGGCATTCGTCAGGCCCGCACCGGTCCCGGTCAGCGACAGATTGTTGCCGGCGACGATCTGCCCGGCGTTCTGGCTCGTGTAGACGATAAGCGTGGACGTTTGCGCAGCAGGCGGAGCGCTGGTCGTGATCACGTTTGCAGTCGGGTTCAGCGTACCAGCCGTCGGATTCCCCACAGCATCGACCGGTTCAAGCATCGGGGTCAGCGAACCTGCCGTATACGCCGCCTTGAGTTGCGCGAGGAAGCTCGCATACGACGCGGCATCAATGCTGTCGGTGATGGTCGTGACAGCCGCGCCGCCCCCGTTGTCGAGTGACGCGACGTTCAGCGAGATGTTGTTCGCGGCGGAGATCGTGCTGCCGTGATTGCTCAACGTACCGGTGGTGATCGACAGGTCGTGTCCGGCGGCAATCACGCTGCTCTGGCCAGCAGGCTGCGTCGTCGTGGTCGTCTGGGTGACCGCAGGTAAAGCAATGCCGTTGAACGTACCGCCGCTCAGATCGGCGGCGGTCGCGTTAGTCGCGGAAGACGGCTGAAAATCGCCGACCCGGGCGGTGATCGACGCGGAGTAGTCGTTAGTCGAACCGTCGTTGGGGTTGGTAACCGAAAAGGCGAAGGTGAGCGAACCCGCCGGAGCGGACAGGAACGCCGACGCCATCCCCGCCGCAGCAATGGTCGTACTCGACGTCGTCGTAGTCGTCGTATTCGCACCGGCCCTGCTGTTGTTCACATCCGCGGCATTGATCGTGATGTCGTTCTGCGCGGTGATCTTCCCACCGACATTCGTGAGATCTCCCGACAGATTCGCAGTCAGATTGCGCCCTGCCGCTGTCGACGCCCCGCTGTTGTCGTAACTGCTGCCATTGAGGTTGACGTCGCGCACGGCGCTGACCGTCCCCTGGTTGGTCGTCGCGCCGTTGAGATTAATGTCCTCATTCGCATGAATCGTCGCACCGGCCTGGTTGACGATCGTGCCGGACAGGTTGACGTCGTTGCCTGCGCTAATCGTGCCGCTATTGGTCAACGTGCCGTTGGTCGACAGCGTGATGTCGCCTGACTTGCTGATCGTGCCGCTGTTGCTGAAACCCTGTGTCGCGCTAATCGACACGCTATTGCCGGGCATGGCCCACGTGCCGGAATTGTTGAGTTGCAGCGTGTTGATCGTCAGCGCGTTGTCGAGATTGAACGTACCGCTCGCCGCGGCCGAAGGGTCGAACGTCTGGTTCAGCAGGTTCAGCGTCAGATTGTGTTGAGCGAGAATCTGGCCACCGGCGTTGTTGAATGTGCCGTTGCCGCCAGTCACGGTGACCGTCGCATCGCCCGGCGTGCCGGGGCTCGCAGCACTGGTGCTGCCTGCGAAGATCACGCCGTTGTTGTTACCTGCCAGATTGCCGGCCGTGACGCTCAACGAATTCGTGCCGATAATCGCGCCGCCGTTGTTCGTGAGCGAGCCGTTCGCCGTAGCAGCTGTTGTTAAGCCTGCTATCGATCCCTGGTTGTTCAGATTCGTCGAGTTGACGGTCGTCGCTGCGGTAGAAATCAGGCTTGCGTTGGCCGTATTCGTTACGTTCGCACCAGCAATCGTCAGTGCGCCGCCCGCAAGCACGCTGCCCGTGTTCACGACCGCGTTCACACCCGACAACGTGGCCGAGCCCTGAACGAGCGTCTGGGCGCCAGCTGTCGTCAACTGGTTCGACGCGTTCGCACTCAGATTCCCGCCAATCAGCGCGTTGCCCGTCGTCACGTTGACACCGGATAACGTAGCGTTTTTCACGACGTTCAGTTGCCCGGCGGACAGGTCGAGACCGTTCTGCGCGGTCGCCACGAGATTGCCCGAAACGGTGGTCGTTCCGCCCGTGCTGATGTTTGCACCGGTCAGCGTCGCGTCGCCGCCAACCTGCGTCGTGCCTGTCACCGCGAGATTGTGGGCCGCCGCTAATGTTGCGTCGCCCGCCGCGTTCATACCGCCCTGTACGGAGAGATTGCCGCCTTGGGCCGTCAGAGCGGTCTTCCCGAGACTGGTCACGCTTCCCGTCACGGTGAGATTACCCGTGGCCTGCGCATTGAGATCACCACCGCTCAGGACTGCGCCATTGATCGTGGTATCCCCTCCGTTGGCTTTGAGCGTGGCATTGCCTACCGCGGTGGCGGCACCCACCGTCAGGCTGGTACCCGCAGTCGCATTCAGATTGCCGCCCGTTTGCAACGACCCGGACAGGCTGATCGCCTGCCCCGCGTTCAAGGTTGCATCCAACCCGAAGCCTGCCGTGCCGCCACCCGACAGATTGCGTCCCGCGCTCAGATTTCCTGTGCCGTTGCCGGCGACCGCGCCGGAGACGATTGCGTCCGTGGCAGCGCTCACTATCGTGTTGCCACCGGTAGCGAGTGCTCCGTCGACCGTCACACCACCGCTTGTTGCAGTCAGCGTCGTATTGCCCACCACGCCCGCGCCGCCCACGGTCGCATTGGTGCCAGCAGTCACGGAGAAGTTGCCACCGGCCTTTACCGTAGCGGCAAGATCGACATTGCGCCCCGCTGTGACGATCGCGTCCTGCCCAAACGTCACGGTTCCGCTCGATGACACATCGCGACCGCCGCTCAGCTTGCCCGTCTTGTTACCCGTAATGCTGCCGGTAACGGCCACGTCCGTTGCAGCGCTAACGGCAGTGTTTCCACCGCTGAGGATTGCACCGTTGATCGTTGCAGCGCCACCGCTGGCTGCCAGGGTTGTGTCGCCTGCCGCGACCGCGGAACCCACGGTCAAGTTATTGCCGGCGGTCACGTTCAAGTTTCCGCCTGTCGTCACCGCGCCGGGCAGGTGAACGTTCTGGCCCGCAGTCAGCGTCGCATTCTGGCCGAAGGTCACGGCGCCGTTCGCCGTGAGATTGCCGCCAGCGCCCAGCACACCAAAGCCATTGCCTGCCAGGGTGCCGGAGACGCCAAGATCGGAACTCGCGTTCAGCGTCGTGTTGCCGTTCGCCGCGACGTTGCCGCCCAGCGACATCGTCTGACCCGCAGTGGCGCTGAGGTTTCCACTCGTCTGCACATCTCCTGCTGTTGTTATGTTGCCGGTTTGGCCGACCAGTGTGAGATCGCCTGTCGACGACACGCGACCATTAATCGTCGCGCCGCGCTGTGCGAGAACCTGCACGGTGCCGCCACCAGTAACCGCGCCATTCACCGTCGCATCACGAGCCGCGTTCAGCGCGATCAGGCCGGGCGCAGACACAGCGCCGCCGATGGTCATGTCACCATTGCCTGTGCTCCCCGTCGTCGTCATCGACAGGTTATTACCTGTCTGCACCGACCCGACCGACATGTCGGCACCGGCCCGAAGATTGACGCTGCCATTGGACTGCGCAGTGCCGACGGTCAGGCCGCCGCCCGCAGTCATGTTCAGGTCCTGGACCGATTGCACGGACGCTGTTGCCGCAGCAATATCGCCGGTTGCGCTGACGGCGTATTGATTCGCGAGATTGCTGCCGGACACGGACACTTTGCCGGCGCCGGCCAGACTTGCCGCCTGTTGCGCATAAGTCGAGTTCACGGCGATGTCGCCGTTCGACGTGACGGTGAGATTACCTGCCGTCGCCGTCAACGCGCCCTGCGTGTTCACGCCCATGCCAGCGGCCGTCGACACGATATAGATCTGTCCGCTCGTCACCGATCCGTACTGGTTTGCATCAATTGCTACCACGTTGTTTCCAATCGCGGCCGCCCTATTGGCCGTGCCGTTGGATGCTGTGCCATAGTTCGTGCCCGATGCGTCTGACGTAGTCGGGCTCACGAGCTGATTACCCGTGACCAGGTTAATACGCTGGTCTGCGCGCAACGGCGCGTTCAGGCTGATCGTCTGCGCGATCACATCGATATTGCCGACCGTGCCCTCGATGCCGGCCCCCGGTCCATTGACGCCGGCAGGACCGCTGATCGACACATTGCCCGACGTCACGTTATAGGCAAGCGAGCCCGCGTGGGCGAAGTCCGTCGATGCACCGCCGACACCGGTCAGGAATTGCGGCGTGCCGGTGGTTAGCACAAGGCCCGTCGCGTTCGTCAACGAAAGCCCGTTGACGGATACGCCGTTTGGATTACTGATGATGATCGAAGCCGGACTGCCGAATACTTCCAGCGGACCGATCAGCGTTGAAGCAGGCCCTGTTGTGGTGACCTGGTTGACGATCACGCTCGCGGCGCGGCCGGCGAGATTCGGGTTGGCTCCAAGCGTACCGCCCAGCAAAGGTGTACCCGACGTGAGGCTGTTGTTCAGCACCAGGCCGTTGCTGTCGATATTGAACGACTGGTAGCTATTGACGCTAATACCGTTGGCGTTCGGCGCGGCGATATTGACCGCCGGCACACCAGTGCTCGTCTGCGTGATGGTCGGCTGAAACGGAATAGGTGCGCGCGGGTCGACGATCGGTGCCGCATGTGCGACCTCGTCGAGCGTGAGCACGCCGGGAAGCAGATAAGTCACCACCGCCATGACACATGCGGTCGCCTTCATCCATAGCGGTCGTACTTGTGCCGCCGCACCGTTTGACGCCGCATCAAAAATTTTTGCCTGCCGCGCCGCCTCTATTTGGGCGAGTCGCTGCCTGCTCTCACGAGCACCCCGTAGCATGGTCTTTATCCGAATTTATTTTTTCGGTTCGAATATTACCGAATCTTCCGACGAATGAACGTCATATATGCATCCTGTCTTTTTCAAGACACAGATTTACGATGATTGATTCCGAATGCATAACCTTACATTTATATTTCCTTGAAGTTCGTCATATATGGATGGTGGGCGGCAAGGCTTCCGCTGACAGAATTGCTGCGTGCTAATTACCGATGCGCACGGGACCGATATTTTTATTATTAGCCGCAGTTGACCAGCGACATTTTCAGATCGGATATCCGACGGTTTCCCTATTCGCGCCCTGGCTCGGTGGGGTACACCGTAACCGACCATGCGCCGAAGGGTCTGGAAGTGGTCCCACAGGATCAACCGGGTATTTCAAATGATCCATCGGAAACCATGCGCAAGCTCTATTAGTGGCGGATTTCGACTACGGACGGCCAGTCCTCCGCGAGCCAGTATGACGACGCCAAAGCCCACGGGGTGCAGGACAAGGACGTTTTTCATTGACGAGGGGGGGTGCGCGGCTACTACGTCGCCCCTGACGCACGGGATTGAACCGCCACGCGCCGAACACGCGCTACGTTCTCAACGCCCCCGCATCTCCCACTGCTGCATTATCCCAAAGGAGCATACCTTTTTCCAAGACGGGTGAGAGTACCCAAAAGTAGTAAGCGCCCTAGCTTTTGTGTTGCCTCAGGGCATCGCCACGATGAAGCCTCGGCATGCGCGCGCCATACGCCGGTTTGTCGAATTTGCTTCCATCTGTCGTTACTCGCTACGGCAAACACATCAGCACCAATGCGCGTGTCGCAGACCATCACACATTATTGGCAATCGTGCTATATCTTTTACGCCCCCACGCCCCATAAGTTCGAACGACGTCAGACTCCGAAAATTGGGCTAGACGTTGAGGTCACGGCAGCGAGGACGAAATCGCACCGCGTCGTCTGCGCGTTTGCATGTTCCGGAGAACAACAAGCAGTCCAATTCGCTCTATTTTGCGAAGGGCACCGCCAAGGACGACAGCTGCACCATTTGATAGTCGAATCGTAAGTCAAAAAACAAAAAGCCGTTGAATCTCTTTAGATTCAACGGCTTCTCATTCAATTCCTTGGCGGAGAGACGGGGATTCGAACCCCGGATAGGTTATTAACCTATACACGCTTTCCAGGCGTGCGACTTAAACCGCTCATCCATCTCTCCGGCGGGGAGCCGAATTATAGCAAACTTCGCGCCCTGCGCCAGACCCATGCGCAAACCCACCTAAGGATGCCGGATGTAGTCCACCAGCGCCCTCGTATAAGCATCCGGTTTCCGGTCGACCAGGCTCACCCCGATCGCCACCAGAAACCCCGCCGGCACGCCGAACACGCCTGAGCTGATCGGCTCGATCCCGAACCACCGCGCACCGGCAAAACCCGTCATCTGCGTGAAGAACGGATACGTCGACACGATGTAGTAAATGCACACCACGAGCCCCGCCACCATGCCCGCCACGGCCCCAAGCCTAGTCGTGCGCTTCCAGAATACGCCCAGCACCAGCACCGGAAACAGGCTCGACGCCGCCAGCGAAAACGCCGCGCCCACCAGAAACAGAATATTCCCTGTATTGAGCGACGCCACATACGACGCGAACAACGCCACCCCCAGCAGCAGAATCTTCGAGATCGTCACGCGCCGCTGGCTCGATGCCGTCGGATCGACCATGTGGTAGTAGACGTCGTGCGATAACGCGTTGGCGATCGTCAGCAGCAAACCATCCGCGGTCGAAAGCGCGGCGGCCAGCGCGCCCGCTGCGATCAGCCCGGACATCACATACGGCAGCCCCGCGATCTCGGGCGCGGCGAGCACGACCATATCCGGCTGCATCTGGATTTCGCTCCAGCGCACGATACCGTCGCCATTCGTATCAGCAAGGCTGATCAGACTCGGTTCGACCTTGCGCCACTGCGTGAGCCACTGCGGCAAATCGGCAAAGTGATGGCCGACCAGGTTGGTCAGCATCTCGTACTTGATCAGCACGGCCAGCACGGGCACCGTCAGATAGAACAGCGCGACGAAGAACAGCGTCCAGCCGACGGAACGTCGCGCGGACGCCACCGAGGTCGTCGTGTTATAGCGCGTCAGGATGTGCGGCAGGCTCGCGGTGCCAAGCGACAGGCACAGCAGCAGCGACAGGAAATTGCGCTCATGGGTGCGCCTGTCTTCTTCGCTCGTGACGGGAAACGGCTCGTGCATCGGCACCGGCGCGGCGGCGCGCATCAGCATCTCATCGCGGCGTTGGGTCCAGACGATCTGTGCGGCGGCGGCATCGCGTGGAAACTGTTCCAGCTCCCTTTCTCGCTCCTTGATATCGCGCAGCGGGCCGTTGTGGCGGCGCAAATCCGCGACTTCCTGCGTGAGGCGCAGCTTCTCATCGACGAACGATTGCGGCAACGTATCGAGCCGCACCTGCATCAGCGTCGCGCGCCGCCGATAGTCGTCGCGCACGGTCTGCTCGAGCGGCGCTTCACGCACCTGCTTCTCCAGGACCTCGACGCGCTCCATCAAGCGGCCGTAGTTGAACTGCGGCACCCAGCCGAGGCCATCCTTATGCGCGATCATCGACACAGGAATCAGAATTGCCGCGATCAGAATGATGTATTGCGCGACCTGGGTCCACGTCACGGCACGCATGCCGCCCAGAAACGAGCACACCAGAATGCCCGCGAGTCCGCAGAAAATGCCGACCGCGAAATCCACGCCGATAAAACGCGTCGCAATCAAGCCGACGCCCTGAATCTGCGCGACCAGGTAGACGAACGAGCACAGGATCGCCGCTAACGCAGCGAGTCCACGCACGGCGTTGCTCGAAAAGCGCGTGCCGAGAAAGTCGGGAATCGTATAACGCGCGAGCTTGCGCACGTATGGCGCGAGCAGGAACGCGACGAGGCAATAGCCGCCGGTCCAGCCCATCAGATACGCCAGCCCGTCATATCCGGTCGTATAGATCGAACCGGCAAGACCGATAAACGATGCAGCGGACAACCAGTCGGCCGCGGTCGCCATGCCGTTGAAGGCGGACGGCACGCGCCGCCCCGCTACGTAGTATTCGACGAGGTCGGACGTGCGCGACAGCAAGCCGATCACCGCATACACCGCGATCGGCACGAACAGGAACACATAGCCGATCCACACACCCGGGCCGGTGGTGCGCTCGATGCGCCACATCACGTAGATGAATAGCAGGAAGCCGAGCGTATAAAGTGCGTATGAGCGGATCAGCCGGTGCGTGAGCGTCATCGGCTCAGTTTCCGCGCGCAGTGGGCGCGCCGGAATCGGCACTGGCACTGGTGGCACTCGCATCGGCATCGGCATCAAAAGCGCGTTGCAGACGGCGGTCGGCGCGCTGCATCAACACGATATAAATGACGATCAACGCGACGTAGATCAGAATCGCCCCTTGCGCACCGAAGTAGAACGGCAACCGGAAGCCGCCGAAGCGCACCCGATCCAACGCCGGCGCCACCAGCGGCAAAACGAACGACACCATGAAGCCCACCGTCATCAACGTCGCGATCAAAGCGAGATTGAAGCGCCAGTACTTCTGATGCGCGCGCGCCATCGCTGCCGAGACCGCAGGGGGTTCGGGCGCGGGATTGAGCGTAGCGTGAGAGGGGTGGTGTGGCGCGGCCATGCGCCTATGTATCAAAAAGCCACCGGGCAGGCAATCGGGATTGTCCGCGCGGTGGCTTTAACTGCCGGGTCGAAATGGTCGATAACTGGGTTCAGTCAAGGGCGCATCGTCCGGCACGCTCCTGCCATAAACCCAGGCAAACCCATGCTCAGAGCGACTCGCCGAGCTGATCGAGAATCGCCGGGTTCTCCAGGGTGGACACGTCCTGGGTGATTTCCTCGCCCTTCGCGAGCGAGCGCAACAGGCGGCGCATAATCTTGCCCGAGCGCGTCTTCGGCAGGTTCTCGCCGAAGCGGATGTCCTTCGGCTTGGCAATCGGACCGATTTCCTTGGCGACCCAGTTGCGCAGTTCGTTGGCGAGCTTCACCGCTTCTTCGCCTTCAGGACGCGCGCGTTTGAGCACCACGAATGCGCACACGGCTTCGCCGGTCGTATCGTCAGGACGGCCAACCACAGCCGCTTCTGCCACGATCGGGTTCGACACCAGCGCCGACTCGATCTCCATCGTGCCGAGGCGGTGGCCGGAGACATTGAGCACGTCGTCGATGCGGCCCATGATCGTGAAGTAGCCGGTTTCCTTGTCGCGCACCGCGCCGTCGCCGGCGAGGTACAGCGTCCCGCCGAGTTCTTCAGGGAAGTAGCTCTTCTTGTAGCGGTCCGGATCGCCCCACACATTGCGCAGCATCGCCGGCCACGGACGCTTCACCACCAGAATGCCGCCCTGCCCGTTCGGCACGTCCTGGCCGGTTTCATCGACCACCGCCGCCATGATGCCCGGCAGCGGCAGCGTGCACGAACCCGGCACCAGCGGCGTCGCGCCCGGCAGCGGCGTGATCATGTGGCCGCCGGTTTCGGTTTGCCACCACGTGTCGACGATCGGGCAACGGCCGCCGCCGACGTTCTCGTGATACCAGACCCATGCTTCCGGATTAATCGGCTCGCCGACCGTACCGATGATGCGCAGCGTCGACAGATCGTAGCTTTTCGGATGCACTTTCTCGTCCGCTTCGGCGTATTTGATCAGCGAGCGGATCGCCGTCGGCGCGGTGTAGAACAACGTGACCTTATGCTTGGCGATCATGTCCCAGAAGCGGCCGGCGTTCGGATAGGTCGGCACGCCTTCGAACACCACCTGGGTGCCGCCGAGCGTCAACGGGCCATACGTGATGTAGCTATGGCCGGTGATCCAGCCGATGTCGGCGGTACACCAGAACACATCCGTGGACTTCCAGTCGAAGGTCCACTTCATGGTCTGCGCGGCCCACAGCAGATAGCCGCCGGTGCTGTGCTGCACGCCCTTCGGCTTGCCGGTCGAACCGGACGTATAGAGGATGAAAAGCGGATGCTCGGCGCCGACCCACTCGGGCGCGCATTGATCCGATTCGGACTGCGTGAGTTCGTGCATCCACAGATCGCGGCTTTCGTTCCATGCGATCTTGCCGCCGGTGCGCTTGTAGACGATCACGCTCTTCACCGCATCGCAGCCGCCCATGGCAATGGCTTCGTCTGCGATGTTCTTCAGCGGCAAGGCCTTGCCGCCGCGCATCTGTTCGTCGGAAGTAACGAGCGCGACCGCACCCACATCCACCAGCCGCTCATTCAGCGATTTCGACGAGAAGCCCCCGAACACCACCGAATGCGTGGCACCAATGCGCGCGCACGCCTGCATCGCGACGATGCCTTCGATCGACATCGGCATATAGATCACGACGCGATCGTCCTTCTTTACGCCGCGTTTTTTCAGCGCGTTCGCAAAGCGCGATACACGTTGCAGGAGATCGCTATAAGTGACGTTGGTGACGGTGCCGTCGTCGGCTTCGAAAATGATCGCGACGCGCTCGCCGTTGCCGGCTTCGACATGACGGTCGATGCTGTTATACGACGCGTTCAGCTGGCCGTCTTCGAACCATGTGTAGAAAGGCGCCTTCGATTCGTCGAGCACCTTGGTGAAGGGCTTGTTCCAGCTTAGCGTCTCGCGAGCGAGGCGCCCCCAGAAACCTTCGTAATCACGCTCCGCTTCGGCGGCAAGCGCCCGGTACGCGTCCATGCCGGAGATCGTCGCACCTGCCGCTGCTTCAGCGGAGGGCGGGAAAACACGGCGTTCGTGAAGAACAGATTCAATCGCAGACATCGACAACCCCTTGGTGAAGATGAAACTAAAAACCTGTGCTGGCGCGCCTATGACGCGCCTTTGTCATGATGGCGCCACCATTCGTGATCAATAGGCGGCGCACTGTCTCCAACCCTCGCGCAGCAATCGCCAATCGCTGCGCCGCGGCCCGTTCGCCTTTCATTTTCCTCCATGCGGCGCCGCAACATGAATGAGTGAAAGACCGACGTTCCGCTCTCGCGTTCAAACATAAACTGTGCAACTTACCGGCCACTTACGTAAGCCGCATCGCGAGCGAAAACCCTTACGCGGTTCAGCCTGGTCAGGCACGGCATGCTACGCGCTACGCTGCTCCCATGCACCCGGATCGACATACCCCACAACCTGCCGATATCAGACACACGGGAAGCATCACGCGTGCCACGTTGGCGCGGCGCCTTTACGCTGACTCGCACGCCCTCTTACAATGCTAACTGAACTAGCCGTCTGGATTCCAGCTTGAATCGTTACTCCCTGCTTCTCCTTACCTCGATGCTGCTGGTCGGCAGCAATGTCGGAATCGGTAAATCGATCGTCGAGTTCGTCCCCGTCCCCCTGTTCGCGCTGCTGCGCTTCGTCATTGCGATGGCGGTATTGTGGCCGCTGTTGCGCGTCGCCAAGCTGCGCCGCGTCAAACGCGATGAATGGCTCAATCTGTTTTTGCAGGCGCTGTTCGGCACTTTCGGGTTCACGCTCCTGATGCTGGGCGGCGTACAGCGCACCAGCGCGGTCGCGACCGGCGTCATCACCAGCACGATCCCCGCGGTCGTCGCGCTGCTTTCGTGGCTGATCCTCAAAGAACGACCGAACGGTCGGGCACTCGCATCGATCGCGCTGGCGATCGTCGGCGTGGTCGTCATCAATCTCGCTCATGTGGATGAGAACGCGGGCGGCGAGACGTCGTTCACCGGCAATCTGATGGTGCTGGGCGCCGTGTGCTGCGAATCGCTTTACATCATCCTGTCGCGCCGGTTGACGCAGACGCTCGCGCCGATCGACATCTGCGCCTACACGCATATGTTCGGCCTGCTGCTGATGCTGCCGCTCGGCGCCACCGCGTTGCTGCACTTCGACTATCGCGCGGTGCCCGTTAGCGTCTGGACGCTGGTGCTGTGGTACGGGCTGTCCGCGAGCATCTTCTCGTTCTGGCTGTGGATGAAGGGCATTCGTCATGTGCCAGGCAGTCTCGCGGGCGTGTTCAGCGCCGTGCTGCCGGTGGCCGCGGCGATTTACGGCATCGTGTTTCTCGGTGAGCGGCCCACCCTCGCACACGGTATCGCGCTCGCCTGCGTGGTGGCGGGGATCGGGCTGGCGAGCCTGAAGGTGAAGCGAGTACCGCCGGTGGCCTCCTGAGTTGAGCTCCGCCTGTTAAGTAACCGGCGCCACTGCGTCGTCGGCTTAGGGCCGCAGCCACGCCGGCCGGCCTAGACTGCCCGCCGCGCCGCAGCAAATTCATCCGACGCTGTACAATAGCGCGCCTGACGCAAGCTTTTCCGGCCTCCCCTGGCCGCTTACCGCGCCGTCTGCGCCCTGGTTTGCGTGCTCGATCCGCGCGTTTGGTTTGCGCTTCGGGTCAGCGCATTTAGTCCGTGTTCCGTCACCTGCGTTTCATCTGACTCTTGCCTATGTCCGCCCCGCGACCCGACTCAGCCCGTCAGCGCCGCCCGATGCGCCCGCTGCCCGCCATCATCTTCATGAGTCGCTGGCTGCAGGTGCCGCTCTATCTGGGCCTGATCGTCGCCCAGGCTGTCTACGTCGTTCTGTTCCTGAAAGAGGTCTGGCATCTGGTCACCGCGTCCATGACGCTCGACGAAACCAACATCATGCTGGTGGTACTCGGCCTGATCGACGTGGTGATGATCTCGAACCTGCTGATCATGGTGATCATCGGCGGGTATGAAACCTTCGTCTCGCGCCTGGGCGTAGAGGGTCATCCGGACGAACCGGAATGGCTCGACCACGTGAATGCCGGCGTGCTCAAGGTCAAATTGTCGATGGCGCTGATCAGCATTTCATCGATCCATCTGTTGAAGACCTTCATCAGCCCCGACCAGAATTCGACGCACACCATCATGTGGCAGGTCATCATCCACATCGCGTTCCTTCTCTCGGCGGTGGTCATGGCGCTGGTCGACCGCCTCACCACGCATACGCATCCGAAACATTTTCAGGAGCCCGTCGGCATACAGCCGCTGGGTTCTAACGGTTCCACTCCCCTGAAGGCGCACGACTGACTCGCCCTGCCCTGCGAGTCTGATAACAAGCGCCATTGTCCCCACTGAGCTAGCCATCATGACCGTCATCAAACAGGAAGATCTGATTCAGAGCATTGCTGATTCGCTTCAGTACATCAGCTATTACCACCCGCTCGATTACATCCAGGCCTTGGGCCGCGCTTACGAGCTCGAAGAGAGCCCGGCCGCGAAGGATGCGATCGCGCAGATCCTCACCAACAGCCGCATGTGCGCCGAAGGCAAGCGCCCGATCTGCCAGGACACCGGCATCGTCACGGTGTTCGTGAAGGTCGGCATGGACGTGCGTTGGGACGGTGCGACGATGGGCGTCACCGAGATGATCAACGAAGGCGTGCGCCGCGGTTACCTGAACCCCGACAACGTGCTGCGTGCGTCGATCGTGAGCCCGCCGGAAGGCGCGCGCAAGAACACGAAGGACAACACGCCGGCCGTGATCCACTACGAGATCGTGCCGGGCGACAAGGTCGACGTGCAGGTTGCAGCGAAGGGCGGCGGCTCGGAAAACAAGTCGAAGTTCGCGATGCTGAATCCGTCGGACTCGATCGTCGACTGGATTCTGAAGACCGTGCCGACCATGGGCGCAGGCTGGTGCCCGCCGGGCATGCTCGGCATCGGCATCGGCGGCACCGCTGAGAAAGCGATGGTCATGGCGAAGGAATCGCTGATGGATCCGATCGACATTCAGGACGTGATCGCACGCGGCCCGAAAGACTGGATCGAAGAACTGCGTGTCGAACTGCACGAGAAAGTCAACGCGCTCGGTATCGGTGCACAAGGCCTTGGCGGTCTTGCCACTGTGCTCGACGTGAAGATCATGGCGGCACCGACGCACGCAGCGAGCAAGCCGATCGCGATCATCCCGAACTGCGCGGCAACGCGTCACGCGCACTTCACACTGGATGGCTCGGGCGTGGCGAAGCTCGAAGCGCCCTCGCTGGACGCATGGCCGAAGGTGCAGTGGGAACCGGACACGGAAAAGAGCCAGCGCGTCGATCTGAACACGCTGACGCCGGAAGAAGTCGCAGCCTGGACGCCGGGCCAGACGTTGTTGCTGTCGGGCAAGATGTTGACGGGCCGCGACGCGGCGCACAAGCGCATCGCCGATATGCTGGCGAAGGGCGAAAAGCTGCCGGTCGACTTCACGAATCGCGTGATCTATTACGTCGGTCCGGTCGATCCGGTGCGTGACGAGGCAGTCGGCCCCGCAGGCCCGACCACCGCAACGCGCATGGACAAGTTCACCGAGACCATGCTGTCGCAAACAGGTCTGATTTCGATGATCGGTAAGGCCGAGCGCGGCCCGGTTGCGATCGAGGCGATCAAGAAGCATAAGGCAGCGTATCTGATGGCGGTGGGCGGCGCTGCTTACCTCGTATCGAAGGCGATTCGCAGCGCGAAGGTTCTCGCGTTCGAAGACCTCGGCATGGAAGCGATCTACGAATTCGACGTGCAGGACATGCCGGTGACGGTCGCCGTCGATTCGACCGGCACCTCGGTGCACCAGACCGGCCCGAAGGAATGGCAAACCAAAATCGGCAAGATTCCGGTCGCGACGGTTTGATCGGTAATAGCATCAGCTAAGAAAGTACAAGCCGGGGCCTCAAACCCCGGCTTTTTTATCTTGTAATGAGAACGGTACGCATCACGCAAAAAACCTTGCAAATCAAGGTGAAAAACTGTGTGTTTTGCCTTGGCTTTTTGCCTTTCGCCGTTTATTGTTCTGGGAAATTCAAAGCCCCCTACAAGGACACATCATGCAAGGCGACAAGAAGGTCATTGAGTATCTCAACTCCCAGTTGAAGAACGAACTCACCGCCATCAACCAGTACTTCCTGCATGCGCGGATGTACAAGCACTGGGGCCTCGAGAAACTCGGCAAGCATGAATACGACGAATCGATCGGCGAAATGAAGCACGCCGACTGGCTGATTGAACGCATTTTCATGCTCGACGGCCTGCCGAACCTGCAAGACCTGCACAAGCTGCTGATCGGCGAAGAAACCAAAGAAATCCTCGAATGCGATCTGAAGCTCGAACAGATTTCGCAAAGCACCTGCAAAGAAGCGATTGTGTATTGCGAATCCGTTCGCGATTTCATCTCGCGTGAAATCTTCGTGAAGATTCTCGACGACACCGAAGAACACATCGACTGGCTCGAAACGCAACTGGACCTGATCGACAAGGTCGGCATCCAGAACTACCAGCAAACTGCAATGGGTTCGATCGAGTCCTGATCGAACCAGGTTGGAAAAGCCCGCGCCGGCTCATGGGCGGGCTTATACGCCATCTTGTCGGCCTGCTTATTTGCCCGGTTATGTGCCAGCTTATTTGTCAGAATCCGCGCCGCGCGGGCGATATACTTGCGCACGTCCCTGTTTTCGTGAGTTTTCCGTGACCGCTGTGCCGCGCGTCTCCTTATCGCCTATGTCCGCCGAATCGCCGTCTTCGAGTGCCCGGATTGCCCCCTCAGGTGGCGGTTCGCGGGCGCCGGTCGGCATTTTCGATTCGGGTCTGGGTGGTTTGTCGGTGCTGCGGGCAGTCCGGGCGCAACTCCCCGGTGAAGCGCTCATCTACGCCGCCGACTCGCTCTACGCCCCCTACGGTGAACGCGACGACGACTTCATCGCCGACCGCACCCTGGCGATCTGCGAATGGCTCGCAAGGCAAGGCGCCAAGGCGCTGGTGGTCGCATGCAACACGGCGACCGCGCAATCAATCGCGCTGGTCCGCGAAAAGCTGGCGATTCCGCTGGTGGGCGTCGAACCGGGCATTAAACCGGCCGCGCTGCAGTCCAAAGCGCGTGTCGCCGGCGTGCTCGCCACGCAAGTGACGTTGCGCAGCGCCCGCTTTCAGACACTGTTGGAGCGTTACGCCGCCGATTGCCGTTTTCTTTGCCAGCCAGGTCACGGCCTTGTGCAAGCGGTGGAACGCTGCGACGTGGGCTCCGTCGAACTGCGCGCGCTGCTGCGCAGCTACCTGCAGCCCATGCTCGACGCCGGCGCCGACACATTGGTGCTCGGCTGCACCCACTACCCATTTCTCGATGCGGCGATCCGCGACATCGTCGGCGACCGGCTGATGCTGATCGATACGAGCGTGGCCATCGCGCGCCAGCTGGAACGGGTACTCGACCAGCACGGGCTGCGCGCCGCCACGGAAAGCGTCGAGCCTGTTCTGCCCCGATTTTATTCCACCGGCGACGGCACGCATCAGCAACAGCTCGCCGCGACCCTGCTGCACATCGACGCGACAGTCGAGCAGGTCGTGATCCCTTCGCGCCGCACGGCAGCGCCAGATTCCCAAGCCGCATAAAACCCTCGCCCGCTGCTTTTTAGACCGCCACGGGGCCGTTTCGCGCGCTTTTTAGGCGTTTCTACGCCCTTCCCGCCACTCGCGACGAATCCCACCCTGCAGACGAAACCCTTCTAAGAGTCTGGTTTTGTTACAAAAAATCATGCAGGACGCTTGCCAAACCAGCCAATCAAAATGATAATAGTTCGCATTAACGTTAGCTATGACGCCCTGCCATGATTGTCTGTGTCTGCAAGTCTGTTTCTGACCGAAAGATCCGTGCCTCGATCGCGGAAGGCGTCGATTCGTTCGACGAACTCCAGTTCGAACTCGGTGTCGCTTCCTGCTGTGGCAAGTGCGCGGAATCCGTGCGCGGCGTCATGATGGAAAGCGGCGTGTGCGCAAGCCGCTGCGGCTTCGATCATCACTCGCAGGCTATACCGCTGACGTTTTACGAACGCAAGGCCGCCTGAGACTGGTTTCGGGGCGCGGCCCGCGCCGCGTCCCGGGCGCTCACCCGCTTCATCGCTTCATACGCTTGTTTTACGCGCTGCTTCACGCCTTATCCCACTGCCGTCAGCAAGCCAGTACCGTACCAGCCAGCTACCCGCTCACCCGTTAAAAGGAGTTTGAGATGGAATTGTTGATTGGTTTCGTGACTACTTTGTTCATTTCGTTGCTGATCTTCCGAACATGACGATGTCTTGTCTGACGTGCCGCATCGACGGCACGTCGCCACGCTAACATGCAGGCCTCGCATACCGTTTCAGCCGGCGCCACGCCGGCCTCATCCGCCCGAATGAATTCCCGTGTCTTGACCGCGACTGCCGCTGTCGCGGCGATTCACGTCGCTTTGCTTGCGGTGATCCTGACCTTACGTCATGAACCCGTCGCACCGCCGCTCGAATCGCGCGTCATGACCGCGCAGTTGCTGGCGCCGGCGCCCGTGGCCGCGCCCGTTGCGCTGCAATCGACCACACCGCCGCCGCCCAAGCCGACACCGCCGGTTCATACCAAACCCAAAGTCCAGCCCAAGCCAACACCGACGCCCAGGCCGACGCCTAC
>NZ_DASRSY010000396.1:0-20762 GCF_035656215.1 Paraburkholderia sp.
AGCCAGTGCGGCGACACGCGCATCGTGACGATCACGAGCGAGAGCAAGCCGCCGAGAATCAGCGAGCAGAAGAACAGCCCGAGCGTGGTCGGCACGGCAGCAATCAGTTGCCGCAGCGTGTCGAGCAGGAAATCGAAGTCGAAATGCATGATGTCCGGTCCTCGTCAGTTGCGCGCGAAGTTGCGCTTGAAGGATCGGCCCACGCGCGCTTCGGCACGGTTGAAGATCCGGTTCGAGATGCTGGTCATCAGCAGATACAGCGCGCCGCCCACCACGAAGAACGTAAAGTACTGATGCGTCGAACCCGCCGCCACCTGACTGGTGCGCAGCAGTTCGGCAAGACCCGTGACGGAAATCAGCGCCGAGTCTTTCAGGCTCAATTGCCAGACATTGCCGATGCCCGGCAACGCGAAACGCAACACTTGTGGAATCAGAATGCGGCGCGCCATCGTCATGGTGGGCATGCCGATCGAACGCGCCGCTTCGAGTTCGCCGCGCGATACCGCGAGTACCGCAGAGCGATACACCTCGGCCTGATACGCGCCGGAAATCATGCCGACCGCGAGTGCGCCGATCACGAATGGCGGCACGCCGACAAAGCCGTCCGCGCCGAACCATTGACCAATCGTGGTCACGAGCGTCGAGCCGCCGAAATAGAACAGATAGATGACGAGCAACTCAGGCACGCCACGAAAGACGGTGGTGTACACATCGCCGATCACGCGCAGCGTGCGAAAACGCGACAGCTTGGCCGCCGCGATCAGGGCGCCGAACACGGCGCCGACCGCGAGTGCCGCCAGCGTGAGTGCCACCGTCATCAATGCTGCAAGCAGCAACACGCCGCCCCAGCCTTCCGGCCCGAAGCCGAGCATCTCTATCAGAGCCATTCCCTACCTCTCATCCATTACAGCGGATCCAACCAGCCGGCAGACGCGGTTCTTCACTTCACTCGCTCCACGCCTGCCCCACCATCTGAGCGCTCAGGCGAATCAAGGCGTGACGTCGGTCTTGAACCACTTGGTCGAGAGCTTCTTGACGGTGCCATCGGCGAGCGCGGCGCTGATCGCGGTATCGAACTTCGCTTTCAGGTCCGCGTCCTGCTTGCGGAATGCGAGGCCTTCACCCGGACCCCAGATCGGGCCGCCGATCTTCGGGCCGGCCATGACGATCGACGCAGTGTCTTTCTTGTCGATGTTGGCGGCGTAGTACGTCACATCGTCGAACGAGGCGTCGATGCGGCCGTTGGCCAGATCGAGATCGCGCTCAGGCGAGGTCTTGTAGACGCGGATCGTGGCGACGTCCTTGAAGCCGTCGTTGATGAACTTGGTGTAGACCGTGCCCGACTGAATGCCGATGGTCTTGCCCTTCAGTTGCTTGCGCAAGGCGTCGACAGTGGGTTGGTCGGCTTTCGGATCGCCTGACAGTTTGACGACGCCCGCGCTCGGCAGGGCCTTGGGCAGCACTTTCGCGTCAGTCACGGCGAACGTGGCCGGCGTGGCGGCGTACGGCTTCGAGAACGCGATGATCTTTTCGCGCTCCGGGGTGATCGAGATCGCGTCCATCAGAACATCGAACTTGCCGGCTTGCAGACCGGGGATCATGCCGTCCCAGTCTTGCGCCACGAGGTTGCACTGCAACTTGATGCGCTCGCACAGGTTGGTGACCAGTTCAGGTTCGAAGCCGCCCAGCTTGCCGCCCGGCAAGGTCAGGTTCCAGGGTGCGTAACCGCCTTCCAGCGCGATCGTCACCGTCTTCCAGTCTTTGGCCTGCACCGGTGCCGCGAAAATCGTCGCGGCGCCGACAACGGCGCCCATCAATACTTTTGCTAACGTCGTGCGCTTCACTTTCACGTCGAAACTCCTTTGATTGAGGAAACCGTCGATCTGGATTTTTTAACTGCCGCTGAATTTGTATAGACAAGTCTGCATGAGTCAAAAAGCAGTCGCAAGAGGATTTGTTCGAAATCGCCAGAATCATCGGGTAAGCCCCTACGAATTGCCGCGCGACAAGGCTTTTAAGGGAGTTCTGAACGTGAAAAGACAATGCACCACGTTCGATTGGGTGCGTCAGCGTGGTGCATTTTGTCTAGACAGGTTGGCGCTTGAGAGGTTGGCGCGCTTCGAATTGGCGCATTGCGCGCCTACCAGATGAACGGTACGAAGCGGTAACGCACATGTGAGGTGTAGGCGGTGTAGCCCTCGAGTTGCTCTGCCAGTACGCGCTCCTCGCGCACCGCGCGCCAGCCGATACCGATCACCAGCAGCGGCACGCAGGCAAGACCCCACCACGAGCCGAGCAGCAATGGCGTGCCGACGAACAACAGCAGCGCGGCCGAGTACATCGGATGACGGACATGGGCATAGGGGCCGGTGTCGATAACCTTGTGACCGCGGCTTGCCTGGATCTTCACGACCGGCGCGGCAAAGCTATTGGCCTGGAACACGAAACGGCACATGAAGATGCAGAGGAAGATGCAGAGCGAGCCGAGGCTCACCAGCCATACCGGCAGCGGCGGCGACCAGTGATAGCGCATCGCGTCGAGCGCCATCAGGACGAGCCAGGCGGTCCACATCAGCGCCACGCCGACCATGAAGAAGCGGTCCCAGCGGCTTTGCTGCGCCTGAACGATCGGCGCGAGACGCTCGGCAAGGAGGCCCGGGTCGTGGCGTGCCAGCCAGAGGCCAACCCACAAACTCAATGCGCCCGTCTCGATCAGATACCACCAGCCGGCAGGCCATGCGAGGGTACCGGCGGCGCCGAACAGCAGCGCGCCCATACATATAAGCCAGGCCACCGTTTGCAGAATGAGGCGCGTGATCATGATGAGTTCGTGGCGCTCGCTGATGGTCGTTGGTGGTTATTGCTGGTTATAGGTGCCCGTTGCGCTCTCGGCTCAGACCGAGCCCGCCGCCGGTGAGCGCAAGCGCCCGAATACTTCCGCCATGTCGATGTCACCCGTGTTCAGACCGAATTGATCGCGCAGGCAGGCCGCAAGTTCGTCAGCATTTTTTAGTTGCCGTTCGCTGATGAGCTGGCCGTCCGCGGCGCGTTCGTTCAGTTGGTCATTGAGTAGTATCAGGCGCGACTCTGCGAGAACCCGGCAAACGATCAGGTTGCTCAGGAAGACAGAGTCCGGCGCGGTCGAGGTGTACCAGTTCGAGGTCTCGTAATCGATCCATTCGACTGGGTGCAGATCGAAACGGTAGACGCGGGCCCATGTTTCATCGTGGGATTGAACTTCGAGGTAGAGCGCGTCGTGCGAGGCATCGGCCAGACGGAACGTGCCCAGTTGCGAGGGCTGCACGGTACCTGCGATCAGGCGCAGCGGCGCTGTTAGCGTCACGCTGCCGAAACCGACATCGGCGATCCATGCTTCGCTTTCCATGTCGACGCGCAGGACCATATGCGTGCGAGGGGGGATCGCGTCGGATTCGCGGCCCCACAGGACTCGGCCTAATAGCGGCGTTACGTTGAAGCCTAATTGCGTCAGGACGTTCGCGAACAGCGCATTCTGTTCGAAGCAGTAGCCACCGCGGTGTTGAATGATCAGCTTTTGTTCGACTGACTCGATATCGAGTTTTACCGCGCGGCGTGTGAGCGGATTCAGGTTCTCGAAGGGGATCGATCTGGGGTGCAGCTTATGGAGTTCCTGGAGTACTTCCAGCGTCGCCGCGCGAGGTCCTTTGTAGCCTATGCGGGTGAAGTAATTTTCCAGATTCACTGTGTGTGACATCGGTGTTGTCCCGGTATGGTTTTGGGCGTGGGGCATTTCAGGGCTTTGCATAACAGCGAGGCTTCGGAAGATGATCATAGCTTCTTTTGTTGCCTGCCCAAGGCGTCCACCTCCCCTTGTCTTCGTAGTCGCCCGACCGGGTCTATTGGCGCCGCCCCTCTACGGGGCGCGGCGGCTACTTCAGAAAACACCCGCTACTCCGGTGCTGGTTTGATCTGCTCGAAACCATACTGAAGCATTACGATTTAATTTCATTTAAATTGCATACAAACAACCTTTCGGAGCAGTACGTAAAGCTCAGAGTTACACATCAGTAATATTGATACGAATCGTTCTCATTTGTGTTGACGCACCTATTCCGCATGCGTAGGATCTCGCCATCTACTGCATCCGGCGTCGCGAACCGATGTAGTAAATCGCAGGCGCACAGTGATGTACCGCCGCGATGCCCAGATTAGTCGATACAACACAAATAAGGATTTCGATGAAGTTCGCCCAATCAACAGAACCCGTCGACGAGGCGCGTTCGCTTCGCGACTCCGCCTCGCGCGCCAGCGCCATGCGCCGCTCGCGTTTGCCCTCGATGCGCCACGCCGCGCTCTGCACGGCTTTCGCCTGGGCCACGTTGACTGCCGGCACCGCAATGGCCGACGCCAACCCCGATGCCGCACCGGAAGCGCCGGAAGCCGACCTGAATGTCAAGGCGACTCAAACGAATCAATGGACCGGCTTCTGGAATCGCCCGACGATGCTCGGCGACATCGGCGGTCTACGTCCCTGGCTTGGCAAATACGGCGTGACGTTCGCGCTCACCGAAACCAGTGAAGTGCTCGGCAACGTCCGCGGCGGCCTCGCGCGCGGCGCGGACTATGACGGTCTCACGACAGCAACCGTGCAATTGGATACGCAAAAAGCGTTCGGTTTGCCAGGTGGTCTTTTCAACGTCAGCGCCTTGCAGATCCACGGCGCCAACCTCAGCGCCAACAAGCTGGGCACGCTGAATACGGCGAGCGGCATCGAAGCCCAGGACACCACTCGCCTGTGGGAGTTGTGGTATCAGCAGTCGTTCCTGAACAAACGCGTCGACGTCAAGGTCGGTCAGCAAAGTATCGACCAGGAATTCATCACCAGCACGAACTCGGCACTGTTCGTGAACACGATGTTCGGCTGGCCCGCGCTACCGTCGTATGACATGCCTAACGGCGGTCCCGCTTATCCGCTGGCCGATCTCGGCGTGCGCGTACGCGGACAGATCACGCCTTCGTTGACGGCGCTCGCCGGCGTATTCGACGGCGATCCGCTCGGCAACAATCCGAACAACAAGAGCGGCACCAATTTCAACCTGCATAACGGCACGCTGTTCATCGGCGAGTTGCAGTACGCGATCAACCAGCCGGCCGACGGCGAAATGGTCGGCATGGGTGGCGGCGGTTTGCCGGGCACCTACAAGGTCGGCGTCTGGTACAACAACGGCAGCTTCGCCGATCAGCGCTTCGACAACACCGGCCTCTCGCTCGCGAACCCGGCAAGTACCGGCGTTGCGCAGAATCATCACGGCGACTACAGCTTCTACGCGGTAGCCGACCAGATGATCTGGCGTCCGGATCCGGACGAGCCGCGCAGCCTCAACGTCTTCGCGCGCGTGATGGGCGCACCGGGCGACCGCAACCTGGTGAGCGTCGCCGCCAACCTCGGCATCGTGCTGAAGGCGCCGTTCGCCGGCCGCGACAACGACAGCGCCGGCATCGCGCTTACGTACATCAAGATCGGCAACCACGTAAATGGTCTCGATCAGGATAACCTGGCATTCAGTGGCGGCCCGTACGGCGTGCGCACCAGCGAAACCACGCTCGAAGCGACCTACCAGTATCAGGTCAACCCGTGGTGGCAACTGCAAGCCGATGCGCAATACACGTTCAATGCCGGCGCCGGCCAGAACCCGAGCGATCCGACGCAGCCGCTGCGCAATACGTTCGTCATCGGCGTGCGGACCAACATCACATTCTGATGCCGTTCCCAGCCATCACACACGCTCTAGCCCAATCGAATCCCATGCTTTCGATCATGACCGCAACCACCGCTTTGTGCGCAGGCACGGAGGCTCACTCATGAACAACCCCACGCGCCTTATTTCGCCGCGCGCCGCGCGGGCCCTGATTGCCGCAACCGTCAGCGCCGCCGCATTCGCGACGGCCGGCGTCGCGCACGCCGAACCGCAAGGTTTCCTCGAAACCGTCAAGCATCACACCACGCTGATCAATACCGTGCCGGAAAATGGCGACCAGAATCCGTATGCGGTCGTGGTCGCGCCGGTCACGGCCGGTACTGTCAAGCAGGGCGACGTGCTGGTCGGCAACTTCAATAACTCGACCAATCTGCAAGGCACCGGCAGCACGATCATCAACTATCACCCGGACACCAAACAGATGACGGTGTTCGCCACGGTGCCGCGCGATCTGAAGGAATGCCCGGGCGGCATCGGCCTGTCCACCGCGATGACGATGCTCAAGTCGGGCTATGTGATCGTCGGCAGCACGCCGAGCAATGACGGCACCACCGGCACCAAGGGCGCCGGCTGCCTGATCGTGATCGATCCGAACGGCAAGGTCGCGTCGACCATCAGCAGCCCGAACATCAACGATCCGTGGGGCAACATGGCGGTCGTGGACAACGGCACGAGCGCGACGCTGTTCGTCAGCAACGCCGGCTTCGGCGTGGGCGGTGCGAACGGCAATCCGCCGGTGTTCAAGCAGGCCACCGTGCTGCGTCTGGACCTCGATGTGCTGGCCGGCAAGCCGCCGGTCGTGAAGAAGGAAACCGTGATCGGCAGCGGCTTCGGCGCGCAGGCCGATAAGGGCGTGTTCCTCGTCGGTCCGACCGGCCTCGCGCTGTCGGGCGATCAGAAACTGCTGTACGTGTCCGATGCAATCGGCAACCGTGTCACCGAAATCGACGACCCGATGACGCGCGACACCAGCGCGGGCGTGGGCCGCCAACTGACTGCCGACGGCCTGCTGCATCGCCCGCTCGCAATGGTCACGGCGCCTAACGGCCACCTGCTCGTCACCAATGCACTGAACGGCCAGATCGTTGAAATCGATCCTGCCACCGGCAAGCAACTCTACGCACGCTGGATCGATACCGACAAGGCGCAATCGCCCCCGGGCAACGGCGACCTCTTCGGTCTCGCGATAACGCCCGAAGGCGACGGCTTCTACTACGTGCAGGACGACGTGAACACGCTGGTGCTGGCCAGGTAAGCGATGCAAGTCAGCGATGCAAAGCAGCGACGCGAGCAACGAAGGCAAACCAGCAAGGCAAAAGAGCGAAGCGAACCCGGCCTCAGAGCCGGACGCAAACCCGGCCCATCCCACGGCCAACTGAAGGTGAAGTAACCATGGCAAACGATCAACCCCCGCGGCCCTCACGGCGCGGATTTCTGAAGGCCGGCAGTGCGGCGGTCGCAGCGGGCGCGAGCCTCGGTGCGACCGGCGTCGCCCAGGCCGCGCTTGGCAAGACGCCGGCGCACAACGCCGATCCGCAGATGGCGGTCGAACCGTTCTACGCCCTGCATCAAGGCGGCATCGTCACGCCGCAGCAAAGTCATACGTATGTTGCCGCGCTCGATCTCACGACCGACAAACGCGACGACGTGATCGCCTTGCTGCGCGCCTGGACCGACGCCGCTGCGCGTCTTACGCAAGGCGCCACGGCCGCACCGCTGCCGACTGGCACCGCGGCCAAAGCGGAACTGGCCGACACGAAGATTGATACGCAGGTCGTCACGAAGGCCGATGCCAAGGCCGACAATACGGCTGACAACGCGGCTGACAACGCGGCTGACAACACGGCCTACAGCCAGACCAACACCAAAGCCGCGCCCGATTCCGGCGACGTGCTCGGCTTAGGCCCATGCGGCCTGACGATCACGTTCGGTTTCGGCCCGGGTCTGTTCACGAAGGACGGCAAGGACCGCTACGGCCTCGCCACGCGCCGCCCCGCCGCGCTCGTCGATCTGCCGCGTTTCAACGGCGATCAGTTGATCGAGCAGAAGACCGGCGGCGACCTGTTCATCCAGGCCTGCGCGAACGATCAGCAGGTCGCGTTTCACGCGGTCCGGCAATTGGCGCGTGTCGCGTACGGCACCGCAGCGATGCGTTGGGGCCAATCCGGTTTCCTGTCCGGTCCGCGCGGCCAGACGCCGCGCAATCTGATGGGTTTCAAGGACGGCACCAACAATCCGTCGACCGCGAAGCCGCAGTTGATGAACGAATTCATCTGGGCCGGCGCGACCGCCGACGCTCCCTGGATGGAAGGCGGCACCTACACGGTGGTGCGGCGCATCCGGATCACGCTCGAACACTGGGACAACACTGAGGTGGATTTCCAGGAACAGATATTCGGCCGTCACAAGTACAGCGGCGCGCCGATCGGCAAGAAGAACGAGTTCGCCGCGGTGGACCTGAAGGAAGAAGACAAGGACGGCAATCCGGTGATTCCGGAGAACTCGCACGTGCGTCTGTCGAATCAGGCGAGCAACAACGGTGCGCAGATTCTGCGCCGTTCGTACTCATACAACGACGGCACGAACTTCTATATCGAGCGCTGGCCGCCATGGCGTCAGGAAACCGAGTACGACGCGGGCCTGATTTTCGTCGCTCACCAGAGCGACCCGCGTACCGGCTTCATTCCGATCAATGACAAGCTCGCGAAGTTCGACATGATGAACCAGTTCACGACGCACGTCGGCAGCGCGGTGTTCGCTGTGCCGCCGGGCGCGAAGCCGGGTTCGTATATCGGCGCGGGACTGTTCGAGACGTAATGCAAGCCGCGAAGTAAGCCGCTATGCCACGAGGCAAGCGGCATATCGACGACCAATAACATCACTAACGGATTTTAGGATCATGGCTCATTCCTGGTTTGGCACCCGCCTGCGCCTGCTCAGCAGCGCAGCCGCCCTCACGCTGGCCGCCTTCGCGACCGTGCCGTCGGCGGCCCACGCTGCGTCGATCACGCTGTACAGCGCGCAGCACGAGCAGGTCGTCAATCTGCTGGCTAAAGACTTCGAGAAAGAGTCGGGCATTTCGGTGAAGATCCGCAGCGGCGAAGGCCCGGCGATGGCTGCGCAACTCGTCGCGGAAGGCACCGCCACGCCTGCTGACGTCTACTTCACGGAAAACTCGCCTGAGTTGATGCTGCTCGAAGAGAGAGGCCTATTGAGCCACGTGAACGACTCGACGCTCGCCACCGTGCCGACGCGCTTCAATTCGCCGAGCGGCGTTTGGGTCGGCGTGACCGCACGCGAGAACGTGCTCGCCTACAACACGACCAAGGTACAGGCATCGCAACTGCCGCAGTCGCTGTTCGATCTGGCCAAGCCGGAATGGAAAGGCAAGGTCGGCATTGCACCGAGCGACGGTGACTTCCTGCCGCTCGTGAGCGCCGTGCTCGCACTGAAGGGTGAAGCGCAAACCGTCGCATGGTTGAAGGGCCTGAAAGCCAACTCGCAGATTTTCGACGACGACGAAGGTGTGGTGGCCGCCGTCAATCGCGGCGGCGTCGCGACCGGTCTGATCAACAACTACTACTGGGCGCGTCTGCACGCTGAGATCGGCGATGCGAAAACCCGCAGCGCGATCTATCACTTCGGCAACGGCGACGCCGGCGCGCTGGTGAACGTGTCGGGCGCAGCGGTGCTGAACTCCGCTCACAACACGGACGGCGCGCAAAAGTTTCTCGCGTATCTGGTCAGCGAGCGCGCACAGAAGCTGATGGCGAACAGCCACGTCATGTTCGAATATCCGTTGCATGCAGGCGTTGCGCCGGACCCGATCCTCAAGCCCTTCACTGAACTGAACCCGCCGGCGCTGACAATCCAGCAACTCGGCGACGACAGCCAGGCAGGCAAGCTGCTGCGTCAGGCAGGCTTGCTGTAAATGAGCGATGCCGTGTCAGCCGGGCCTCCGGCTGTAACCTCCGCCCCAGCGCGCGCCCGTTTGCGCGCGCCGCGCGGTTTGTTCGCGGCAGCAGCACTCAGCGCTTTGCTGGTGTTGCTGCCGATTGCGTTTACCTTCTGGCGCGCGGCGAGCTTCGGTATCGACGAGGCGGTCGATCTGATCTTCCGGCCACTGGTCGGCGAACTGCTGGTCAACACGCTGCTGATCACCGTCTCGACCACGCTCGTCTGCGCTGTCGTCGGCACGGCGGCCGCATGGTTTGTCGAACGTACGCATTTGCCGGGGCGTCGCATATGGGCCGTGCTCACCGCCGCGCCGCTCGCGATGCCAGCCTTCATTTCGAGCTATGCATGGGTGTCGCTGAGCCTGGATCTGCAGGACTTCAACGGCGCGCTGCTGGTGCTGAGCGCTGCGTATTTCCCGCTCGTTTATCTGCCAGTGGCCGCGGCGTTGCGCAGCATGGACCCGGCGCTCGAAGAAAGCGCGCGCGCGCTCGGCTGCAATCGCTGGGCTACTTTCATTCGCGTCGTGTTGCCGCAACTGCGCCCCGCGCTGCTCGGCGGCATGTTGCTGGTGGCGCTCGGCGTGCTGTCCGAATTCGGCGCGTTTACGCTGCTGCGCTTTCGCACCTTCACCACGCAAATCTACGCGGAATACCGCACCAGTTTCGATGGCGGCGGCGCTTCGCTGCTCGCGTGCCTGCTGATCGTGATCTGCCTGATCGTGCTGGCGTTCGAGTTTCGGGTACGCGGCGCGGCACGCTATGAACGCGTCGATCGTGGGACACGTCGCGCGGTATTGCGCTACGACCTCGGCGCGTGGCGCTGGATCGTCGTGGCCGGGTTCGCTGCGCTGGCGATCGCAACACTCGGCGTGCCGCTCGGCATGATCGGCTACTGGCTCACGCAACCGGGCGCGGCTGCCGTCACACCGGCCGACGTGTCGCCCGAACTGCTGTTCGATGCGACGATCTCGTCGCTCGGTTTCGGGCTCGCCGCCGCGCTGCTGACCACGCTGCTGGTCGTGCCGCTCGCGTTTCTGCTAGTGCGCTATCCGACGCGTTTCGCGACGCTGTTCGAACGCACTGTTTTTCTGGCGCAAGGCATACCGGGGCTGGTGATCGCGCTGGCGATCGTGTCGCTCGCGGTACATGCGCTGCAACCGCTCTATCAAAGCGCGACGCTGCTGGTGATCGCGTACGCGATGCTGTTCATGCCGGTGGCACTGGTCAGCGTGCGCGCCGCCTTCATGCAGGCGCAGCCGCGTCTCGAAGAGACTGCACGCGCCCTCGGTCTGACCTGGTCGCAGACCCTGTTGCGCGTGGTATTGCCGCTGGCGGGGCCTGGACTTGGCGCGGCCGCGGCGATGGTGTTCATCTCGGTCGTCACCGAGCTCAACGCAACGCTGCTGCTCTCCCCCATCGACACGCGAACACTCGCGACCCAGGTCTGGGCCGACACGTCGACGATGGCGTTTGCCGCCGCAGCGCCGTACGCCGCGCTACTCACCGGCATTTCGCTGTTCGCCTCCGGCCTCCTGTTCGCCTTGCTCGGCAAATCGGCATTACTCGGCGAACGCAACTGAACATCGCGCACCCTCGCCCTGCTTCTAGACATCGGATTTTCATGAGCGAACTTCGTATCCGCGGACTGCAAAAATCGTTCGACGGCCATCCGGTGCTGCACGGCATCGATCTCTCCGTCGAGCGCGGCACGTTGCTCGCGCTGCTCGGACCGTCCGGCAGCGGCAAGACCACCCTGCTGCGCCTGCTGTGCGGTTTCGAACGCGCGGATAGCGGCAGCGTCGAAATCGACGGCCGCCGCGTCGCCGGCGACAACCTTCATGTGCCGTCCGAGCAGCGCCGCATCGGCTATGTGCCGCAGGAAGGCGCGCTGTTTCCGCATCTTTCCGTGGCGGACAACATCGTCTTCGGCTTGCCGCGCACGCAGCGCCGCGCGCGGCATCGTGTGGCCGAGTTGCTGGAACTGGTCGGCTTGCCGGCGAACTTCAGCGGGCGGGCGCCGCAGCAACTGTCAGGCGGTCAGCAGCAGCGTGTCGCACTGGCTCGCGCGCTCGCGCCGTCGCCGACGCTGGTGATGCTCGACGAGCCCTTCTCCTCGCTCGACGCCGCACTGCGGCTCGAAACGCGGCAAGCGGTGGCGAGCGCCCTGGCCGCGGCCGGCGCGACCGCCGTGCTCGTCACGCACGATCAATCGGAAGCGCTGTCGCTCGGTCATGAGGTCGCCGTGCTCTGGAACGGCCGGCTGATTCAGACGGCGACGCCGGAGACGCTGTACCGCAGGCCCGTGACGCGTGAACTCGCGTCGTTCGTCGGTGAAGCGGTGTTATTGCCGGGCGTGGTCAAGCAGAATCGCGTGAATTGCGAGCTCGGCGATTTGCCGCTGGGCGAGCCGATGGGCAACGGCGCGGTCGACGTGATGGTGCGGCCTGAACAGATCCGTCTGTTGCGGGCCGAAGAAACGATGCCGAATGGCGTGGCGTCATATGACGCCGTCGTGCAGGAGGTGATCTTTCAGGGGCAGGACGCAGGCGTCGCGCTGCAATTGCAGTCCGGCGCGCGGACCGTGGTGCGCGCTCGCGTGCCTGGGTATCTGTCGCCGCGTCCGGGCGAACACGTGCGGCTAGCGGTGGATGGTGAGGTCACGGCTTATCCGCGAGCTTGAGCGGTGCAGTTATGCCGCCGCCCCACGCGTTTGCGTGCGCAGCGACAAATCCTGCACCATCTGCGCGGCCAGATAATCGCACGTCGGCCGGTCCGATTTAGCGCTGCGCGCCACCACGATTTCCAGCGGCGCGATCTTCGGCAAGCCTTGCGCTTCGCCCAGAATCGCCAGCCGCGGCGGCACGCTGCAACGCGTGAGCGCAATCACCGAAAGCCCCGCATCCACGGTTGCCACCAGACCCATCAGACTTGCGCTGCTAAACGCCGCCCGATAGCGGATACGCGCACCGTCCAGCGCCGCCAGCGTATGCTGGCGCGCGACACAGCCCGGCTCGTAAAGCCCGACCGGCAAGGGCGACGCCGCGAGCACCGGCGTATCCACCGACGCCCCCACCCACACCATCGGCTCGCTGCGCACGAATTCGCCGCGCAATTTGCGGTCGCGGGTGACGAAGGCGAGATCGATCTTGTTATCGGCCAGCATCGGCGCGAGCGACGTGCTCTGCGCGCAGACGATCTCGATCTCCACATGCGGATACAGATTCGAAAAGCGCCGCAACACCGGCGACAGTAGCGACGACACGTAATCGTCCGGTGCGCCCAGCACCACGCGCCCGGTCACCTCGGGCCGCACGATCGCCGACCACGCCTCCTCATGCAACGCCAGTACACGCCGTGCGTATTCGAGCAGCGTATTGCCGGGCCGCGTGAGCGAGAGATTGCGCGTGTTGCGGGCAAACAGCGTGGTGCCGAGCATGGTTTCGAGCCGCTTGATCTGCATGCTGACTGCCGCCTGCGAGCGATGCACGGTAATCGACGCCTTCGTGAAACTGCCCGTTTCCACTACCGCCACGAAGGTGCGCAGCAAATCGACGTCGAATTCGGGGTGCATGATTTATCAATCCAGCTTATGGAATTACTCAATTTAATTCGTTTGTCGGTGCTGTGCAAGCCGCGCAATACTTGAGACTCCCTCTTACGGAGCTGCCTGGCATGTCCCTCACCCAACGTCAACAAGGCGCAATTACGCTGGCCAGCGGCGGGCTTCTGATGGGCACGCTCGGCATTTTCGTCGAGGAAGCGCGGCTCGGCGCGCTGACGCTGGTGTTCTTTCGCTGCCTGTTCGGTTTCCTCTCGCTCGCCGCATATTGCGCGTGGAAGGGCTTCTTCACACGCGCGCATTTCACACGGCGCACCGTCGCGCTCGCGCTGATCTCCGGCGTGCTGATGGTCACGCAGTGGGTCGGTTTCTTCGACGCGATTCATCGCACCAGTATTGCGGTGGCGACGGTGGTATTTCACGTGCAGCCGTTCTGGGTCGTGCTGATGGGCGCGGCGCTGTTCAACGAGCGCCTTGGGGTCGACCGGCTCGGCTGGATCGCGACCGCGTTCGTCGGGCTTGTTTTGGCCTCAGGCGTTGCGGCTACCGAAAATCTGCAGGGTCACACGAGCTATCTGATCGGGATCGGCGAGGCATTGGCCGGATCGGTGCTGTACGCGAGCGTCACGTTGATCGCCAAAGGGCTCGGCAATTTGCGGCCGCATCTGCTGACGCTCGCACAGTGCGCGGTCGGCGTGGTGTGCCTGCCGTTCATTGCGCCGCTCACTGCCGTGCATATCGGGCCGATGCAGTGGTTCTGGCTGGTCGGCATGGGCGTGCTGCATACGGGGCTGTCGTATGTGTTGATTTACGGCGCGCTGCCGAAGCTGACCACGCCGATCATCGCCGTGCTGCTGTTCGTCTATCCGCTGACGGCGATCGTGGTCGATGCCGTTGTGTACGGACGGGCGCTGTCGCTGCCGCAGCTCGCGGGCATGGCGTTGATCGTGATCGCAAGCCTCGGCGTGAATCTCGGCTGGCCGCTGCTTTCGATGTTGCGTCCTGGTGGACGGGCGCGGCATCACGCGGATTGAGGATTGAGCATGAGGCCCGCGGTTGCGGACTGATCGCACGCTGGTCACACAGCGCTTACCGACACACTGCCGTGCGCGCGTACGCCTTGCGAGGGTTGTAGCGCGTGGCATGGGCTGCATGCGTTGATGCGTTAAACAAACAACCGGGCAATGCGCCCGGTTGTTCGTTTCAGTCGTCGTAGTGAAAGCGGCAAGCAATCACATAGATCTTTCCGTCTCCCGGTAGGTAAACCAAACGATCCGCATGAGTGATGCGTCGTGACCAGAAGCCGCTTAAGCTGCCCACCAGCGCTTCCGGTTTTCCCGTACCGCGATAAGGATCGCGCCGACACTCCTCTAGCAACGTATTGATCTTGCGCAAGACCTTTCGATCAGTCTCTTGCCAGTACCGATAGTCGTCCCACGCTTCGTCTGTGAACATAAAAACACTATCAGCCTTTGCGGCCTCCTCGTTGAGGCTTTTCTGTTTGCTCATCGGTCAGCAGGTCGCGCGAAGTCGCACCGCCGGCATTCAACTGAGCGATAGATTTGGCAAGCCGCTGGGCATTCTTCGATGAACTCAACAGATACAAGGTTTCCTGCATCGCATTGAAATCCTCGAGCGAAACCATCACCACATTTTCGCCGCTCTGTCGGGTTATCAGCATGGGCGTGTGATCGCGGCAGACGTCGTCCATCGCTTGCTTAAAGCCGGCACGCGCCTCGCTGTAAGTAAGGACGTTCATTCGTTTCTCGACCTGGGAGGTTGCCCTCCAGTCGCTCCTATCAAAAGTTAGAGACGATTCCACCGCCAAGCGGATTTCTCATGCCACGGCGGCTGCTATGTGGGTCGGCGACTCTGAGATAAAACTATCCTGAGCCCGGCATTCATTGTACAGATTGCTGTACATGTCGGCAAACCCCAAAAAACGAAGGAAACGTCGTCTAACCGGTAGGAAGCATGCCCGCTACTATCGACTCTCGCCACTCAGCCAAACGGCCAATCTCACTGCGGCAACACCTCTCCCTTCGTCTCCGGCGCAAACGGGATCACGAACAAACCAACGATAAACGCCAGCGCCGTGAGCGCCACCGGCACGCCGAGCGTATGCATATGCAGCACCGCCGCGCCGAGCAGGAAGTTGACACCCGCCCCGATAAACCGTCCGAACGACGTACAGAATGCAAACGCCGTCGCCCGTACGCGGGTTTCGAACTGCTCCGGCAGCCACAAGCTGAACAGCGCGAAATTGCCACCGAAGAAGCCCAGCACGAAGAGCCACGCAATAAACGGTGCGAGTCCGTTCGGCAGATAGAACGCCCAGCCGAAACTGCCGACAATCGCCACCGCCATGCCGACGAAGTAAATCGCCAGCGTCTTCTTGCGGCCGATCCGCTCAGCCAGGGGCGGCAATGCAAGACAGCCGAGGATCGTCGCGATCGACAGCAAGCCGGTTGCCAGCGACGCCGTCCTGATCGCATCGTTCTTCGTCATGCCGGCCTTCGTCGCCAATTGAATCACAGCCGACGGCTCATACACCGCGCCCGCCCACAAACCGACAATCGCGATGGTCAGCAGAATGCACGCGACCCACGTGCGGCGCCGATACGTCGGCCCGAGAATTTCACGCAGCGGTTTGACATGCACGGTGCGCGCCTCCGCTTTCTGCCACTTCTCCGATTCCTTCACGCGCAGCAGCACCAGAATCGCGACCACCACCGGCACGGCGCCGGTCAGGAACATCGCGCGCCAGCCGTAATGCACGCCGATCGTGTAGTTGAGCGCCGCCGCGAGAAAGAATCCCGCGTAATAACCCGTTTGCAGATAACCCGCGCCCATCTTGCGGCGATCTTCCGGCCATGCCTCGGCCACATACGTCCCCGCCAACGCCCACTCGCCGCCAATGCCGACCCCGGCAATGAAACGGTAAATGGCGAGCTCCCACACGTTGTGCGAGGTCGCGGCAAGTCCCGTGAAAATCGCGAACGTGAAAATGGTGCCCGCCAGCACCTTGGTGCGGCCGAAACGGTCCGCCAACGGCCCCCAGATGAACGACAACCCCCAGCCGACCAGAAACAGCGCAAACAGAATCGAACCGGCGAGACCGACATTCGCGGGTGTCGCGGCGTATCCCGAACGCGGCAGCAACTCGGTCAAGGCCGGCGTCAACACTAGCGCGTAGATAAACGAGTCCATCCCGTCGAGCGTCCAGCCGGCCCATGCTCCCCAAAACCCTGCGATCTGCGAACGATTGAGCGGCGTGCGGCGCCGAGCGACCGGCGTGCGGTCGGTTAGTGAATTCATCATGCTCCTCCGGCCCTGCGGTTGGCGTACGTGGCGTACCTGGACTACGTAAAGGGAACGACGGGATGACGCGCCTGCTAGTGAATCGATGTGCCTCGTATAACGTTGAGACCACACCGCGGGTCGCCGGTGGTGAAAAACTTTCCGGGTTTGTCCGCCTGCAAAACGCACATTTTTATATATAATATTTGATCTTATGAGCGACGCAATAGATGGTTTTCCCCTGGACGCCCCGGCGCACAGTCCGCTTCTACCCGCGGCGGCGCCGCGTGAGAGCACGTCCCGCGTCATCGCGGAGGCGCTGCGCGCGGCGATTGTCGACGGCACGCTGGCGCCTGGCGTGCCGCTGCGGCAGGACGCAATCGCCCGGCATTTCTCGGTCAGCGCTATTCCCGTGCGCGAGGCCTTGCGCCAGCTCGAAAGCGAAGGCTGGGCGAGAGCCGCCGTACATAAAGGCGCGACCGTCGCGCCGTTGTCTGCAGACGAGGCGCGCGAAATCTACGAAATCCGCTCCGCGCTGGAAAGCCTCGCCATCGGCCTCGCGATTCCGAATCACACCGCCGCCACGCTGCGCGAATCCGCGAGCCTGTGCCGCGCCGCTGAACGCGAGTCGGACCCATCGTTGTACGTCGCGCGTAATGTGGCGTTTCATATGAGCCTGTATGCGCCCGCCGCCCGTCCGCAACTCGAAGATATGATCGGCACGCTGCATCGGCGCGGCGAACGGTATCTGCGTCTGAAGTTCGGCTTGCCGTCGTACAAAGGCGAGTCGGACAATGAACACGCCGCCTTGCTCGACGCTGTCAAACGCCGTGATATTCCTGCGGCACAGTCTCTGGTCGTCGCGCATCTGCTCGGCACCGGCGACCTGCTCCATCGTTTCCTGACCGAACGCGCGCAGGCGGAAGCCGCGCTTGCGAACCAACCCAAGCCGCGCGCCAGACGCACGCGCACTACCACCGGGAGCTGAATCCGCCGATGAACCGACCCGCCGAAGCCGTCGAAGCTTCCACCACAGCACGTTCCTGGACCACGCGCCGCGACGAAAAGAACCGTCGCCTCGCGGCCATTGCACCGTGGCTGGAAGACGGCGTCCTGCCGACAAACCGCATCGTCGATGCACTCGAAACGCTGATTCAACCTGGCGACCGCGTCGCACTCGAAGGCGACAACCAGAAGCAGGCCGATTTCCTGTCCCGTTCGCTCGCCAAGGTGGATCCGCAAAAGATTCACGACGTGCATCTGCTGATTTCGAGCATCGGCCGTCCTGAACATCTGACGCTGTTCGAGCGCGGCATCGCGCACAAGGTCGATTTCTCGTTTGCCGGCCCGCAGAGTTTGCGCGTCGCGCAACTGCTCGAAGACGGCCAGCTGGAAATCGGCGCGATCTATACGTACGTCGAGTTGTACGCGCGGATGTTCGTCGACCTCACGCCGCACGTCGCGCTGCTGTGCGCGGAAAAAGCTGACCGCCACGGCAATCTGTACACCGGCCCGAATACTGAAGACACACCGACTATCGCGGAGGCCGCCGCGTTCCGGCACGGCATCGTGATCGTGCAGGTCAACGAGATCGTCGATGAATTGCCGCGCGTCGATATTCCGGGTTCGTGGGTCGACGTGGTGGTGCAGGCGGACAGGCCGTTCGCCGTCGAGCCTTTGTTCACGCGCGATCCGCGTCATATTGGCGACCTGCAGGTGCTCACCGCGATGATGGTGATTCGCGGCATCTACGAACCGTACGGCGTGAGCTCGCTGAATCACGGCATCGGCTTCGATACCGCGGCGATCGAATTGCTGCTGCCCACTTACGGCGAATCGCTCGGCCTGAAGGGCAAGATCTGCCGCAACTGGACGCTCAATCCACATCCCACCATGATCCCCGCGATCGAATCGGGCTGGGTCGACAGCATCCATTGCTTCGGCAGCGAGGTCGGCATGGAGGCGTACATCGAAGCGCGCCCCGACGTATTTTTCACGGGCAACGACGGCAGCCTGCGCTCGAATCGCGTGCTGTGCCAACTGGCCGGGCAATACGGCGTCGATCTGTTTATCGGCTCGACCTTGCAGATCGACGCGGACGCGAATTCATCGACGGTGACGCGCGGCCGCCTTGCCGGTTTCGGCGGTGCGCCGAACATGGGCCACGATCCGCGCGGCCGGCGTCATTCGAGCGAAGCGTGGCTCAAGCTGCTGAAGGATCAGGGTCCGGTCTCGCGCGGACAGAAGCTGGTCGTGCAGTTGGCCGAGACTTACAAGAAAGGCGGCGAACCGACTTTCGTCGATGAACTCGACGCGGTTGCCGTCGGCGCGAAGAGCGGCATGCCGATCGCCCCCGTGATGATCTACGGCGACGACGTGAGCCACGTGGTCACCGAGGAAGGCATCGCGTATTTGCATAAAGCCGAAGGGATCGACGAGCGGCGCGCAGCCTTGGCTGCCGTGGCCGGCGTGACACCGATCGGGCTGCGTGCCAAGCCGGAGAAGACCGCCGAGTTGCGTCGGCGCGGCATCGTCGCGTATCCGGAAGATCTCGGCATTCGGCGTGGGGAAGCCAAGCGTTCGCTGCTGGCGGCACGCAGCATCGACGATCTGGTGACGTGGTCGGGTGGGCTGTACGCGCCGCCGGCGCGCTTCAGGAGTTGGTAACGATGGCGCCCGCTGCTTTGCTCGAGCGCGAGGCCGAGGCCATGCCGGAGGCGAAAGCTGAACTCATTCCTCGTGCTGCCGCGCTGATCGCGCGAGAAACGGGCATGGTCAGGTCCACGGGCTATGCCGCGCCGGCCGCTGACGTCGACGTGCATTGGCGCATCGCGCCGGCACGCCACACGGGCACGGTGGCGCATGCGGCGAGCACGGCAAACAGCGCTGCGGTGGTACGGCAGACGGAACTGTCCGATGCCCAACTCGCACGCTACGCCGTCACCGCGCTGATCGAAGAAGCGCAACTCACGCCGAAACCCGCGTTAGTCGACCAGCGCGGCAGCGGTGCGCATCGCGACCTCGATCTCGCCACCATGCTGCGCTCGGCACACGCGCTCGAACCGACGTTCGCGGCGCTTGCACGTGCAGCGCGCCACCGTGGCGAACCCTCCGCGCTTTTGCGTGCGGAACTCGCGCAGATCGGCCGCGCCGGCGAGCAGGCCATGCTGCAGGCCACCGGCGGCAGCAACGCGCATCGCGGCGCGATCTGGATTGTCGGCTTGCTGGTGGCGGGTGCGTCGATGCCACGCAGCGCCGCGCGTCTGAGCACGTCGCACGTCTGCACGCTCGCAGCGCAGATTGCCTGCTTCCCGGATCGCTTCGCCGCGCCTGCCGATAGTCACGGCGAGCGCGCGCGACAGCGCTATCAGGTAGGCGGAGCGCGCCGCGAGGCACAGGACGGTTTCCCGCACGTCATCGATATCGGTTTGCCCGCGTTGCTCGCAGCGCGAGCCAGCGGAGTCGACGAGAACGCCGCGCGCATCGACGCTCTGCTCTCGATCATGGTGTCGCTCGACGACACCTGCCTGCTGCATCGCGCGGGTTTGCCTGGTTTGCACGCAGCACAACAAGGCGCGCGCCGCGTGCTGCAAGCGGGCGGAAGCTCGACGCCGGACGGCCACGCCGCCCTCGTCGCACTCGAACACGCATTGCTGTCGCTCAACGCATCGCCTGGCGGCGCAGCCGATCTGCTCGCCGCCACCCTCTTTCTCGACATGCTGGCGCATCGCGACGCCAGCGGGAGCTCAGCCTCATGGAACATCTGACCTTCGACTATCCGGCGCAACGCGCCGTCACGACCCGCGCGCATGTCGGTGTGGTCGGCTCGGGCGATCTGGAAGTGCTGCTGTCGCCTGCTGAAAACAGCGCGGCCCTGACCGCGCATGTGGTTGTGCGCACCAGTGTCGACGGCTACAGCCACATCTGGAAGAGCGTGCTCGACCGCTTCTTCACGCGCTACGACGGCGCGGCGCAGATCGAAATCAACGACTTCGGCGCGACACCCGGGGTCGTCGCGCTGCGGCTTGCGGAAGCCATCGAAGCCGCGGAACAGGAAGACGACGTATGACGACCGTCGCCACTGTACGTCCCGCGTCGATGCTGCGCGAAAGCTTCATTGAATTGTCCGCCCGCGAGCGCGCCCGCTCGCTGCTCGACGCCGGCACGTTCCGCGAACTGCTCGGACCGTTCGACAAGATCGAATCGCCG
>NZ_DASRSY010000397.1:0-23511 GCF_035656215.1 Paraburkholderia sp.
GATCTGGCGGATCTTCGCGCTCGGACCTTCAGCCACCGAGAACAGCACCGACACGCGGTTGCGGTCGATCGGCGTGATCGTGGTGGTGACTTCGGCCGCATAGTAGCCGCGCGTCAGGTACTGGCGCTTCAGTTCCTGCTCGGCCTTGTCGACGAGTGCCTTGTCGTAGTAACGGCCTTGCGACAAACCGACAGCGCGCAGCGCCTTGGTCAGGTTGTCCTTGTCAAACTCGTGAATGCCGGAAAAGTCGATCGTGCCGATGGCCGGACGTTCCAGCACCTGCACGATGACGACATTGCCTTGGGTCGCGATCTTGACGTCGTTGAAGAAGCCCGTGGCGTACAGCGCGCGAATGGCTTCAGAAGCCTTGTCGTCGCTAAACGTGTCGCCCTGCTTGATGGGCAGGTAGGCGAACACGGTACCAGGTTCGACGCGTTGCAATCCCTCGATCCGGATGTCTTGCACCACGAAGGGCGTTGTTGCGTGAGCAAGCAGCCCATGCGCGGCAAACGCCGCGGCTATAACCGTCTTTGGAACAAAGCGATGAGGTTTAAACAACGTGCTTCCCCAGTGTGTATAGCTGCATCAGGTCGGGCGGTCGCCATCGTGAACGCCGCCAGACACTTTAAAAATGGATTAAACGAGCCAGATCGTTGAACAGCGCAATCGCCGACAACGCGACGATGCAGGCGAGACCCGCCCTCTGAAAAACGAGTTGCCAGCGATCAGAGACAACTTTGCCGGTTACAGCTTCAACCAAATAATATAACAGATGACCCCCGTCCAATACCGGAATTGGTAACAGGTTCAGTACGCCGAGGCTAATACTGACAAGGGCCAGGAACGACAGGAATGCAGAAGGACCTAGACGTGCGCTCTTTCCTGCGTAATCCGCGATCGTGACAGGACCTGAAAGATTCTTCAGCGAAGCCTCGCCTACAATCATTCGCCCGAACATGCGCACCGAATAAACGGCCAGGTCCCACGTACGGCGCGCGCCCAGTTGCAGACTTTCGACCGGCCCGTAACGCACGTCGATCGACGGCACCTGGGTGGCAAGTTCCGCGCCGATGCGGCCGATCTGCTGCCCCGTCGCGTCATCACGCTGCGACTGCGGGACGATGCGAACGTCTTCCAGCTTGCCCGCCGCCGGCCCACCACGCTCCACTTGCAGCGTCACAGGCTTGCCGGCGTGCGATTTTACATAAGCGATGAAGGCCGTGGCATTGTCGGTAGGAATACCGTCGACTGCGCGAAGACGGTCGCCCACAGCAAGGCCTGCCTTTTGCGCTGCGCTATCCGCCTGCACGCCCGCGACCGTCAGCTTGCCACCACCCGGCTCGAAACCGAGATGTGACATAAAGTCGTCGTCGACGTCTTTCTCGGTGATCCCGCGCAGATCCAGCTGGAAATCCGAGGTGCCGTGGGCATCTTTCGCGCTCAGCACAACGCGCTTGTGATCGAATGCCGCGCCCAGCAGTTTCCAGCGCAGGTCGGACCACGAGCGCACGTGCTCAGATTCGCCGGCGTTCTCGGTACGCACCGCGACGATGGTTTCGCCACCGTCGAAGCCGGCCAGCGCCGCCGGCGTATTCGGAGCAGGCGCAGCAACCACGGCCGCCGGTTCCGTCACGCCAGTGGCGAATACCAGGGCGAACAGCACGATGGCGAGCAGGAAGTTCGCGATCGGGCCCGCCGCGACAATCGCGAAACGGCGCCACACCGACTGCCGGTTGAACGCATGCGGCAGGGCTTCAACCGGAATCGGCGCCCCGCCGGTCTCGCGCTCGTCGAGCATCTTCACGTAGCCGCCAAGCGGCAGCGCGGCAATCGTCCATTCGGTGCCCGTTTTCGGGCTCACCCATTGGAACAGCGGCTTGCCGAAGCCGATCGAAAAGCGCAATACCTTGACACCGCACAAACGCGCGATGCTGTAATGCCCGTACTCATGGACGACCACGAGTACACCGATGGCGACCGCGAAGGCAAGCAATTCGATCAGCAGATTCATAGGCGCCTCACTGGACGGCGCGTTCCGTGCGACGGGCGCCGTCCGGCAGACGCACGATGAAATCGGCAGCGGCGCGGCGCGCGGCGGCGTCGGCCTCAATCACGTCTTCGAGCGCGTGCGCGCTGCGGTTTGGCAACGCGTTGAGTACGGTGTCGACAACCTGAGCGATCGCCATGAAACCGATCTGACGCGACAGAAACGCTTCAACAGCGACTTCGTTCGCGGCATTCAAAGCCGCGCTCGCCAACCCACCCTCGGCCAGCGCCTTCACCGCAAGCGCGAGACACGGGAAGCGTGTGTAATCCGGCTTTTCGAACGAAAGCGACGCGACCTGCAGCAGATCGAGCTGCGCCACACCCGAATCGACGCGGTCCGGAAATGCCAACGCGTGAGCGATCGGCGTGCGCATGTCGGGATTGCCCAGTTGCGCGAGCACCGAACCATCGGCGTACGACACCATCGAATGGATCACGCTTTGCGGGTGAATTAGCACCTCAATGCGCTCGCCCGGCAAATTGAAGAGCCAGTGCGCCTCGATCACTTCGAGGCCCTTGTTCATCATCGTGGCGGAGTCGACCGAAATCTTGCGGCCCATGACCCAGTTCGGATGCTTGCAGGCCTCGTCAGGCGTGACGTCGGCCAGCGTGGCCGGTTCACGCGTGCGGAACGGACCGCCCGACGCGGTCAGGATGATCTTCGAGACGCCGCCATGTAGGGCGGCTTCGCGCGGCAGGCATTGGAAAATGGCGTTGTGTTCGCTATCGACCGGCAGCAGTACCGCGCCGTTGTCGCGCACCGCGTCCATGAAGATCGCGCCGGACATGACCAGCGCTTCCTTGTTGGCGAGCAGAATGCGCTTACCGGCACGAGCGGCAGCCAGGCTGGGCGCGAGGCCGGCGGCGCCGACGATCGCCGCCACCACCGTATCGCAGCCGGCGCTCTCCGACACGTCGACGAGCGCTTGCGGTCCGTACGTGACTTCGGTCTTGCAGCCCGCTTCGCGCAGTTTCGCAGCAACTTGCATGGCCGTATCGGCACCGCCGACTACCGCGACTTCGGGCTGAAAGCGCAGGCATTGCTCGACGAGCTTGTCGCCGTTGCGATGCGCCGTGAGCGCGTAAACCGAAAAGCGCTCGGGATGACGCGCGACGACGTCGAGCGTGCTGTCTCCAATCGAGCCCGTTGAACCGAGCAATGTCAGACGTTTTTGCATATCTCTTTCTCTAGCCGAGCAGCAGCATGGCAAGCGGCAGCACCGGCAACAATGCGTCGATGCGGTCGAGAACGCCACCGTGCCCAGGCAACAGGCCGCTCGAATCTTTCACTCCGGCCTGGCGTTTCATCATTGATTCGAACAGGTCGCCCACCACGCTGAATGCCACCAGCAGGGTCAGTGCGAGCAGCGTACGTACGGCGCCTAATTGCACCAGCAGCGCAGAATACAGGGTCGGCTCGAACGCGTGCAAAAAGACCGCCGCCGCTGCGACGATCATCACCACCAGCCAGCCGCCGATCGCGCCCTCCCAGGTCTTACCCGGGCTGATGGCAGGCGCCAGCTTGTGCTTCCCGAAAGCTTTTCCAGAGAAGTATGCGCCGATATCGGCCAGCCATACCAATAGCAGCAGCGACAGCACGAACGGTACGCCCTTCATCCGCGCGGCGACGAGAGCATGCCAGCACGCGACGAATACCACAATGCCGGCAAGGAATAGAAAAGCGCGCCAGGCGCCTTGCGCGAGGGTCGGCTTGCGCAGAAGCACATACGGCCCCGCGATCACCCAGAAAATAGCAGCCGCCTGAAAGAGCGGCCGGGGCTCCTCGACACCGGTACCGAGACGTGTGCTCGCGACCAGCGCAACGGCGGCCACCAGCGCGTAAACGATCGGGCCCGCGCCGCCAAGCTTCAGCAGGCGCGCCCATTCCCACGCAGCGAACACGACGACGAAGGCGATCAGCGCGCCGAACGCGCCCACCGGCGCGAACAACGTGACCGGCAGAAAGATCGCCAGCAGGATGATCGCCGTGATGACACGGGTTTTTAGCATGGAAGCGAATCGACGTTTTGCGATTGCGGCTCGAGTTGAGCACTGGTACGGCCGAAGCGGCGCTCGCGCTCCGCGTAGGAAGCGATAGCGTGGCCGAGCGCGTCCGCGTCGAAATCCGGCCAGAAGGTGTCGGTGAAGTAGAACTCGGTGTAGGCGAGTTGCCACAGCAGGAAGTTGCTGACGCGACGCTCGCCGCCGGTGCGGATAAAGAGGTCCGGCTCCGGCGCATAGGCCATAGACAGGTGTTCGGCGAACGAGTCTTCGTTCACCTCGACCGCCTTGCCCGCCAGCGCCGATTGCTCGGCAAGCTTGCGGGTGGCCTGCATGATGTCCCAGCGGCCACCGTAGTTGGCGGCGATGGTCAGCGTGAGACGGGTATTGCGCGCGGTTTTGGTTTCCGCGCGCTTGATCAGGTCGCGGATGCGAGTGTCGAATTTCGACAGATCGCCCACTACCCGCAGACGGATGCCGTTCGCGTGCAGCTTGCCGATCTCGCGCTCCAGCGCCGTGACGAACAGACGCATCAGGAACGACACTTCGTCGTTCGGGCGGCGCCAGTTTTCCGAGCTGAAGGCAAAGAGCGTCAGATATTCGACGCCCTGTCGGGCGCACGCCTCGACGGCCGCACGCACCGCGTCGACACCGCGCGTATGGCCGGCCACGCGAGGCAACCGGCGTTGGGTTGCCCAACGGCCGTTGCCATCCATGATGATCGCGATATGTCGCGGCACCGCGGCGACATCAGGCACGCGCACGGTTGAGCTGGTATAGGTCATGGCCGTCGGGACAGTGACTGCAAAAAAAGAAGTGGAAATCTTGAAGGTGCGAAGCCGTGCGGCCTCAGACCGTCATGATCTCGGCTTCTTTGGTCACTACAAGTTTGTCGATTTCCGTGACGAACTTGTCCGTCAGTTTCTGAACGTCGTCACCTGCACGGCGCTCGTCATCTTCCGAAATTTCCTTGTCTTTAACGAGCTTTTTCAGTTGCTCGTTTGCGTCACGGCGCAGGTTACGGATGGCGACTTTGGCCGTTTCCGCTTCGCTCTTGACCACCTTGGTCAGTTCGCGGCGGCGTTCTTCGGTCAGTGCGGGCATCGGCACGCGGATCACGTCGCCTTGCGTAGCCGGGTTCAGACCGAGGTCCGACTCGCGGATCGCCTTTTCGACGACCTGGACCATCTTCTTTTCCCACGGCTGCACGCCGATCGTACGTGCGTCGATCAGCGTCAGGTTCGCGACCTGCGAAATCGGCACCGGCGAACCGTAGTAATCGCACTGGATGTGATCGAGCAGGCCCGTATGTGCACGGCCCGTGCGGATCTTCGACAGATCGTTCTTGAACGCGTCGATGGAACGCTGCATCTTTTGTTCAGCGCCCTTCCTGATATCAGCCACAGACATTTTTAAACCTCCGAACCTTCAAAACGGTGCGGGCCGGCCAGCACGCGCAGTATGCGGCGGCCTGGGCCCGCGTTAAAGCCCACGTTATGTGAACGAGAGTTTACACGTGGACGAGGGTGCCCTCGTCCTCGCCTTGTACGATGCGCTTGAGCGCGCCCGGCTTGACGATCGAAAACACCCGGATCGGCAGCTTCTGGTCGCGGCACAGCGCGAACGCCGTGGCGTCCATCACCTGCAGATTGCGGCCAATTGCTTCGTCGAAGCTGATCGTGGTGTAACGGGTCGCGCTCGGGTCTTTCTTGGGGTCGGCGGAATAGACGCCGTCCACCTTGGTGGCTTTCAGCACGACTTCCGCGCCGATTTCCGAGCCGCGCAGTGCAGCGGCCGTATCCGTCGTGAAGAACGGGTTGCCGGTACCGGCCGCGAAAATCACGACTTTGCCTTCTTCGAGCTGGCGAATCGCGCGGGGCCGGATGTACGGCTCGACCACCTGGTCCATGCGCAGCGCGGATTGCACGCGCGCTTCAATACCGGCGTGGCGCATTGCGTCCTGCAGCGCCAGCGCATTCATCATGGTGGCCAGCATGCCCATGTAGTCAGCCGTGGCGCGATCCATACCGGCCGCGCCGCCCGCCACGCCGCGGAAAATATTGCCGCCACCGATCACCACGGCCAGCTGCGTTCCGAGACGGACCACTTCGGCCACGTCCGCTACCATTCGTTCGATGGTTGCGCGATTGATGCCAAAGGCATCGTCGCCCATCAGAGCTTCACCGGAGAGTTTGAGCAGGACGCGTTTATAGGCAGTGGGCATAGGGGTATCCAGATCGCGCAGAACAGGGCAACAACAAGGGACTAATGTAGGGGTGAAATGCTGATTCGGGCAAGCGTCGCCAAATTGACGAACCCTGGGGTTCGCCAGAGGCGGCCGCGCAACGAGGGTCAACCCGCGCGCAGCCTTGCGGCGCAGCCGACCGCGGCAAAGTCTTGCTCCGCCGCGGGTCCAACGGTACTAACTGAAGCTTAAGCGATGCTTATTGTTGCTTTGCAGCAGCGACTTGAGCGGCCACTTCAGCTGCGAAGTCGTCCTGCTTCTTCTCGATGCCTTCGCCGACCACGAACAGCGCGAACTTCTGCACGCTCGCGTTGCCAGCCTTCAGCATCTGTTCGATCGTCTGCTTGTCGTTCTTAACGAACGTCTGGTTCAGCAGCGACACTTCCTTCAGGTACTTCTGCACGCTACCGTCGACCATCTTGGCGACGATTTCAGCCGGCTTGCCCGATTCAGCAGCCTTCTGTTCCGCAATGCTGCGTTCCTTGGCGATCAGATCCGCCGGGACGTCGTTCGACGACAGCGAAACCGGCTTCATGGCGGCGATGTGCATGGCCACGTCCTTGCCGACCTGCTCGTCCGCGCCGGTGTACTCGACCAGCACGCCGATACGCGTGCCGTGCAGGTACGCTGCCAGCTTGTTCGCCGTGTCGAAACGCACGAAGCGGCGGATCGACAGGTTTTCACCGATCTTGCCGACCAGTGCCAGACGCACTGCGTCGACCGTCGAGCCGTCCAGCGGCAGTGCCGACAGAGCGGCGACGTCAGCCGGGTTTTGCGTAGCGACCAGTTCAGCGACGGTCTTCGAGAAAGCCAGGAAGTCGTCGTTCTTCGAAACGAAGTCGGTTTCGCAGTTCAGCTCGACCAGCGAACCCGCGTTGCCGCCGATAAACGATGCGACCACGCCTTCGGCCGTCACGCGCGACGCAGCCTTGCTGGCCTTATTCCCCAGCTTCACGCGCAGCAGCTCTTCAGCGCGCGCCATGTCGCCGTCGGCTTCCGTCAGCGCCTTCTTGCATTCCATCATCGGCGCGTCAGTCTTTGCGCGCAGTTCTGCAACCATGCTTGCGGTAATTGCCGCCATCATTTGCTCCTTGAGTTCCGTCTGTCACACGCCGCCCGGACTTCGATACCGGCGGCAAGAATTCGTTTCAACGTTGCACGTATTTTTTACGGGCTACGTGTCAGGCACTGCTCACAGCACACCACTACTTTGTCGCGGCTTAAAAAAAGGGGGCCTGTAGAAAGCCCCCTTTTTTGCCGGACACGGGGCAGCTTTACGCTTCCGAGTTGACCTCGACGAACTCGTCGCCGTCGCCACCACGCGCAGCTTGCACCACTTCGTTGACCGCGTTCGCACGGCCTTCAAGGATCGCGTCAGCCACGCCAGCCGTGTACAGAGCGACAGCCTTCGAAGCGTCGTCGTTACCCGGGATCACGTAGTCGATGCCAATCGGCGAGTGGTTCGTATCGACCACAGCGATGACCGGCACGCCGAGCTTGTTAGCTTCGGTGACGGCAATCTTGTGGTAGCCGACGTCGACGACGAAGATCGCGTCCGGAATGCCGCCCATGTCCTTCACGCCGCCGATCGACTTTTGCAGCTTGGCCATTTCGCGTTCGAACAGGAGCGCTTCTTTCTTGCTCATGCGTTCGGTTTCGCCGGCTTCCAGCGCTGCTTCCATGTCCTTCAGGCGCTTGATCGATACTTTCAGCGTCTTGAAGTTGGTCAGCATGCCGCCGAGCCAGCGTGCGTTGACGTACGGCATACCTGCGCGCTTTGCTTCTTCAGCGATGGTGTCGCGCGATTGACGCTTCGTGCCGACGAACAGGATCGTGCCGCGATTCGCTGCCAGTTGACGCGCGTACTTCAGCGCGTCGTTGTACATCGGCAGCGTCTTTTCGAGGTTGATAATGTGAATCTTGTTGCGATGACCGAAAATGAAAGGGGCCATCTTCGGGTTCCAGAAGCGCGTTTGGTGACCGAAGTGGACACCGGCTTCCAGCATTTGACGCATGGTAACTGCCATGAAATTCTCCGCGAGGGTTGGGTCTTAAGCCGGCTGCCGCATCTGCCGCGCTGCCATTGCTTTTCTGGCTGAACGCGACGGACACCCTGGGTGCGCCGGCTTGCGAGTCTGCTGCCTGGGTACTGCCTTACTCCCTATAGCTCAGGCAACTATCACTACAGGGAGTCTTTCCCACCAGTTTGCGCTCATTAGAACAGCAATAAAGCAACAAAATAAGACAGGGATCGACTTAGCCAAAGATTATAGCACGTGACTATTGGCCGACTCAACCCGCGCGGTAGCGCCCGCTAGCCGCGGCCGGGTTGCACCTAGGCGCTCGCCGCCTTATCGCAAACACTGGCAAAACCCTGCGGCAGCCGGAATATGGTGCGATAATCTTGCAATAAATCGCATTTCAGGCCCGACTCATGGCTATTACGCTCAAAACCGAACACGATATCGCGCAGATGCGCGTCGCCTGCAAGCTCGCGAGCGAAGTGCTCGACTACATCACACCGTTCGTTGCAGCCGGCATCACGACCGGTGAACTCGACCGGCTGTGTCACGAATACATGCTCAAGGAACAAGGCACGGTCCCGGCGCCGCTGAATTATCAGCCGCCGGGCTATCCGCCTTACCCGAAAGCCACCTGCATTTCGGTGAACGACGTGATCTGTCACGGCATTCCGGGCGACAAGACGCTGAAAAACGGCGATGCACTGAATATCGACGTCACGGTGATCAAGGAAGGCTATTTCGGCGATACCAGCCGGATGTTCATCGTCGGCGAAGGCTCGATTATGGCTAAGCGCCTCGTGCAAACCACCTTCGAATGTATGTGGCTCGGCATCGATCAGGTGCGCCCGGGCGCCCATCTCGGCGACATCGGCTACGCAATCCAGAAGCACGCCGAAGGCCAGGGCTACAGCGTGGTGCGTGAATATTGCGGCCATGGCATCAGCACGGTATTCCACGAAGACCCGCAGATTCTGCATTACGGCCGCCCCGGCACCGGGCTCGAACTGCAGGCCGGCATGATCTTCACAATCGAACCGATGATCAATGCCGGTCGGCGCGACATCCGCACCATGCCGGACCAGTGGACCGTCAAGACCAAAGACCGCAGCCTGTCGGCACAGTGGGAACATACCGTACTCGTCACCGAAGCCGGCTACGACGTGCTGACTGTCTCGGCTGGCACGCCCGCGCGTCCGCCGGTTGTCGCCGCGACGGCCTGACCGACTTCCGACCTCACCTGCCAGCCTGCCAATGAGTAGTGTTCCAGCCGTCGCCCACTCCCATGCCACGTCGCTCAAGGCGGACTATAAAGTGGCCAAAGCCCAGTTGCTGGAACGCTTTAAAACCGCCTCCAACGTCGACTCGCTGATGGCCGCGCTCGCGCGTGCCACGGACGAGTCGCTGCGCGCCGCCTGGAACACCTGTCAGCTACCGCCTGAACTGACCCTGCTGGCCGTGGGCGGTTACGGGCGAGGCGAACTCGCGCCGCATTCCGACATCGACATTCTGGTCCTGCTGCCCGACACGCCGATCGAGCATCTCGAAGCGCGCATCGAACGCTTTATCAGCCTCGCGTGGGATTTGGGCCTCGAACTGGGCAGCAGCGTGCGCAGCGTGTCGCAATGTCTCGAAGAATCCGCCAACGACGTCACCGTGCGCACCTCGCTGCTCGAAGCACGGCGCATTACGGGCAGCGCCCCGCTCTTCGACGACTTTGCGAAGCGCTACCGCGAAGCGCTCGATCCGCGGGCGTTCTTCCAGGCCAAAGTGCTGGAAATGCGTCAGCGGCACGCCAAGTTTCAGGACACCCCGTATTCGCTCGAACCGAACATCAAGGAAAGCCCGGGCGGCCTGCGCGATCTGCAACTGATTCTGTGGATTACACAAGCTGCGGATTTTGGCAGCAGCTGGCGCGAACTCGAAGCACGCGGTCTGATCACCGAGCGTGAAGCGCGCGAACTGCGCCGCAACGAAGGCTTCCTGAAAACGCTGCGTGCCCGGCTGCATGTGATCGCCGGCCGCCGCCAGGACATTCTGGTATTCGACCTGCAAACGGCGGTGGCCGAAAGCTTCGGCTACAAGCCGACGGCCACCAAGCGCGCCAGCGAACAGCTGATGCGCCGCTATTACTGGTCCGCCAAAGCGGTTACGCAGCTCGCCACCATCCTGATCCAGAACATCGAAGCGCAGCTTTTCCCCAATACGAGCGGCATCACTCGCGTGCTGTCGGACCGTTTCGTCGAAAAGCAGGGCATGCTGGAAATCGCCAGCGACGACGTATTCCAGCGCGAGCCGAACGCGATCCTCGAAGCTTTCCTGCTCTACGAACAGACGCCGGGCGTGAAGGGTTTGTCGGCGCGCACGCTGCGCGCGATCTACAATGCTCGCGAGGTGATGGATCAGCATTGGCGGCGCGATCCGGAAAACCGGCGCCTGTTCATGGACATCCTGAAGCAGCCCGCCGGCATCACGCACGCGCTGCGTCTGATGAACCAGACCAGCGTGCTCGGGCGCTATCTGCTGAACTTCCGGCGCATTGTCGGACAGATGCAGCACGACCTGTATCACGTGTATACGGTCGATCAGCACATCCTGATGGTATTGCGTAATCTGCGCCGCTTCGCGGTAGCCGAGCATGCGCACGAATATCCGTTCTGCAGCCAGTTGATCGTGAACTTCGACCGGCCGTGGGTGCTGTACGTGGCCGCGCTCTTTCACGATATCGCCAAGGGCCGTGGCGGCGACCATTCCACGCTCGGCATGGCCGATGCGCGGCGCTTTTGCCGCACCCATGGCATCGAGGGCGAGGACGGCGAACTGGTCGTCTGGCTGGTCCAGCAGCATCTGACGATGAGCCAGGTCGCGCAGAAACAGGATACGAGCGACCCCGAAGTCATCAAGCGATTTGCCGAACTGGTCGGCAACGAGCGCCGATTGACTGCGCTTTACCTGCTGACCGTGGCCGACATTCGCGGCACCAGCCCGAAAGTCTGGAACACGTGGAAAGGCAAGCTGCTCGAGGACCTGTACCGCGCCACCGTGGCGGTGCTCGGTGGCGCAAGGCCTGACGCGCATTCGGAACTGAAATCGCGCCAGGAAGAGGCGCTTGCGTTGCTGCGCCTCGAAACCGTGCCGGAAGGCGCGCAAAAGGCGCTGTGGGACAAGCTCGATATCGGCTATTTCCTGCGCCACGACGCAGCGGATATCGCCTGGCAAACCCGCGTGCTGTACCGGCACGTCGAGACCACGACGCCGATTGTGCGGGCGCGTCCGTCGCCGATCGGCGAAGCGCTTCAGGTGCTGGTGTATGTGAAAGATCAACCCGATCTGTTCGCCGGCATTTGTGCGTATTTCGACCGCAACGGCTTGTCGGTGCTCGATGCGCGGGTCAGCACGACCCGTCACGGGTACGCGCTCGATAATTTCCTCGTCGCGCATACCGAAGAAGACGTGCATTATCGCGATATTGCCAATCTGGTCGAACAGGAACTGACCGCACGCCTCACGGGCGACGGCACTCTGCTTCCGGGACCGTCGAAAGGCCGTTTGTCACGGCTCTCGCGGACCTTCCCTGTTACGCCGCGCGTCGATCTTCGGGCCGACGAGCGCGGCCAATATTACATCCTGTCCGTGTCTGCGAACGACCGGCCGGGCCTTCTTTATTCGATCGCGCGCGTGCTGGCCGAGCACCGGGTCGGCGTCGCGTCGGCGCGGATCAATACGCTCGGCGAACGCGTCGAGGACGTGTTCCTGCTGGATGGGCACGGTCTGTCGGACAACCGCCTGCAAATTCAGGTCGAGACCGAACTGCTGCGCGCGATTGCAGTGTGAGATTTCATGCGAGTCAAATTAACAGCCAAGCACCCGCGGCCGGCTTCGTCCGAACGCGCCCCTGTCCGTACCGGAAGCACCTCGGCGCGTAAGCCGACGCGTCCGGCCGGGCCAAGGCCGTCCTCACCGACGGCTGGTTTCAGCGGGGCGCGGGGTGAAGGCGCTGCGTCAGGCGGCAAGCGACCGGCTGGGGCCGGTAAGCCGGCGAGCGCCGGTGCGCGTGCACCACGGGCTGAAGGATCGTTTTCCCGCGAGCGGGATGCGGGTGGTGCTGGCGCTGCACGCCGGGCACCGTCGGATCGGCCGCCGCGGCGTGAAGGGACCGGCGGTGCGCCGCGCCGCTTCGAGGGTAGTGGCGATCGCGCTCCGCGTCGGGACGATGGTGAGCGTGCACCCCGTAAGTTTGAAGATGGTGGTGACCGTAGCGAACGCGCTCCGCGCCGCGCTGACGGCGAGCGCACTCAAGGCGCGCCGCGCCGGTTTGAGGGCGGAGGCGACCGTGCTCCGCGCCGGGATGATGGCGCTCGTGCGCCCCGTAAGTTTGAAGGTGGCGGTGACCGTAGCGAACGTGCTCCGCGCCGCGCTGACGGCGAGCGCACTCAAGGCGCACCCCGCCGCTTCGAAGGAAGCCCGGACCGCAGCGAGCGCGCACCCCGCAGTTTTGACAGCAACCGCGCCCCACGACGTGACGACGGCGAACGCCGCTCGTTCAGCGGTCCGCGCCCGGGCGCAGGCCGTCCGTCGGAAGGCGGCCCACGTGGCGAACGTCCGGCGCGTGATGCATCGGATCGGCCACGCTTCGGCGGCGACCGTGGCGCCCCGCAGGAGCGCCGCAGCGGCCAACGCGGGCCGCGTAGCGACAGCGACGCACCGCGCCGTTTTGAAGGCGAGCGTGGCGAGCGCACGTTCGCGAAGCCCGTCAAAAGCAGCTACGGTGATCGCACGGACCGTCCGGCGCGTGCACCGCGCGACGACCGCGGCGAACGAGTACCGGCCAAGCGTGAATTCGGCGATCGTCCGGCGCGTGCCGGCGAACGTACCGACCGAGGCGAACGCCCTGCTCGCACCTTCGACAAGGCGCTGCCGGCCGCCGGCCGCCGCTTTGGCGACGACGAGCGCCCCGCCCGTGCCGACAAGCCGCGCGGCCCGGCATCCGCAGCCAAAACCGAACGCGACGCCGATGCTGCGCCGCGCACGCCTCGCCGCGATTACGAAGACGCACCGGGCACCCTGCGCCTGTCCAAGCTGATGTCGGAACTCGGCCTGTGCTCACGCCGCGAAGCCGACGAGTGGATCGAAAAAGGCTGGGTGCTGGTCGACGGTGAGCGGATCGACACGCTCGGCACCAAGGTTCGTCCGGACCAGCGCATCGAGATCGACCCTGCCGCCGAAGCCGCACAAGCGAGCCAGGTGACGGTCCTGATCCACAAGCCCGTGGGCCTCGTATCGGGCCAGGCGGAAGACGGCTATCAACCGGCGATCACGCTGGTCACGCCGGAAAATCGCTGGGAAGGCGACAGTTCTGACATCCGCTTCTCGGTCTCGCATCTGCGCCAGCTCGCACCGGCCGGACGCCTGGACATCGACTCGACGGGCTTGCTGGTGCTGACGCAGGACGGCCGCATCGCCAAGCAACTGATCGGCGGTCATTCGGAGATCGACAAGGAGTATCTGGTGCGCGTCTCGTTCGGCGAGCACACCACTGACGTCGAAAATCACTTCCCGCCGGAGAGCCTCGCGCTCTTGTGCCACGGCCTCTCGCTCGACGACGTGCCGCTGAAACCCGCACAGGTCAATTGGCAAAACGGCGAGCAACTGCGTTTCGTACTGCGCGAAGGCAAGAAGCGCCAGATCCGCCGGATGTGCGAACTGGTCGGCCTCGAAGTGATTGGCCTGAAGCGGGTACGGATGGGCCAGGTGATGCTGGGTGCATTGCCGCCGGGCCAATGGCGCTATCTGTCTGCGGACGAGTCGTTTTGATGCCGGAAGCTTGACGCTCAAACAGCGAACAACCACTGTGCCCACACCGTGAAGCTCATCCAACAAAAAACCCACGCCAATGCGTGGGTTTTTTGTTTCCGGCAGCGCCAGCCACAATGCGGCGTCAGTCGTCGCTATTCGGGTCCATATCCGGAAACAGGATTTCCGTGAAGCCGAACTTCGCGAAATCGTTGATCCGCATCGGGTACAGCTTGCCGATCAGGTGATCGCACTCATGCTGCACGACACGCGCGTGAAAGCCCTCGGCGACGCGGTCGATCGGCTTACCGAATTGATCGAAGCCGTGATACTTGATCATCGAGAACCGGCTCACCGCGCCTCGCAGGCCCGGCACCGACAGACAGCCTTCCCAGCCCTCTTCCATATCCTGCGACACCGGCGTAATAGTCGGATTGATCAGCACCGTCTCCGGCACCGGCGGCGCGTCCGGATAGCGCTCGTTGTGCCCGAAGCCGAAGATCACCACCTGCAGATTGACGCCGATCTGCGGTGCGGCCAGCCCCGCGCCGTTCGCGTCATGCATGGTCTCGAACATGTCTTTGACAAGCTCGTGCAGTTCGGGGGTGTCGAAATGGTCGACCGGATCGGCAATTTGCAAAAGGCGCGGATCGCCCATCTTGAGAATTTCGCGGATCATAACTGCCCCTCCAGGAGCTTACGCATACCATCTTCGTCGAGTACGGGGACACCGAGTTCCTCCGCCTTCGCCAACTTGCTGCCGGCTTCGGCTCCGGCCACCACGTAGTCTGTTTTCTTCGACACCGAACCGGCCACTTTCGCTCCTGCCGCTTCGAGCATTTCCTTCGCCTCTTCGCGAGCCAGCGTCGGCAAGGTGCCGGTCAACACGACCGTTTTGCCTGCCAGCACACCTTGCGGCGCCTTCGGCGCGGGCGGCCCTTCTGCCCATGTGACCTTGCCCGGCGCGCGCAGTTGCTCGATCACCGTGCGGTTGTGCTCTTCGGCAAAAAACTGATGAATCGACTCGGCCACCACGGGCCCGACGTCGTTCACCTCCAGCAATTCCTCGACCGAAGCATCCATGATTGGATTCAGCGAGCCGAAATGTTTGGCCAGATCTTTCGCCGTCGATTCGCCGACATGCCGGATACCGAGTGCGTAAATAAAGCGCGCCAGCGTGGTGTGCTTGGCTTTTTCGAGCGAGTCGAGCAGATTCTGCGCGGACTTTTCGGCGAAACGGTCGAGTTCAGCAAGTGTTGCAAAGCCGACGTTGAACAGATCGGCCGGCGTACGCACCAGATTTTGCTCGACGAGTTGATCGATGATCTTTTCGCCGAGTCCGTCGATATCCAGCGCCCGCCGCTGCGCAAAGTGCCACAACGCCTGTTTGCGCTGCGCCGGGCAGAACAGCCCGCCCGTGCAGCGCGCAATCGCCTCGTCCGGCAGCCGTTCGATGCTCGAACCACACACCGGGCAGTGCGTGGGCATGACGAACTCGCGGGCGTCGTCAGGGCGGCGGTCGAGCAGCGCGCTTACCACTTCGGGAATCACGTCGCCGGCGCGCCGCACGATCACCGTGTCGCCGATGCGGATATCCTTGCGGCGCACTTCGTCTTCATTGTGCAACGTCGCGTTCGTCACCGTCGCACCGCCGACGAACACCGGCTCCAGCCGCGCAACCGGCGTGATCGCACCGGTGCGGCCGACCTGCACGTCGATCGCGACGAGTTTGGTCAACGCTTCCTGCGCGGGGAATTTGTGTGCCAATGCAAAACGCGGCGCGCGCGAGACAAAGCCGAGCGCGTCCTGCTCATCGCGCCGGTTGACCTTGTAGACAACGCCGTCGATATCGTAAGGCAGTGTGTCGCGCTTCTCGCCTACCCCGTGGAAGAATCCCAGCAAGCCTTCGGCGCCCTGCACCACCGCCCGCTCGCCATTCACCGGCAAGCCGAGTTCCTTGTACCAGTCGAGCAGTTCGCTATGCGTGGCCGGCATCTCGAACCCTTCGAGCATACCGATTCCATAAGCGAAGAACGACAGCGGGCGCTGCGCGGTGATTTTCGAATCGAGCTGCCGCAGGCTGCCCGCGGCAGCATTACGCGGATTGGCGAATTCCTTCTGCTCAGCAGCCCGTTGACGCTCGTTCAGGCGCTCAAAATCGCGCTTGAACATGAGCACTTCGCCGCGCACATCGAGCACATGCGGCACGCGCTTGCCCTTGAGCTTGAGTGGAATGGAACGGATCGTGCGGACGTTCTCGGTGACGTTCTCGCCGGTGGCGCCGTCGCCTCGCGTGGACGCCTGGACGAACGTGCCGTCGACGTAACGCAGCGAGATAGCGAGGCCGTCGAATTTGAACTCAGCCGCGTAACCCACCGGCACCGGCGGCTCGCTCGCGTTCTTGCCGAGCGCGTCGCCGACGCGCTTGTCGAACGCGACGATGTCTTCGTCCTCGAAGCCGTTGTTCAGCGAAAGCATGGGTTGGTCGTGCAAAACCGGCTCGAAACCGGTTGACGCCTCGCCGCCCACGCGCTGGGTGGGCGAATCCGGCACGATCAGATCCGGATGCTCCGTCTCGATTCGCTCCAGTTCCTTGAAGAGCTTGTCGTATTCCGCGTCCGGCAAGTCCGGCTGGTCGAGCACGTAGTACGCGTAATTGGCGCGTTCGAGTTCCGCGCGCAGCCACGCGGCCCGCTCTGCGGGAGCGCTGGTTGCAGGGTTTGAGGCGGGGGTTCGGGCCATGCTGTCGGACGCTTCTTCAATGGAATTCAGACATTGGATTATCGCAGGAAGCGTGCCCCTTTACATCGGCCGAATGGCCAGTTTCGTGCGTTCGGCATTACTGTGAAACGGCCACCGAAAACGCCAACGGCCGCACATCGTGCGGCCGTTGAGTACAACATAAAAAAGCAGAACCGTTACTGGCTGAACAAACGCCGGGTCGCCGGCGAACCCGCCGGAATACCCGCCTGTTCGAGCTTTGCGTAGAGCGTCATCAACTGCTTTTCGATCGCCAGCAGCGCGGTTTCCGGCAGCGGACGGCGCCCGTCGTCGACCACCCGCCCGCCGATGCGCTCAGCCAACGATTTCGCGTAGTCGCACATCAGGCGGAACGGCAGGATGTCTTCGTCAGCGACCGGCACGTCCAGCACCAGCGTGATCATCTGGCCGCCTTTGTAGGTCAGGTCGTCGCGCAGGAAATTGGTGTCGCCGAATTGAAGCATGAACACCGGGCTCTGCTTCGAGTCGAGCTTGACAAAGCGCGTGCCGTCGCGCGAGAGCAGCAGGCCGTCCTGTGACGCGATTGCCTGGACATAGTTGGCCGACCACGGCGCTCCGTCGGAGAGCACGTTGATCGACAGTTGCGCATCGCACTGCGCGGCGAAGCCGTCGAGTTCGCGCGCCATCGCCACCGTTTCGAGCATGTCGGGGAATTCCGGCGATGCGTCGAGTGCATCGGCAAACTGCTGCACGCCGGTCACAAACTCAGAGAATTCCAGTTCGTTGAGCGCCCCGCTACGATTGGCCAATTGCGCGGCCGCGCGCAGCTCTTCATAGCGAGCGCCGTTCTGCAGCAGCTCCCAGGCCCCGCCTTCGAGCTTGCCTTCGATATGTACCGGCTTGCTGCCGGCACGGCGCAGACGTTGCGCGAGCGGAATCACCTTGTCGCCGGCCACCGGGCCGTTCAGACGAATCGGCACGATGCAGTCGATGCGGCGATCGACGATAGCCGGGGGCGCCGACGAAATCGTTGTGGCCGCGGGCAGGATCGGCTCGACCGGTTCACCGGCTTGCGAAGTCTTGCCCGTTTCACCCACCACACCGCCTTCGGCTTCAGCAATGCCCTCAGCTTCTGGATAGCCGTTCGGCGTAGTCGTCTCGGCCTGAATATCGGCCGGCGTATCGAGCGGCGCGGCCGTTGCGCCAAAAGTCGGCTCGACGCGTGCCGCAGCGGTTTCCCCCGCCGTGTCTGGACCCACTACCGGTTCGCGCCGCGTGGTCGGCCGGGCCGGTTCGATAAACGGGCTCTGCTCTTCCTGATCGTCCCGCGCGAAACTTTCGGCGGCATCGGCCGGCATCGGGCGCGGCATCTTGCGGCGCACCTTCGCGCCTTGCCACGCGTTGTACACGACCACGCCCCCGACCACCACGGCGCCCGCGCCGATCAAACCGAGTGTCAACTCGTCCATGCATGCTCCATCAGCAATTCTTCTGTCTGCGCGGCTATGCACCCGCCCCATGTGTCGCGCGGCCGATGGCCGCTGCGCTGAACGCGGACGCCCGCGATGATCAACTTAAACGAAAACTCAAACGATATTCTGGGCGAAACCGGCAGCCGATTCCATGTCGACGGCAACGATTCGCGACACACCCTGCTCCTGCATGGTCACGCCGATCAGTTGCTGCGCCATTTCCATCGCAATCTTGTTGTGCGAAATGAACAGGAACTGGGTCTTGTCCGACATCGCGCGCACGAGGTTCGCGAAGCGTTCCGTGTTGGCGTCGTCGAGCGGCGCGTCCACTTCGTCGAGCAGACAGAACGGCGCGGGATTCAGCTGGAACATCGCGAACACCAGCGCGGTGGCGGTCAATGCCTTCTCGCCGCCTGACAGCAGGTGAATCGTCGAATTCTTCTTGCCCGGCGGCTGCGCCATCACCTGCACGCCGGCGTCGAGAATCTCGTCGCCGGTCATGATCAGCCTGGCCTGGCCACCGCCAAAGAGACGCGGGAACAGCTCGCCGAAATGACGGTTCACTTCGTCGAAGGTGCCTTGCAGCAGCGTACGCGTTTCGCCGTCGATCTTGCGGATCGCGTCTTCGAGCGTTTCGATCGCGTTGTTCAGGTCGGCCGATTGCGCATCGAGGAATGTCTTGCGCTCGCTCGCCGCCTTCAGTTCATCCAGCGCGGCCATGTTGACCGGGCCGAGCGCCGTGATCGCGTTGTTGATCCGCGTGACCTCGCCTTGCAGATACGACGGCTTCATGTCCGGCGTGAGCTTGGCCTGCAATTGCGCTTCATCGACGCCAGCTTCAGCCAGTTGTTCGATGAACTGCTCGCCACTCAGGCGCGCGGCCTGTTCCTTCAACTGCAATTCGTTGATGCGGTCGCGCAGCGGTTGCAGCGCACGCTCGGCGCTCAGACGGGTTTCGTCGGCGGCACGCAGCTTGGCGGTCAGATCGTCCAGTTCGAGGCGTGCGGCGTGCAGCGCTTCTTCCTTGACCGCGCGGATATCGAGCGCGTCCTGCAAGCCGGTGTGCGCGGTTTGCTGGTTGATCGTTTCCAGTTCGGCGCGCGCATCTTCCAGCGACGCAGCGACGCGTTCGCTCTGCTCGTGCGAGACCTGGATGCTGCGCTTCAATTCGTCGATGCGGTTCGCCATATTGCGCGCGGCGAAGCGCGCGTCAGTAGCGGCCCGATCGAGATCGCGCGATTGAGCACGCGCGGCGGTGAGCTGTTCGTCGAGTGCTTCGAAGGCCATCTGGTGATCTTCGAAACGCGCCTGCAATTCGGCGAGTTCGGAGTCGTGACGCTCGAAATTCGCTTCCGATTCACCACGCAATGCGCGCTGCTCTTCGATCTGTGCGGTGATTTCTTCGAGCTCTTCACGGATTTGCGTGCTGCGCTGCATGTAGCGCTCATGCGCTTGCGCGAGCTTGAGCACGTCCATCTGCAATGCGTGCACGCGTTGGGTCGCGCGCTCCGACTGTTGACGTACGTCGGTCAAAGCTTGTGCAGCTTGCGTGTGCGCGGCTTCCGCGCGGATCGCGGTGGCCTTCGCCTCATCGGCGAGCAAGGCTTGCGCACGCACCTGACGGCCCAGATTTTCGATTTCCTGCTGACGGGCCAGCATGCCGGCCTGTTCGGAATCGGCGGCATACAACTGGACGCCGACACGCGTCACGACGTGACCGGCCTTCACGACGAACGAGCCGCCTTCCGGCAACTGCGAGCGCATGGCGAGTGCCTGTTGCAGATCGTCAGCGACGAAGGCGAGGCCGAGCCAGTCGTTCAGTACGGCGCGAATACCTGCATCGTCGATACGAACCAGCGACAGCAGCGGACGCAAAGCCGCTGGCGTCGCAACCGGCTGACCGGCTGCCGGCGGTGCGTAGAACGCGAGCTTGGCCGGCGGCGCATCGGTGGCGAACGCCTTGACCCAGTCGAGGTTCGACACTTCCAGCGCGGCGAGCCGCTCACGCAGCACCGCTTCCAGCGCGGCTTCCCAGCCGGCTTCGACGTGCAGCTTCTTCCACAGACGCGGCAAGCCGCTCAACTCATGCTTTTCGAGCCACGGCTGGATCTTGCCTTCGGTCTGGACGTTTTCCTGCAATTGCTTGAGCGCGGCAAGGCGTGCGTCAAGCTGATGAATCTGAGCATTCTCCGACTGCACGCGCTCCTGGGCAGCGCGCCGTTCGCCGTCGAGACGCGGCAGCGTTTCCTGCGCGTCGGCGAGACGGGTCTGCGCGTCATGCAGGATTTCTTCGTGCTCGGCGAGCTGCATGCGCAGGTCTTCGAGCTGCGCTTCGTCGGGCGCATCGAGGCCGCCCGCTTCCGACTTCAGCCGCTCGTGACGCTGCTGCAACTGCTGCAATTGCTGATCGGCATTGCGCTGATGCGCGGCTTCGAGCTTGAGTGCCTGTTCGGTCTGCGCGATACCGCCGCGCTCGGCGTTCAGTTCGGTCTGCGCATCGCGCCAGCGGGCTTCTAGCGCCGGCATCGCATCATGCTTGCCGGCGGCTTCGTCTTCGGCCAGCGCAGCTTTTTCTTCGGCGACAGCCAGTTGTTCTTCCGCGTCTTCGAGATCGTCTTGCGCCTTTTGGGCTTGCGACTGCCACTGCTCACGCTGCGCGGTCAATGCGGCGATCTGCGCCTGCACACGGTTGCGCGATTCGACAATGAACTTGATTTCGGCCTCAAGGCGGCTGACTTCGGCATTCGCCTCGTACAACGCGCCTTGCGCGCCCTGCATCGCGTCGCTGGCGGAATAGTGCGCGACGCGCAGCGTTTCGAGCTGCGCTTCGACTTCGCGCAGCTTCGCGGTTTGCGCTTCGAGGTCGATCTGCGCCTGTTCGATCGCGCGTTGCTGGCGTTCCTGCTCGCCACCGGCTTCGTTCTTGCGCAACAGCCACAACAGACGCTGCTTCTCTTCGCCGTCGGCCTGCAAATCCTTGTACCTGGTCGCGACGACCGCCTGCGCCTCGAGCTTCTCGAGATTCGCACCAAGTTCGCGGACGATGTCTTCGACGCGAATCAGGTTCTCGCGCGTGTCATGCAGACGGTTCTCCGTCTCGCGGCGACGTTCCTTGTACTTCGATACGCCCGCGGCTTCTTCGAGGAACACGCGCAGCTCTTCCGGTTTCGCCTCGATCAGGCGCGCGATCATGCCCTGCCCGATGATCGCGTATGCACGCGGCCCGAGACCGGTACCGAGGAAGATGTCCTGAATGTCGCGGCGGCGCGCCGGCAGATTGTTGATGTAGTAGCTCGAGGTGCCGTCGCGCGTGAGCACGCGCTTGACGGCGATTTCGGCATACTGCCCCCACTGCCCGGCGGCACGGCCGTCGGCGTTGTCGAACACGAGTTCGACGCTGGCGCGGCTACCGGGCTTGCGCGCGGTCGAGCCATTGAAGATCACGTCCTGCATCGACTCGCCGCGCAGCTCGGAAGCGCGCGATTCGCCGAGCACCCAGCGCACGGCGTCGATGATGTTGGACTTGCCGCACCCATTCGGTCCGACCACGCCAACGAGCTGGCCCGGGACCTGGAAATGCGTGGGATCGACGAATGACTTGAAGCCAGCGAGTTTGATCGAGGTCAGACGCACGGCGATTTCGCTGTTTGAAAAGGGAAAATAAAAAGTGGCTCGTGAAGGTCGCGCCAGCCGTTCGCCGATGCAGCGAAACGGCCCGCGAAACCCCGCGATACGGGCGCCAATCGCACGCCGTGAAGCGTGCGTCAGCTAATGAGGGGCAATCATACCATCGCGCGTGAGCGGTTCTTACCGTCCTTACGGTCTGCGTCGTCATCGACGTCGAGCCCCACATCCTGATTGGCCGGATCAGGCGGCAAGGCACGGGTCCGGTGCACCCAACTGGACAGTGCCGACGCCAGCACGATGCACGCGCCGCCGGCCCATTCGCGCGGGCCCGGCGTCTCGCCGGCGAAGAGCCACGCGGACAAAGCCGTGACCACGATTTCGAACAGCATGATGATCGAGGCCCGATTGGCCGGCACGCGCGCGAGTCCATACTGCACGAGCATATTGTTGGACGCCAGCAGAAAACCGAGGCCGAGCACTAGCAACGCGGCCGTGCCGAGATGCGCACCGGTGGGCGGTGCGGGCATCGCTTCGAACAGCGACGCACAGGCGCTGAAAATCGCCGCGCCACCGAAGATCGTCGCAGTGCGCATTTCGGGCTTCATCTCAGGCAGCACGCGGCTTGTCTTGAGGATCAGCACGTTGCTCATCGCGAAGCCCATGCCGCCCGCAAGTCCTGCCCATTCGGCGAGGTTGCCGGGCACCGGAAGGCCCAGTTGCGGCGACCAGAGCATGGTCATCGCGCCGGCCAGCGACAACGCGGCGAGGCCCGCGCCCGCCCAGGTCAGCCGTTCGTGCAGGATGAAGTGCGCAAAGAGCGCGGTCCAGGCGGGGGTGAGATAGAACAGCAGCAGGACGCGCATCACTTCGCCGTGGATCGAGCCCCAGACGAAGCCGAGATTGGTCACGCCCGCTGCCAGCGCGAGAGCCGGCAGCAGCCAGTGCCAGCGCACGGTCTTGAGCGCACGATAACGGACCAGCAGAACGAACAGGCAACCAGCGGCGCTCGTCAGTGCGCTTGCCGCCGTGCCGGTCACGCCGAGCGCATTCAGCATGCGCAGCGGGTACCAGATCATGCCCCACACGGAGGCGCCCAGCATGATCGCGAGGGTGGGCCAGCCATTACGAAGCCAGTTGCTCATGGTGCGGCACTCCCGCGGCGGTTGCTGCTCCTGCGGGCGGGGTGGCCGACTTTGCCGACGGCGGCGTTCCTGCGCCCCCTTCGTTCGAATCGTCCAAATCGTTCGGATGTCTGCCTTGCTGCTACGACCATTGCTGCTCCTGCTTCTTTTTTGCGCGAACCGTCCGCGGTTCGCGTCGTTCCCGCTGCGTCGCATTGCCTGCGCTGCCTGGCGGGTTGCGCGGCGTCCTGACGGCCGCGCGCCACGTTATAATCATTCGTTCGCCGCCGCTGCCACCGTTTTCGCGCCTTCCAGGCGCTTTGCCATCAGCGCGCGTACCCAGCACTTCCCAGCATCTGTCTGCGCCCATCTTCGATCAGGCTCGATCCGCCCAGTGAACCCGCTACTCGACTCCCTTCAGCCCTACCCGTTCGAAAAGCTGCGCGCGCTTTTCAAGGACATCA